>JBGPJM010000034.1:0-29629 GCA_041485385.1 Phycisphaerae bacterium | reverse complement strand
TTCTCGTCCCCTGTCCCCCATACCCCGCTCCCCCTCCCCGCGTCCCCTCTTCTCAGCGCCCCCAGCGCCTCTGCGAGAGATGCATTTCAGGTCCCCTCCAACCGAGCAGCCACCAACCAACACAACTCCGTGCGCTGCAATGACTTACATCAAAAACACCCAAAAAAAGAACCTCAAAAAACCCCCAAAAACCTCAAAGAACCTCGCCGAACCTCAAAAAACCCCCATCGAACCTCAAAAAACCCACCCCGAACCTCAAAAAACCTCACGAAACCCCCGGCCGACCGGCAACAACTCCAGATGGACAATCACGCCTCAACGCCTACTCCCCCGACGAAATCGACCGCGGCCCCTTCTTCCCCGCCACGCGCTCCATGTAGCCCTTGCCCTTCTTCTCGTACTTGGTGAAGCCGAGGCGCTGAAGGTTCTTGTTGCTCAGCTTCTCTTTGTTCTTCAGCGGCGACCAGTTGCCCGCGATGTTGGGCGGCTGGATCACCCGCTTGACGGGCTCGCCCGTCTCCGGGTGCCTCGTGAGGGCCGCGTCGCGCATCGATTGCACGAGCTCGAACGTCTTCCCCGTTCCCTGGCCCTTCTTGTCCAGGATCTCGTACACGTACGTCGGCATGGGAAGTCCTACTCCACGCTCTCGGATTCCAGGCTCGCTGTCTCGCCCTTGAGTTTCTTCTCCACGTACTTCTTCACCCACGTCTCGAACGACTTGCCGTGCGCGGCGTCCCTGCCGGAGAACTCCACGCGCCGGATGTCGCTGTACGTCACGCGCACCTTCTCGTCGTTCGACGCGGTCAGCAGGCGCACCGCCGAGTCGGCCAGCGTCTTGCCCTTCCGCCGGTCGAAGATGTACCCCGTGACGCTCTTCCCCCCGGACAAGGTCAATGTCACATCGCCCCGGTAATCGAATGCCTTCTCTAAAGCCGACATCGCCGCGGCCTCGTCCTGCACGTCGACCGTCCAGCCCTGCAGCGTCACCGGCGCCACCCCCACCCCTCCCGCCCCCGCCGCCGCGCCCGCGCCACTCTCGAACTTTGTCTTGGTTTCCTGCGGCATCGTCGCTCCGGCTCCTTCAACCCCCGCGCCCTCCCTGTTCACCCGAACGTCCTTCCGCTCTCCGGGTCCAGCATCTTCCACTGCAGCTGCCGGCACAGGCGCATCAGCACCGACCACGCGAAGTCCTCGTCGGTGACCGTCACCATGATCTGCGAGATCTCGCCGTTGCCCGCCCCCCCCTCTCCCGCCGTCAGCGGCATCTCCACCACGAACCCCGGCCCGTACAGCACCGCCATCCCCAGCTCCTCGCCCATCCCCTGCGGGCCCGAGCCGTCCGGCGCGGTGTTGTGCGGCGCGAGCAGCGCCACGATCTCCTCGCAGGTCCCGAGCGGGGCCATCCCCGCCCCCCCTCCCCCCCCTCCGCCCTCGCCGGCGGACGCGCCTGTTCCGAGCCTCAGCAGTATGACCTGACGTTTTCGAGCCATGGCAATCCGTGGAACACACGCCCGATATGAGCGCCTCCCCAAGTGTAGTGAGGCTGCGCCCGCCCGCCGCCCCCGCTCCCGACTCCCCCCGCGGTGGTTTGTGCGGGCGGGACGCTGCTACCTCCCGCACGGCCTGCCCTGGGGGAGAAGGGGGAGAAGGAGGGAGGGAAAGCACGAGACGGGTCAGGCCGTGGCACCCCCCTCCCCCGCCGCCGCGCGGCCCCGCCCGGTACCGCGCCTGCTGCCCCCCGACCCAATAATCGCCAGCCCCCCGCGCCCCTCAACCTCCGCGCAACGGAGTCCGTAGATGCCCGCCGGCGCCCCCCCGCCCCCCCACCCAGCCGCCCCCCCACCCCGCCGCCCGGCGCGAATCGTCATACTCGGCGGCGGGTTCGCCGGCGCGTACTGCGCCCAGGCGCTGGAGAGGCAGCTCCGGCGCGCCGGCCATCGCGATGCCCGGATCCTCCTCATCGACCGCCACAACTTCTTCGTCTTCTTCCCCCTGCTGGTGGAGGCGGGCACCGGCAGCCTTGAGCCGCGGCACGCCGTGGTCTCCATCCGCGCGTTCCTGAAGCGAACCCAGTTCAAGATGGCCGAGGTGACCGGGGTCGATCTCCAGCAGCGGGTCGTCACCGCGTGCCTGAGCGAGACGGGCGAGATCGAGATCGAGCCCTTCGACCATCTGGTGATCGCGCTGGGGAGCGTCACGCGGACGCCGCCGATCCCGGGGTTGGCCGCGTACGGGCTGGATCTCAAGTCGCTCGCCGACGCCGTCGCCCTCCGCGACCATGCGATCCAGATGCTCGAGGTCGCCGACTCCACCGACGACCCGGACCGCCGGCGCGAGCTGCTCCACTTCGTCGTCGTCGGCGGCAACTTCACCGGCGTGGAGGTCGCCGGCGAGCTTGACGCGTTCCTCAACAGCGCCGCTCGCAAATACTCGCCCGAGACCCGGGCCAGCATCCGTGTGACGCTGGTCGAGCGCTCCGAGCGCATCCTTGCCGCCCTTGACGGGGACCTCTCCGAGTACGCCGAGAGCAACCTCCGCCGGCGCAACGTGGACGTCCACCTGAACACCTCCCTGCGCGCCATCGGCCCCGACTTCGCCGAGCTGGAGGGCGCCGACAAGTCGGTGCTTCGGCTGGCCTCCCGCACGGTCATCTGGTGCGCCGGCGTCGCCCCCACGCCCCTCACCCTCAAGCTCCCCGTCCCGCGCGACGCACGCGGCTACATCGAGTGCGAGCGAGACCTCCGCGTCAAGGGTATGGCCAACGTGTGGGGCATCGGCGACTGCGCCGTCAACACCGACGGCGCCGGGCGCCCCTACCCGGCCACCGCCCAGCACGCCGTCCGCGAGGGCCAGGTTCTCGCCCGCAACCTCGCGCGCGCGCTCTCCGGCAAGCCCACTCTCCCGTGCGACATCCAGAGCGTCGGTTCGCTGGCCGCCTTGGGTTGCCGCACGGGCGTCGCCAAGGTCTTCGGGATCAAGCTCTCCGGGTTCCTCGCGTGGTGGATGTGGCGGACGGTCTACCTCATGAAGACGCCGGGCTGGAGCCGGCGCATCCGCGTTGCGATCGACTGGACCTTCGAACTGATGTTCAAGCGCGATTACGTCCAGCTCGGCGTCCACCGCCGCCCCATTGCCCCGGCCCCGGGAGACTCGCCAGCGAAATAGTCCCCGGCTCCAACACCTCGATGCCTGACCGTCGCCCCAACTTCCCCTCCTCCCTACCGTGCCTTGGCCCGCCCAACCGGACAACCCCATGATGAAGCCGTACAAGCCTGCCGCGATCCTCCTCGTCGTCCTCGGTCTCCTCGCGCCCGCTCTGGCCCGCCAGGACAATCCGGGCAACTCGGGCGCGCCGCCTCCCCCCGACCGGCAGCCCCCCACCCCCCCGACACCGCCGGCTGGGTCCGCCGTCGCCCGGGCCGATCTCGCCGCCGCGTACCTCCGCCTTGAGCACGCCTTCTTCGCGGGCCCGCCGACGGGCCGGAAGCTCGCCGACATCAACACCACCTTCGACAGCGCCACCACCGCCTACTTCTCCGGCCAGTTCGGCGAGGCCGTCCGCCTGATCAACCACGCGGCCAACTCACTCCTTCCCGAGTCCAAAGCCCCTGACGGCGCGATGCTCCTGGCCCAATCGATCAAGGTCGTCATCGACCCGCCCGTGTACGTGCTCGGCGCCGGCCGCCCGTCGGTCACGTTCACCTCGATGTACCCCGCGGAGCTCTCCTCGCGCGGCGGCTCCCCTCTCCGGCTCACGCTCCTCCTCCATACCCGGGCCGCCGGCGGCCCCGAGTCGCGCACGCCCCTGGACGTCCCCGTCGATGAATCCCCCGTGCGCGTTCACATCGCCGACAACGCCCTCAACATCGCCGGCCTCGCTCCCGGCACCTACGAGGTCGCCCTTCTCTCCCCCAGGGGCGACCAGGTCGCCGCGGGCACGTTCTGTATCGCCACTCACTCTCTCGGAGCGACGCGGCTGACCAACGCCGACCGCATCGCCCGGCTCGTCGTCGAAACCCCCGAGCTCATCCATGCGCTGGGCATCTGCCGCGCTCGCAACGCCCTGCTCACCGACCGCCCATCCCCCGCCAACTCCGCCGAGTTCCTCGCTGATCTTCCGGCGCTGGAGACCGAGCTGGATGCCGAGGTCAGGGCCCTCTCCGATCTGCGCAACCCGTACCGCCGGCGCACCGGCGATTACTGGCGACCTGTGGCGGTCGGGTCCACCGATGTCCCGTCGCGCCTCTACGCACCCAAGCAGGCGGCCGGCGACACACCTCTCCCGCTCGTCATCGCCCTCCACGGCGCCGGCGGCGACGAGAGCCTCTTCCCCGAGGCCTACGGCGCCGGCATCATCAAGACCCTCGCCGACCAGCACGGCTTCATCCTGCTGGCCCCACAGGTCGGCCCCTTCTCCGCGACCCCCGACCTCTTCGACACCATCGTCGAGTCCGTCTCTCTCGATTACGCCGTCGATCCCGCCCGCATCTACGTCATCGGGCATTCCATGGGCGGCGGGGTTGTGGCCGCGTGGTCGCTGCTCCGCGCCGACAGGATCGCCGCCGTGTGCTCGATCGCCGGCGTTGGGTCGTTCCCTTCCGTCGGCCCGATCCCGCCCACGCTGGTCATCGCGGCGGGGCGCGACCCCGTCGTTCCGGCCGAGCGCGTCGAGCGTGCCGCCGGGGCCGCGAAGGAGGCCGGGCTCCCGGTCGAGTTCCGCAGGATCGAGGGGTACGGCCACTCGTTCGTCGTCGGGGCCGCGTTGCCGGGCGCGCTCCCGTGGCTCCTCGAGCACCGGCTCGGCCAGTCCGGCGCGAAGCCGCCTGTGCCCCCGGCCGGCGCGCCGGATCCCTCGAAATAGTTCACGTCCGCCGCCCGTGTCTCGGATAGTCAGTGAGGAGATCAACGCATGGCCCGACTCTTCTTTATCCACTGGAACAAGGAGGAAGCCCACGAGCGGTCCCGTCCGCTGCGGGACGCGGGCCATGACGTCACCGTGCACTCCGACTCAGGCGAGGAGGCCTGGCGCCTTCTCAAGGCGCTGCCGCCCGATGCGCTGGTCGTCTCGCTCGATCGGCTCCCGTCCCACGGACGGCGTGTCGCCGCCGTGACGACCGAGCACAAGAGGCTCCGCGACGTGCCGGTCATGTTCGCCGGTGGCGAGCTGGACAAGGCGCGGGCCGCCCGCCGGCAGTTCCCAGAAGCCGCGTTCAGCGACTGGTTCAGCCTTGTGGCGGCCGTTGAGGCACTCCTCGCGAGGGTCGCCGCGGAGCGAGCGCTGAACCCCGTCGCCGCGATGCCGGAGCCGCGCGCCGCCGCCGCCCCGAAATCACCAAGGCGCGCACGACCCGCCAAACGCCGCAAGAAGATGACCCGGCGCACGAAGACCGTCCGCGCCGCCCCGCGCGCGGCCAAGTCCGCCCGGCGCAAGAAGCCCGCACGCGGCAAGAAGAAGGCCGCGCGCGCCAAGGCCCGAGTCCGAAAGAAGGTACGCTGATCCCCGTCTTCCCTGCTGGTCCGATCCCGCTTCGGCGCGCACTACGCGACGCCGCACGCCAACCCGCAACGGAGCCCGCCATGTCAAGACTCCTCCCCCGAACCGGCCCCATCGCGCGCCTCGGGCTCGCCCTGTGCGCCTGCGTGCTGCTGATCGCCTGCGAGAGCAAGGTCAGCCGCGAAAAGTTCGACAAGGTCCAGGTCGGCATGACGCTCGCCCAGGTCGAGGAC
Organism: Phycisphaerae bacterium; assembly: GCA_041485385.1. Classification (GTDB taxonomy): domain Bacteria; phylum Planctomycetota; class Phycisphaerae; order Phycisphaerales; family UBA1924; genus JBGPJM01. The sequence goes on along the minus strand of JBGPJM010000034.1, from coordinate 23,902 downwards.
CTCCTCGGCTCGGGCAGCGACGACACCTCCGACGGCGGCCTCACCGTCAACAGCGCGGGCGTGCCGGATATCTCCAAGGGCGCGGCCGACAAGACCTACGTCTGGAAGGCCGGCTCCGGGCGCATCGTCATCACCTTCTCCAAGGGCAAGGTCGTGCAGAAGCAGGCGACGGGCCTCTGACGCCCTGTTTCCCGGGCCTTCGCGGCTCTTCACCCCTCCGGCTCCCACGCATATACTCCGCCTCGCGCGGCGGCGACCCCCCTCCCCGCCCGCGCCAGGCCCGCCGCGACCCGGCGGGCCGACATTCCGGGCTTGTAGCTCAGCTGGCTAGAGCGCGCCCCTGATAAGGGCGAGGTCGGAGGTTCGAGTCCTCTCAGGCCCATTTGGCGACCGTGCACGCAGACCGTATGCTCCGGCACGAGTCCGCTGCTCGGCGCCCGCCATGCCCAGTCCCGCCTTGCGTTGCGCCGCCCGTCTCGCCTTTCTCGTAGAACGTCGGCGGCTCGTACGTCCAGCCGCGGCTGAGCCTCCGCTCTTCACGGCGGAGCATCATGGTGAGATACCGGCCGACAATCGGTGCGGCCAATCGCGAGCGCAGGCCGCACTCGCGATGGATGGCTCCCAGGACGGCCTTGATCCGGGCGACGAGGGCGGGGTTTGAGCGGCGGAAAAAGCGAGCGGCGGCCCAGAGTGCCCCGGAGTAGGAGACGGCCAGATCGCGGGCCTCATGGGCGAAGCGGGCGCGGAGGCGCGGGTCCGGGTGGTCTTTGTATCGTTGCCAACCCTGCAGGACGGTGCGGGCGATGCGGACGACGCTGGGGCCGTTGACCTCGAAATCGCGCCGGAACGCCCGGAGCAGGAGCTCGCCCTCGCGCCCGTCACGGATGTGCGGGTGGCGGAAGTTGAACTTGAGCTGTCCGTGGATGTCGGCCTCGTTGTACTCGCCCGCGTCGAGCAGCGAGCCGGCGGCCTTGTGCTCGGCGTGCAGGGGCGTGCCCGGGATGGGCGTGTAGAGCATGAACTGGTGGAACTCGGTGTCGTGCCCGACGGCGTGCTCGATGACCGCGTCGATGGTGTCGGGCGTGTGATCCTCCATGCCGATGATGCTGGAGCCGAGCACCCGCACGCCGTGGGACTGGAGCGTGCGGACCAGCGCCCGGCTGTCGGTGTGCTTGAGCTTGGCGTACTGGGAGTCCTCGCCCTCCAGCCCCATCCAGACCCACGAGATACCCAGGCCGACGATCTGCTCCATCGTGTAGGCGCGGAAGGTGTTGGCGGAGCTGAAGACGTAGAGCGACCAGGCCTTGGCGTGCTGCCGCATCAGTTCCAGCAGGCGCAGCGCCCGCTTGCGGTGGAACAGGAAGTTCTCGTCCATGACGAAGAAGGAGCGGATGCCCATGTCTTGCTCAAGGCCGCACATCACCTCGAAGAGTTCGTCGCCGGTCTCGTAGAAGTGGATGCACGAGCCCTTGCCGCCGAACATGGCCGAGGTGGCGCAGAAGTTGCAGCCCATGGGGCAGCCGACCGACGGGAGCAGGACCGCGGCGACGTCGCCGGGCTTGTCGCGCAGCGTGACGCCCATCGTGCGAGCGCCAAGGCCCGAGAGGATGCGCGGATGGCGGATCGGACGATCCACGCGCTCGCCCAGGAACCCGCGTAACCACGCGACGCCCTCGCCGCGGACGACGTGGTCGGCGTCGATGATCTCCTCGACGTCCGGGTAGTTGGCGACGTGCCCGCCGACGACGATGGTCGCGTTGGGCTGGTGCTCGCGGACCAGCGAGCACATCCGGCGGACCTTGGCGATGTTGGGGATGATCGCGCCGATGCCGACCACGTCGTACGGGTTGGTACGGAGCTCCTCGACGAAGCGATCGAGGGTGGGGAAGTCCAGCAGGGTGCAGGGCGCGTCGATGTTGGCTTGGAGGAGCATCAGGCCCCAGGAGCGATGGAACATGCGCAGCGAGAAGGCCCGTTGCACGCGGGTGACCTGGTTGTGGTACAGCTCCATCGGGTTGAGGGCGCGGCTGCCATGCTCGTCGTCCTGGGCGTAGGGCCCGAAGACGCTGCTGAGCAGAACGCGGGCGCGGGAGCCGCGGGGGTGGACGGGACGGGTGGGGAGCGAGACGTTCCGGGGAGCGGAAACCACGGTCATGGGGTGCGGTTCCTTCACGTGCGTGCTCGGGGGCGGCGACGGTTCTCGACCAGGCAACCGACGGGCAGCGGCGCGGACACGCGGGGCAACCTGCGACAACATGGCCGGGCGCTAAATGCGGATAAGTGTATCCGTATACGCAGCGATGAGGTGCCCAGCCGCCGGCCGCGGGTCATGCGGACCGTTGCCGCCCGATCTTCTATGAAGCAGCCAAGGCGCTCGTCACGCCTGAGCGGCCGCCCCACCCATTCGGGTGACCATCGGTGCGCCGGTATTCGCGCCGCCCACGTTGAATGCTTCGAGCCGTCCCTTGTCCATGGTCCCTCGCGTTTGGTCGCCCGGCCGACCGTTGCCCGGCGGTTTCCCAGCGTAGCCGGGACCTTCTCGGCGGGCGGCGGCCGGAAACGCCCGAATTCCGCGCCCGGCGTGTCCAATCAGGGGCTTCCCGAGCGTCCTCACAGAGAGAAGCACGCTCGAAGGGAGCACGCCATGCGGTTCCGAGTGGCCGGCGTCCTGGTCCCAGTCCGGCGCGAGGTGGTCATCCATATCGACGCCCCGTCGGCCGATGCGGCCCTGCTGGAGGGGTTGCGCCGGGGTTTGGAGGTTCGGTCGGTGTCGCGCGAGGGCCGCGGCAGGGACAAGCGGGCGAATCCGCCGCCGCCGCGGACTCCGGGAGAGGGGCCGTCGGGGTAGGCTGGCCCCCCGTGAGCACCCCCTCCAACATCGCCGCCGCCACGCTCGCCCTGCAAAGGCTGGTTCGGACGGCCATGCCCCCGAAGACCGAGGTCACGACGCTGACCCCGGCGCAGGCCGAGCGGCGTGCCGTCAAGTCGGGCCACGCCCGTCTGAATGTGGCTCTCTACCGGGTTGCGGTTTCCTCGCGCCTCCGGAGTGCGCCGCCCGGGCGCGCCGGCCCGGCCGGCCCGGAAGGGAGGCCCGTTCCGTGGAGCCTGCACTACCAGATCGCCGCGTACGGAGCCGCGAGCCCAGGGGCGGAGCAGGGCGCCCAGCGCCTGCTCGAGGCGGCCTTCCGAGCGATGGACGATCACCCGGTTCTGAGTGCCGCGGAGCTGCAAGCGGCCTTGCCGGCGGGCGCACCGGCACGGCCAGACCGCCAGGCAACCATCGTCTTCGAGGAGCTGCCGCTTACTGATCTGCTGAACCTCTTCGCCTGCTTCCGCGCGGAGTGGCGCCCGGCGCTGCACTACGTTGTCAGTTTGATCGACGCCTGACTGCCGCCACGTTGAACGGTCATCCTCGCCGGCGCCAAGGCATGCCGAGAATCTCCAGCGCAGGCGAGGGTCCATGCCGTAGACTGCCCTGATGCAGCTCAGCGCTGACAGGTTCGGAGACGCGATGAGGGCGACGGGCTGGTCACCGAAGAGCCCAGCGCATCGCGACCGCATGCGTCGGGCCTTTACCTTCATCTGCGAGCATTTTGGCCCTGGCTACCTTGGTCGTTCGGTCACCTCTCGGCAACGCGGCGCATCTCCCTTTGCGTTGACGATCAACGGCGCGACTCCCGTGTGGCTGTCGTGGATGCAGGCGATCAACTTCGATTGCGACGTATTCGCAGCGACGCTCGGCGCGAACGTTGCGCTCTGCAACTTCCGGGAGCCAGGCGAGGGGTCGGGTGGGAACTGGTACTGCAAGCCGGCCACGCCGCAGGAGAAGACCGCCACGAAGCCCAGCCAGACGCTCAAGAAGCAGTATCTGACGCTGACCGCGACACCGGTGCTGGTGAGCACCGCGGGCGACCTCTTGGTGGACTGGAACATGAAGGCCCCGTCGCGAAGGTCGCCGACCGAGGGTCGCGACTACTGGTATCGGTCGGGGGGCGCCACCCAGTACCTCGTTCCGAACGCAAATGCTCGGCTCAAGCCGCTCTGAGCCCGCTGCCGGAGGAAAAAACGGGCGGGGGCCCGCCCCAATACGGGGAACGGCATAATTGGGTCAAGATTTGGTGGTTTTTCTCTTGATGGTCGACCGGGCCGTGTGCCAAACTATTGGTGGAGGCACCAGGGGGCGCCCCCAAAGGAGATGTCATCATGCGTCGCTCGCTCGGTGTCGCGCTCGTCGTCTCCGTCTCCGCCGCGGCCGTCCCCGCCCTGGCCCAGTCAATCAACATCGATTTCGGCACGCCCGACTCGATCCCCGCGCACACCTACGGCGCCGCGGCCCGTCCCGGAACCTGGAACTCCTTCGAGTCGCTCCCCACGAACCAGCGATTCGACCTGGTCAACCTCTACGGCCAGCCGATCAGCGCCCGCATCTACAACAACGGCGCCACCGACATGCTCTCGCACCACATCGCCGGCGCCGTCGGGGGCGATGCCGCCCTCATGGACGACATGATGCTCTCGTTCAACAACCCCGTGGATGCGTGCATCTGGGTCGAGCACCTGCTGGGCGGGACGTACCAGGTCACCATCTACGCGATGACGCCCGACGACCCGACGCGGATGTGCCGCGTGCGTGTTGACTCGGGCTCGCCCGGCCCGTTGATGGTCGGCGGCGCATGGCCGGGGCACCATTCCCCGGGGATCACGTACGGGCGGTTCACGGTGACGATGCCGCCGGATGGCACGATCGGCCTGCACTCGGGCCTGTACGGCGGGAACATCCAGTCGGGCATCAACGGGTTCCAGCTCGTGCGTATCGCCGACTGCCCCGCCGACTGGAACAGCTCCGGCACCGTGACGAGCCAGGACTTTTTCGACTTCCTCACATCGTTCTTCGCCGGCGACGCCGACTTCAACATGGACGCGGTCACAAACAGCCAGGACTTCTTTGATTTCCTGACGGGGTTCTTCGCCGGCTGCCCGTGACCGCGTTCAGCACCCCCTCGACCTCTTCCTCATCGCCTCCACCACCGCGTAGGGAGCGGTGTGGTCCAGGTACTGCGCCGTCGTCGCATGCTCCGGTGCCCGAGCTGCTTGAGGACGGGGGAACCAATCTCGGCGGCTGTGCGTAGCGCCTCGGCGGACCATTCCGGTGCCGCACGGTGACTAGACAAGTAGGAGTACGGCGATGTCGACAAACTCGGTCGAGGAGCGGTTGTGCGCGCTGGAGCGGCAGCAGCGGAGTTGGAGGGCCTTCGGTACCGGAGTTGGGCTCGGATTGGGGGCCGCGGCTCTGACCTGGGTTTCGCTGGGGATGGCCCGGCCGCCGCCCGCGCCCACTGGCGGGGGGTGCGGGGGTGCGGGCCCGGGCGCCGGGGCTCTGGTGGCGGAGGAGTTCAGGCTGGTGGACGCCGCGGGCCGGACCCGCGCGGCGCTACGGCTGACCGAGAACGGGCCGGACCTGTTCATGCTCGATGACAAGGGCCAGGCCCGGATGGAGTTGTTCCTGGCCGGCTGGGGCGCGGGGCTGAACCTCTACGACTCGGCCGGTGCGGTCCGGGCGCGGGCCCACGCGCCGGACCTGGGCCCGAGTGTGGACCTGTTCGACGCCAGCGGCAAGCCGACCTGGTCGTCGGCGAAGTAGCGGACGGCGTCCGACCGTGCCTCTGGTTGATGCCGCCCACGTCCTCCTCCTGATCGCCTCGACTCTCACGTACGGCGCGATGTGATCCAGGTCGCGGGAAGGAAAATCCGCGGGTCGGCGCGCCGGTGCGCCCGATTCGCGGCTTTCTCTCGAGGAGGGCCGCGCCCTGACCGCCACCTCAAACGAGTGATTTCCTCTTCCTTTCCTGTCCAGTATGCTGCTCCACGATCGTCTCTCTTCCCAGGGACCACGACAGTCTTGCCGCGACAAGGCTCCGCGGCGGGGGCAACAGATTCGTCAAGCGGTTTCGAGCCCGGTCTGGCCGCCGGTCCGGTGTAGGTTCGCGTGCACGCCGCGCCGAGGAGTCATGCCCATGAGGATGTCCGCAAGAACGATCCCGGTCAGCGCCGCCTCGATCCTGGTCGCGCTCTTCTGCCTCACCGCCTCCGCCCGCGCCGACGACCGCCGCCTCGACAAGTCGCGCCTGTCCATCATGCAGCTCAACGCCGAGTTCCTCTGGGACGGCCAGGACCCCGAGGAGGGCCAGGCCGACTTCCCCTGGAAGGGCTCCCCCACCGAGTGCGAGGAGCACATGCGCCGCGTGTCGGAGCTGATCCTCAAGGCCGACCCCGACATCGTCAACCTCTGCGAGGTGGAGAACCTCGACTCGCTCACCCTCTTCAACGACCATTTCCTGGCGGGCCGGGGGTATGCGCCGTACCTGGTCAAGGGCACGGACTCGTTCACCGGCCAGGACGTGTGCCTGCTCACCCGCATCGACCCCGAGGGGGGCGCTATCCGGCGCGACGACCGCGCCGGGACAAGCGGGAACATCACCAAGAACGTCAGCAAGAACTACATCGCCAGGATCGACGTGGCTCCGGATCTGAAGATCGCCCTCGTCGGCATCCACCTGCTGGCCATCCCGCCCGAAGAGAGCCGGCGTCTGCCGCGCCAGGCCCAGGCCGACGCGGTGCGGAGCATCGCCCTGGACGAGCTGCACGCCGGCTTCCAGGTCGTCGTGATCGGCGACTTCAACGACTACGACGGCTCCCAGGAGGCGATGGATCACATCGGCAGCCAGCCCATCACCACCGTCCTCAGTTCCATCAGGGCCATGGACCCGGCCGACCCCGCCGACGACCTGGTCAGCGCGGCCTCGCGCCTCGACCAATCGCTCCGCTGGACCGCCTTCTACGACGCCAACCGCAACGGCAGCGTCGACCCGCCCCTGGAGTTCACCAGCATCGACCACGTGCTCCTTTCGCCGGCCCTGGCCCAGAAGATCGAAACCGTCGCCATCCCGCACGAGCACGACCCGCGCCTGGTGACCGACCACTTCCCGGTGGTGGTGTGGTTCAGGCTCAGGGCGGCGGCGGGGCCGGCCGCGCCGGGCCTGCGCATCGCCGAGCTGCTCCCCAACCCGCCCGGCGACGAGAGCAAGAACGAGTCGGTCACGCTCTCCAACGGCGGCGCGACGGCCATCCCTTTGGCGGGCTGGAAGCTCCGCGACGCGGCCAACACCGAGTGGCTCCTCGACGCCCAGGACGGCACCGTGCCGGCGGGCGGCCGCACGGACGTCCTGCGCCGAAGCCGCAAGATGACGCTCAACAACGGCGGCGACACCGTCGAGCTGATCGACCCGCAGGGCCACGTCGTGCAGCGGATGAGCTACGGGCGGTGCGACGAGGGGGAGATCGTCACTACGCAACCCTGACAGTGCCCCGGAACACACAGCGCTGGAGGTGACCGATGCCAGACGACGGAAGCAACACGCCGCCTCGCCCTAGGGGGGCCCATGCGGCGTCCGCACCGGCCAAGTGGGGGCGGCGCGAATCCTGGGTCCGGTCGATCTGCTGGCAGCGGGTGCCGCTGCTGGGGGCTGCCGTGCTGATCCTGTTCCCGCTCGCGGCGGTCAGCATCGCCAGCCCGATGCTGCGGAACCTCTTCGAGATCGGTCCGCTGGGGATGGCGCTGATCGCGCCGATGGCGATCATCTGCGCGTGGCTGTGCACCCTGTGCGCCCGCATCGCCGGCACCTACGCCGCCGCCCGCTCGGTGGAGCTTGACATCCTGCTCCCGGCGCCGCCGCCCGCCTTGTGGGCCAGGTGGCTGTTCTTCTCGACGGCGTTCGCCTTCCCGGCCCTCGGGCTCGCGGCGTGGGAGACCGACCGGACCTGGTCCGTGATCGGTGCAGGTCTTGCCGTGGTGGTGGTGGTCGGGGCGATCCCCTGGCTCGTCCGCAACAAGGTGGACGACTACCTGTTCTGGGCCGACAAGCGCACACGATGGCTGGCCGGATGGCTCGCGACGCGGGCGCCGGCCTTCCGAGACGGCTACGTCGGCCATGACGACGACGGCGTGCCCTTCATCTTCCCCGGCCACATCCTCGCGACGACGCTCGTATGCGCCTTCGGCGCGCTCTACCTCGCGGGCATGGTGATCTTCCGCCCCGGCCGGCCCTGGCTCCCGCCGCCGACCGCCTTGGCGTACCTCCTGCTGCTGCACGGACTGCTGGTGGTCGTGCTTTCCGGAATGGCGTTCTTTCTCGACCGCTTCAGGCTCCCGCTGCTGGTCATGGTCCTGGCCCTGTCGATCTTCGCCATCGGCACGCGCAACCCGTACTTCTTCGCCATGCACCCCGTTCCGGCCGGCGCCGTGGCGGCGCTCCCCTCGCCAAACACACCATTCGCCAGGTACATGCCCGCACCGGGCTCGCCCTGGGAACACACCGCCGTCGTGGTGTGCGCCAGCGGCGGCGGCATCCAGTCGGCCGCCTGGACGGCCAGCGTGCTCACCTGGCTGCAGGATGATCCGCGCCTGGGGCCGGGCTTCACGCGCGCCACCCGCTTCTACAGCGGGGTTTCCGGCGGGAGCGTCGGGATCATGTATTTCCTGGCCGCCTTCGACCCGGCCATAGGGGCGCCGCCGGCGGATCGCTTGCAGACCATCCGTGATGTCGCGAGCCGCTCGAGTATCTCCGAGGTCGCCTGGGGAATCGTCTACCCGGACATGGGGCGCACTCTCCTCCCCGGCAGTTGGTCGGCCGACGTGAACCGGGCCTGGGCGCTGGAGCAGGCCTGGCGGGCGTTGCCCCGCGACGGGCCCAAGGGGTACGGGCGGAAGTTCCTCGACGACCGCTGGTCCGATTGGGTCCAGGCCGTGCGCGATGGCCGTCTTCCCGGGGTCGCGTTCAACGCGTTCGACATCGTCAGCGGCAACCGGATCCTGTTCGCCAATGTCAGCATCCCCGAGTCGGCCGAGAGCGCGGTGGATATCGCCGCTCTGGCGGGCGACACGGATCTGCTGGATGTCGACGTGGACGTGGTGACCGCCGCCCGGCTGTCGGCGACGTTCCCGTACGTGACGCCCATCTCCAGGCCCAAGGTCGTCGGGCCGGGCAAGTTCGACCTTCCGGAGGTCGCGGTGGCCGACGGCGGCTACTTCGACAACGCGGGCATCATGACCGCAATCGAGTGGATCCGCTCTCTGAGGCCCGATGGCCTCCCCGCTTGGCTCGATCGCATCGTCGTGGTTGAGATCCGAGCGTTCGAGCGGGAGGGCGAGGGCAGGGCCCGGCAAAGGCCGGCGTCGGCCCAGCAGATGACCGACCAGAGAAAGGACGACGCACCGCCGAAGAAGGACGAACGGCCCTCGTATCTGCCAAAGAGCTGGACGGACGCCGTCGTCGGTCCGATCGAAGGCCTTCTCAAGACGCGCACCTCGACCCAGATCGCGCGCAACGACCTCGATGTCAAGCTGCTTACCGAGGTCAGCTCGTCGCAGCAGCATCCCCTCAGGATCGAGCGCGTGGTGTTCGAGCCGCAGGGCGAGAAATGGCCGCTCTCGTGGCACCTGTCCTCCGGCGACATCGAGAAGCTCAAGAAGCAACGGACGAAGGCGTTCGACCCCACCAAGGAGGATCTTGTCACACTGCTCGGCCTCCGGTAGGAAACGCGACCCGCAAGCGATGAGCAACCGCACATGCCACTCACCACGGAAGACTCCCCCCATTCACACGCGACGCCCGGCGGCAGCCCTCGGCCGCGACCGGAGGGGTGCCCGACGAAGCTCGCCGGCCGGCGCCCGGCAACCCTCGCCTACGGGCATCCCGCGAAGAACGCATTCAGGAAGTCGAAGAAGTCCTGCGAGTTGACCGCGCCGTCCTGGTTGAAGTCCGCCGCCGGGTTCGCCCCGAAGAAGTCATTCAGGTAGTCGAAGAAGTCCTGTGAGTTCAGGGTCGCGTCCAGGTTCCAGTCGGCGCGGCATCGCGGCTGCTCATACACACCCATGTCCACGATCGGCGCCGGGCCGACGCCCGAGTCCATCCGGGAGCGATCGTCCGCCAGCCGCGGCAGGCCGTCCAGGTCGTACAACACGCCGACGGAATCGGGGTTCGATCCCGCATCGTCCACCGGCGAGCCGGGGTGCGGCCGGGCCTGGTCATCCGGAGTGCCGATCACCCCGTCCGGCCCGTTGAGGTTCGAGAACTGCGGGTTACCCGAGATGTTCGGGCCCGTGAAGCCGCCCTGGACACAGCAGTAGAAGACGTTGGCGACCTCACCGCCGCTCGTGCGGATCTGGGCGGTGCTGCCGGTGCCGCCGGAATCGGTGTTGAAGTAGGTGATGCTGTTCAGCACGCTGCCGGCGAAGTTGGCGGAGCCCTGCAGGTACACGCCGCCTCCGAGCCCGGTGGTCGAGTTGCCCGCCACGGTGCAGTTGAGCAGGGTCGGGCCCGCGTTGATGGTGGCCACGGCCCCGCCCCGGGCGGTCGTGCCGCCGGTGGCGGTGTTGCCGGTGAAGAGGCAGTTGACGAACTGGGGCGTGCCGCCGGTGATGATCACGGCCCCCCCGGTGCCGGCGACGGTGTTCCCGAAGAATCGGCACCGGTCGAAGCTCAGCGGGCCCTGGCCGCTGAACTGCACGGCCCCGCCGCCGGCGGTGCCGCCCTGGTTGGAGAAGAAGTCGCAGCGCCGGATCGTCGGGGTCGTCCCCAGGAGGTTGAGAGCGCCGGGGAGCGTGGTGCCGCCGGCGTTCCCGCCGCTGATGAAGAGACCGTCGAGGATCGTGTCGGCGCCGACGCCGGCCGCGCTCGTGACCACCGTGTACACGTTCTCCGACCGATTGCCGAAGTTCGGCGTGTCGTTGTTGGAGCGATCGCCGGAGAGGATGGTCCGGTTGGCGCGGGGGTCGGCCTCCATGGCGCTGCTCTCGTTCCCGATGAACCCGCCGCGGAGCGAGACCCCCTGGCGCAGCACGAAGGTCGCCGAGCGAGCGTCGGCGGGGTTGGTCCTCGCGGTCGGGACATACCGCCCCTGGGCGATCCAGATCTCGCCGATGGTGGGGGTGGAATCGGAGGCGACGAGCGCGGCCTCAAGGGTCGTGAAGGCGTTCGCCCAGGACAGCCCGTTGTTGAGGCCGGTCGCACCCGCGTTGACGTAGTAGCGCTGCACGTCGCAGGCGTTGCCGACGCCGTTCACGTCGCGGTCACCCTGGTCGGGGTTGGCCACGAACGGGCAGTTGTCGCACGCGTCGCCGATGCCGTCGCCGTCGCTGTCCAGTTGCGAGGGGTTGAAGGCAAACGGGCAGTTGTCGGTCGCATCGGGGATGCCGTCGCCGTCGCTGTCCAGAGGCGGTGGCGTGCCATCATCGACGTGGATCGTGATGGTGTCCGAGCCGGAGATCAGCAGCGAGTCGAAGGCGTTGAACGTGACGTTGTACGTGCCGGGAGCGAACCCATCGGCGAAGAGCACCTCCGCCCCCCCGGTCGTCGGCTGCCCGGTGATCTGCCACGAATACAGCGGCAGCGTATGGCCCTCCTCGGGGTCGCTCCCCTGGCCGCGCAATCGGATCGACTGCCCGGCCGCGTAGTGCGCCCCGTCAGCGGGCTCCAGGATGGTCGCGGTGGGCGGCCGGTTGGTCACGATGAACGGGTCGGACATCCGCACGGCCGTGCGGAAGCCGTCGGAGGCGATGATGCGGATCCGCGACGAGCCGGGCGCCGCCGTCGAGGCGCTGCCGGGCAACTGGTCGATCGGGCTCACGGTGAGGGTCATGTCGGGCAGGTTGGAGGCCAGCGCCTCCCAGTTCGCGCCGTTGTCCCGGCTGTACTGCACGATGTACGACAGCGCGTCGCCGTCGACGTCGCTGGCGATCCAGGAGATCGGCAGCGAGGTCGTGATGCTCTGCCCCATCGTCGGCGAGGTGATGGCGGAGATGACCGGGTCGTGCGCGCTGGCGGAGCTCGAGCCCAGGTTGCCGCTGTCAGAGCGCCGCCTGACCGTCACCGAGGCCGTCGCCGGGTCGTCCAGCAGCAGCACCGTGAAGAGCGATTGCAGCTGGCCGTTCTCGTCGGCCTGCGGCCGGTCGTCGAAGTTCTGCGAACGGATCAAGCCGCCCGTGCCGTTGCGGAGCTCGAGCGCATACAGCGGGTTGGCGCTGGTGTTGGCGTTCTGGTCGGCGACGAGCTCATTCAGGCGGGTCGCCGGGATGGTGCCGATGGGGACACGGATCACCTGCAGGACCCGCGCCACGTTGTGATCGTGATCGATGAAGCCGATGGCGAAGAGGTAATCGCCGGGGGGCGCCGGCGGCAGCCCCAGCGGGCTGAGCCCCAGCTCGTTCTGAAGGCCGCGCCAGGTGTAATCAGAGACCCACGTCGGGCCGCAGTACGACATGAAGTCGCGCGCGGTCTCGGGCGGGATCACCGAGTGCGAGATCGGGTCGTACCCGTAGTGGTTCAAGGGGCCCAGGAGGCCGATCGTGTCGGTCTGATAGGGGTAGTCCGTGTTGATGCCGTCGGGACCGCCGCAATCCACGTGCTTCCAGCGGTGCCCGAAGACGCCGTTGTAGTTGTGCGCGACCTCCTGCGCCAGCGTGCTGCCGCCGTCGGGGCGGTCAAAGGCCACCCCGCCCCCGGTCGTGAACTTCACCCAGTTGACGTTCCACACGTAGTTGGCGTACCCGGTCTGGGAGCCGGTCGAGACCGTCGGCGCGACCATCGCCACGCGGTGCGTCGGCGCCCCCGCGGCGTTGCACTCCGACGGGTTCGACGAGAACGTCTCCTCGACGATCAGCTGCACGATCATCTGGTCCGAGTCGTCCGCCACGTTCCACGCCCGCCAGCACCACGGCGGGATGCAGCAGCAGACCACCAGTTTCTCGAACAGCCCGCTCTGCGGGTAGATCCACACGTCGCGAGCCGGGACCAGCGACCGGAAACGATTGATCACGCTGCGGAAATCGGCGCCCGACGCCTCCTGCGGCGGCTGCTCGGTGCGGGTCCTCCGCATCTTCAGGCAGATCGGCGGGATGCTCGACACCGGGATCACCCGTGTGAGGCTGTCGTTCGCGGTGTTGCTCTCCAGAACCGCGTTGTCGGAGTTCACCGTCGCCGTCAGCGTTACCCCCGCCTGCAGCCACGAATCCTGGAGTTCCCAGTTGAACGTATTGTTCAGAACGCGCCGGCGCGCGTCCGTGATCGATGCGTCGACCGGCACCGAGACGTGCGCCACCGTCGACCGCAGCGGCGAGCCCGGCAGCGCCGCGCCCGTGGAGGTGCGCACCCCCGTCAGCTGCGCGATGACACTCGGAAACACCCCCAGCGACGACCGCGCATACCCCCGCACCAGCGTCGGCTTGCCCCGCACGATCGGCACGTTGTTGGCGATGTTCTGGATCCCCTGCGTCACCTCCAGGCCCAGCCAGGTGAAGTCCGTCAGCGCCGCCGCGGCGTCCTTGCGGATCCTCCGGATATCGCCGCTCAGCCGCTCGATCCAGTACAGCTGGTCCGTGTCCTGCTGCAGCGACCCCGCGAACGACAGGTTCCCCGGCCCGACCTGCTGCGCCGCCCCGCCCGCCTTGGGCACCTTGAAGATGCGGCTCAGCCCCGTGGACGTCGACTCGATCCAATACACATTCGTGTTGTCCACGATCAGGTTGATCACCGAGAAGCCGCCGGCGACCGCGCTGCGCAGGGGCGTCACGACCCCGCCGGGCGCCAGCGTCGTCTTCTTGATCACCCCGTTGGTCTCGCCCCAGTACACGCTCGTCGAATCCACCGCCAGGTTGTTCGGCGAGTTGAACGTGCCCCCCGCGACGACGACTGGCGAGGGCGATCCCAGGTTGGCCCGCTTGATCACCCCCACGCCGTCGGTCCCCTCCGACCAGTACACAAAGCCGTTCGCCGACGGCATCATGCCCTGGCGGAAGGTTGTGGCGCGCGCTACCGACGTCGCATTCGAGCCATCCCGGTGCGATCGCCCGATCATGTTCTCCGTCGCCCAGTACACCCACGTTCCCTCGACCTCGATGTTCTGGAAGAGCAAGCTGAATCCCGGCGACGGCGTTGTCACGAGCGTGTGCCCGGTGCTCGGTCCGCCGGACCAGAACTTGACGATCGAGTCGCCTCCGGTCGTGAACGACGCCTCGAAGACGAACGAGCCGTCCGCCTTGATGAACCTGGAATCCAGCGGACAGTTCGTTTCCGTCAGCAGCGTGCTCACCAGGCCGCCGCCGGTCGACATGCTGCGGGCGCGTTGTGATGTGCAGAACTCTGCGCCGGCGTCGGTGAAATAGACGCGCCCGCCGTCGACGGAGATCGACGAGGCGCCGGAGGCGGGGAGGATGGTCGTCTGCGCCGCCGCCGCGCCGGTCAGGGCGAGCATCGTGGCCGCGGCAACCGGCGAAAAACGTGCGGAAATCATGCTGTTCATGGGGTACCTCTCGAATCGGCCGCGCTCGACGGAGCGGGGCGATGCTCCTTCAAGGCGCAGAACCGCCGCGTGCGCGGCCACGAATTTCTCGGATTACCCTGTTCGGGGTAGGTCCTGTTTGCGCGCCCGAATGGGGGAATACCCCTCGATTTGGGCGCGTTTTTTGGCACGTTCGGTCGACTAACCACGATGTTCCGTGCCGTTCCGCATGCCCTGCTCGCGCGACGACGCTGACGAGGCCCGCGGCGGCCGCGGCAAGGAGGTCCCCGGGATGGGGTAGGTCCTGTTTGCGCGCCAAATTGGGGGAATAGGCGCAGATTCTCTTGCGGCCGCGCGGCGTGGCGATACCATTTTCTTGGATCGGAATGAGGAGAGAGTTCGCGCGCCCTAGGCGCGGAGGGCGTGGGAAAGGGGGGCGGGGATGGCAACACGACATCCAGCGCGACGGGAGTGGAAGGCGGCTCGGGGTCGTCTCCGCGATCCCCGCGCCCCTGCGAGAGCCGCTTTACGGTGTGCGCGCATGCTGGCGAGCACTAACCGAATTCAAGTGCAGTATTTACAAGCACTTACAGCAGAAAACACGCCGGAAAAAAGTCGCAAAAAGTCGCAAAAAGTCAACGAAAGTCGACGGAAGTCGCAAGAACTCATGTCAAACTCGCCGGAAGTCGGGTCGAACTCAAAGGAACTCCTCCCAACCTCACAGAACCTCGGCCGGCGCCCCCCGCTCCGGCTCGACCTCCGGGGCAAACAGCGCAATCGCCACCGCTGGGATGTACAGCAGGCCCGTCCACCAGATGGCGCTGGCCGGGCCGCCGGCGTAGCCGGAGATGGCCCCGCCGAAGAGCACGCCGACCCCCGCGACCACCCGCCCGGTGTTGTAGCAGACCCCGGCGCCGAGCGTCCGCACCAGCGTGGGGAAGAGCATCGGCAGGTACATGGGGAACACGCCGAAGAGGCCCAGGCTGAAGAAGGCCGTGGCGCCCATGACCAGCCCGGCCGACCCCAGCGTGAGCGGCTGGCGGAAGCCGATCAGGAACGACGCCCCGGCGCCGATGAACAGCAGGATGAGCGCCCGGCGGTGGCCGATCGCCCGGGCCAGGTAGGTCGCGAAGAAGTTGCCGGCGATGTTGACGGTGGTGAAGAGGAACGTGAGGCGCATGACCAGGCCGTCAACGCGCGGCTTGGGCCAGTCCTTCACCTCCGGGATGGCCCGCGCGGCTTGGGGGCCGAAGTACAGGAACGCCCAGACCGTCGTCAGCGCCATGGTGGTCAGCCCGAGCGTGATGAACGTCGTGCGGCGCAGCCCGGGGCGGAGCAGCTCGCCGGCGGAGGGGACGTGCTGGCGCTCGGCGGCGGATTTCCATGCCGCGGGCTCGGGGACGTTGCGCCGGACCCAGATGGTGGCGAAGGCGGGGAGGACGCCGACGAGGAAGACCCATCGCGGGGGGAGGTCCTGGAAGAGGCCGATGGTGCCCGCGGCGAGCATCATGCCGACCATGTAGCCGCTCTGGAGGGTGGCGCTGGCCCAGGCGCGGTGACGTGGGTGGAGGGTCTCGGCGACGAGGGCGGCGCCGGCGGCCCATTCGCCGCCGATACCGAGGGCGGCGATGAACCGGAAGATCAAGAGGTGCCACCAGGCCTGCGAGAGGGAGGACAGGCCGGTGAAGAGGGCGTAGACCAGGATGGTGAGCGTGAGCGTGCGGGCCCGGCCGAGCCGGTCGCCCAGGCGCCCGAAGAAGGCGCCGCCGACGGCCCAGCCGAAGAGGAAGAACGCCTGGATGATGGCGGCCTTGACGGCGACCTCGGGGTCGGAGGTGGGCTTGCCCAAGAGCTCGGCGACGAACGGCCCCGCGACGAGAACGTAGAGATAGCCGTCGAGGCCGTCGAAGGCCCATCCCAGCCAGGCGGCGATGAAGGCGTGCCGGACGGCCGGAGTTCCGGGTGGGGTGCTCACGGGCGTAGCCTACCGTGGGCGGCGCGGGCCCAGGGCGATGGCGTCCAAGCCGGGAGGGCGACCCATGACGGCACCAACCGCACGCGGCGAACATCACCACGACCCGGGTCACGCGCACGGTGCGCATGCTGCGCACGGCGCGCCCGACGGGGCGGAGCGCGTGGACATGCCGCTCAAGGGGATGTCGTGCGCCTCGTGCGCGGGGACGATCGAGCGGGCGCTGGCCGGGGTGGCGGGGGTGTCGAAGGCGAGCGTGAACTTCGCGACGCGGACGGCGACGGTGCTGTACGACCCGGCGGCGACGGACCCGGCCAAGCTGGCGGCGGCGGTGCGCGGCGCGGGGTACGAGGCGGTGGTGCCGGTCGCCGAGGCGGCGGCGGCGAACGGTGCGCACCCCGGGCATGCCGGCCACGGCGGTCACGCGCCCTGCGCGACGGGCGAGGACCACGCGGCCCACATGGACGTCAACGCGGGCGAGCAGGAGGCGCTGCTGCGCAGGGTGATCGTCGGTGGGGTGCTGTCGCTGCCGGTGCTGGTGATCGCGATGTCGCACGGGCGCATCGCCGTGTTCAACCAGCCGTGGATCAACTGGCTCCAGCTCGTGCTGACGACGCCGGTGGTGGTCTGGTGCGGCGCGAGGTTCTTCCGCTCGGCGTGGATGGGGCTGAAACACCTGCGGGCGAACATGGATTCGCTGGTGGCGCTGGGGACGGGGACGGCGTACGTGTACTCGCTGGCGGCGACGATCTGGCCGGGGTTCTTCGCGGGCGGGGCCGGCGAGGGGATGGGGGCGGTTGGGGGGGTGGGCGGGATGGCGATGGTGCCTGTGTATTACGAGGCCGCGTCGGTGATCATCGTGCTGGTGCTGCTGGGGAAGCTGCTGGAGGCCCGCGCGACGGGGAAGACGGGCGCGGCGATCCGGCGGCTCATCGGCCTGCAGGCGAAGACGGCCCGCGTGGTGCGGGGCGGGGAGGAGCGGGACATCCCCGTGGAGGAGGTGGTCGTCGGCGACACGGTGGTGGTGCGCCCGGGGGAGAAGATCCCTGTGGACGGCGTGGTGGAGGCGGGCGGCGGCAGTTCGGCGGTGGACGAGTCGATGCTCACCGGCGAGAGCGTGCCGGTGGAGAAGGGGCCCGGCGCGGCGGTCTTCGGCGCGACGATCAACACGACCGGGGCGCTGCGCCTGCGGACGACGAGGGTCGGCAAGGACACGGCGCTGCGGCAGATCGTGCGGCTCGTGGAGGAGGCGCAGGGGAGCAAGGCGCCGATCTCGCGCCTGGCCGACACGATCAGCGCGTACTTCACGCCGGCGGTGCTGGTGATCGCGCTGGTCACCTTCGCGGTGTGGTTCTTCGTCTCGCCCGTCGAGGATCGGCTGAGCATGGCGCTGCGGACGTTCGTGTCGGTGCTCATCATCGCCTGTCCGTGCGCCCTGGGGCTGGCGACGCCGACGGCGATCATGGTCGGCACGGGGCGCGGGGCCGAGCACGGGATCCTGATCAGGAGCGGCGTGGCGCTGGAGACGGCGCACAAGGTCACGGCGGTGATCCTCGACAAGACGGGGACGATCACGCGGGGCAGACCCGCGCTCACCGATCTGCGAGCCCTGCCGGGCGTGCCGGAGACGGAGTTTCTGCGGCTGGCCGCGTCGGCCGAGAGCCTCAGCGAGCACCCGCTGGGCGCGGCGATCGTGGAGGGGGCACGGGCGCGGGGTCTGCGGCCGGCCGAGCCGAGCGAGTTCAGGGCGGTCGTCGGGAAGGGTGTGGAGGCGACGGTGGACGGGCGGCGGGTGCTGGTGGGCAAGCGGGCGCTCCTGGTCGAGCGGGGTATCGATACGGGCGCGCTGGACCCGCTGGCGGACGAACTGGCGGCGGCGGGAAAGACGCCGATGTACGGCGCGGTCGACGGCAGGCCCGCGGGCGTGATCGCGGTGGCCGACAGCGTGAAGCCGGAGTCGCGCGAGGCTGTCGGGCGGCTGCACCGCCTGGGGCTGCGCGTGGCGATGATCACCGGCGACAACCAGCGCACGGCGGCGGCGGTGGCGCGCGAGGTGGGCATCGAGCCCGAGATGGTCTTCGCCGAGGTGCTCCCCGGGGAGAAGGCCGCGCACGTCAAGGGGCTTCAGGAGCAGGGGCACCTGGTGGGGATGGTGGGGGACGGGATCAACGACGCGCCCGCGCTGGCGCAGGCGGACGTGGGGCTGGCGATGGGGACGGGGACGGACGTGGCGATCGAGGCCGCGGACATCACGCTGATCCGCGGCGACCTGCGTTCGGTGGCGGATGCCATTGCGCTGTCGCGCGCGACGATGCGGACGATCAGGCAGAACCTGTTCTGGGCGTTCGTGTACAACGTGGTGGGGATCCCGGTGGCCGCGGGGGTGCTGTACCCGCTGACGGGGTGGCTGCTCTCGCCGATCATCGCGAGCGCCGCGATGGCGCTGAGCAGCGTGTCGGTGGTGCTGAACAGCCTGAGGCTGGGGAGGGCGCGGCTGTGAGCGGGTGCACGCAGCGCGGCTACTTTGGCGGCGCCGGGGCGGGCGAGGAAGGGGGGGCGGGGAGGTGGCGGAGCGATTCATCGAGGTGGGCGAGGATGTCGCCCCAGGCGCGCCCCATCGCGGCGGCGAGTTCGGGGGCGCCCTTCTTCTCGAGCGGGTCGGCGGCCTCGAGCGTCCATTCGCCGGCGACCTCGGTCGTGCCCGGGGCGTCGTGCAGGAGCATGAAGCGGGCGCGGACGTACGCGCGCGGCGAGGCCGGGTCGCGGTAGTCGCCGTAGAGGTCGGTGACGGTGGTCTCCAGGCGCCAGGCGCAGTCGGCGGCGCCGGACGGGTCGAGGACGATGGCGAACGGAGCGCGGGCGGCGAGGGCGCGGACGGCCTCGGTGGTCAGGAGCTGGTCGGGCGCGGCGATGAACTCGTTGTAGTAGTCGGTGAGGTAAGCGACCTCGCCGGTGCGGTAGACGAAGGCGTGGGCGTCGAACGGCGGGCTCACGCGGGCGCGCTCGACGCGGAGCGTACCGGCGTGCTGGGCGCCCGGCGTGGGCTGCGCGGCCGGGGCGGTGAGGGTAAAGCGGTCCTTGACGGGGTAGGGTCTGGTGAGATTGGCGCAGCCCGCGCCGAGCGCGGCCGCGATCGCCGCGGCGAGCGCGGGCGAGCGCGGGAAGAACCGGTGCGGGGTGCTCACTTGTGTGCTCCGGGGTTGGAGGGGTCGACGCGGGGCGGGGGCTCGCCGAAGAGGAGGCGGGAGGGGTTGCTGGAGGCATCCTCGGAGACGCCCTGGGCGTTCTGCATGGCGCGCCGGAGGCCGGCGACGATGGCGGCCAGGTCCTGCTGCTGCGAGGAGATGAGCGTGTCGAGGCGACGGGCGAGGCGCTGCAGGTCGGCCGCGGCGGGGGAAGCGGACCTGGCGGTGGTCGCCAGGTCGGCGAGCATGCGCCGGGTCTCTTCGTCGGCGAGGATGGAGTCGACCTGGGTGGCGGCGGACTTGAGGCGCTGCGAGAGCTGCGGGAGGTCCTTGACGAACTGCGCAAGGTCGCTCTCGCCCTCGCCGGTGATCTTGCGGAAGGAGGCGGCGGTCTTCGACAGGTCGTCGAGGGTGGAGTTCACGGCGGGGTTGTCGAGGATCTCCTTCAGGCGGCGGTTGGAGTCGCGCATCTCGTCGATGAGCGCCGTGGTCTTCTCCTGGAGCTGCGCGACGTCGGCCTCCTTGGACGAGCGGTCGAGGTCGACGGCGAGGACGTCGAGGTGCTCGATGAGCTCGTCGATCCGGGTCTTCTCGAGGCGGGTGACGAAGCTCTCGATGGCGCTTGTGATCTGCGCGATGACGCTCTTGGCGGCGGGGATGTAGACGTCATAGGGCTCCCACGTGATGGCGAGGTCGGGGGTGGCGGCCTGGTCGACGAAGGCCAGCTCGATGTACGCGGCGCCCATCAGGCCCGTGGAGGCCATGCGGGCGTGGAGGCCGGAGCGGATGGAGGCGCGGAGCGCCTCGATGGCCGGTTCGCGGTTGACGCCCTTCATGTCGATGGCCATCTCGACCAGGACGTAGCCCTTGAGGATGTTGGCGCCGTCGTCGCCGGTGGGGAGGTCGTACTTCTGGCTCACGAACCCGATGCGGCTGACCTTGCCGACCCGCACGCCGCGGTGCTTCACCGGCGCGCCGACGTCGAGCCCCTGCACGGACTCCTCGAGGTAGGTCTCGACGGTGAAGGTGCTCCGGAGGAATGCGCCGGCGCCCAGGACGAAGAGGCCGCCGAGGATGACCGCGGTCGCGATGATGACGAACAGTCCGAGCTTGAAGTAGCTTGCGCGCTCGCTCATGCCGTGGCTTCCCTGGCGTGGTCGGTGATGGTTTCGCGGTTGAAGAACGAGTGCACCCACGGGAGGTCGGTCTGCTCGCGGAGGCGCTGCGGGGTGTCGAGCGCGGCCATGGTCCTGGTGGAGGCGTCCAGGACGAGGCAGCGGTCGGCGACGGCGAAGATGCTGGGGAGCTCGTGCGAGACGACGACGAAAGTGATGCCGAACATGCGGCGCAGGTCGAGGATGAGGTCGTCCAGCTCGGCGGAGGTGATCGGGTCGAGGCCCGCCGAGGGCTCGTCGAGAAAGAGGATGCGGGGGTCGAGCGCCATCGCGCGGGCGATGGCGGCCCGCTTCTGCATGCCGCCGGAGATCTGCGAGGGGAGGGAGGAGGCGGACTCCTCGAGGCCGACGACGTGGAGCTTGCTGAGGGCGATGACGTCCATGGCATCGGCGGGGAGAGTGGTGAACTGCTCGAGGGGGAGACGAACGTTCTCCAGGAGGGTCATGGAGCCGAAGAGCGCGCCGCCCTGGTACGTGACGCCGAAGGTGCGGAGGAGGCGCCGGCGGTCTTCGCCGCGGGACTGCGAGACGTCTTGCCCGTCGATGAGTATGCGCCCGCCGGCGGGTGTGAGGAGGCCGATCATGTGCTTGAGCAGGGTGCTCTTGCCGGAGCCGGAGCGGCCGCCCAGGACGAAGACCTCGCCCTGGGTGATCTCGAAGGTGATGTCCTTGAGGATGGTCTTGTCGTCGTACGCGGCGTGGAGGTTCTCGACGCGGACGACGGGGGCCTTGGCCTTGGTCCGTGACGGCGGAGACGGGGAGGGTGGCGGGGTTGGGGGGGTGTCCGGCGGCATGTGGTCAGATCCCCAGGAAGAAAAAGAGGACGTTGAGGATGCCATCGGCGGTGACGACCAGCACGATGCCCGCGACGACGGCGCGGGTGGTGCTGTCGCCGACGGCGCCGGGCCCGCCGAGGGTCTGCAAACCCTTCATGCAGCCGACGCCCGCGATCAGGAACGCGAAGACGAAGGACTTGAACAGACCCTGGAGCAGATCGATGTAATCCACCGCGCCCTTGATCTGGTTGATGTAGAAACCCGGGCCGTAGCCGAGGGTGGCCATGACGAGGTACCCGCCGACGAGGCCGAAGAGGGTGGCGCAGGCGCTGAGGAGCGGGGTCATGAAGAGGGCGGCGAGGAGGCGCGGGACGACGAGGAATCGAACGGGCTGGATGCCGAAGGTGGTGAGGGCGCTGATCTCCTCGGTGACCTTCATGGTGCCGAGCTCGGCGGCGAACGCCGAGCCCGACCGCCCGGCGAGGATGATGGCGGTGATCAGGGGGCCCAGCTCGCGGACCATGGAGATGGCCAGGAGGGTGGGGATCATCGAGTCGACGCCGAGGTGGCGCAGGGGCGAAGCGGCCTGGAAGGAGATGATCAGGCCGATCAGCCACCCGAGGAGGCAGACCACCGGCACGGCGTTGGCGCCGGCCTTCTCGCAGATCAGCAGCACGTCGCGTCCGCGCACGCGGGAGGCGTGTCCGGCGGCCCAGACGAGGGCGGCGACGAGCTCGCCGAGGAACTCGACCATTGCGCGGCAATCGGCGAGCGTCGTGGCGGTGGCACGCCCGAGGTGCTCGACGGGGTGGGCGGGCCGGTGCCTGCCGGGAAGGCCATGGGCCGGGTCGGCGAGCGTGGCGCGGTCCAGGAGCGAGCGGAGATCGGGGGAGAGGCCCCGGAACTCGGCCCGGGCCGAGGCGCGCTCGGCACGCCGGTTGAGCTCGATGAACAGGCCAATGCCGGCGCCATCGCAATAGATGACGCCCGAGGCGTCGACGATGAGGTGGGTGCCCTTGCCGGGCCAGGCGGCGCCGACCTTGCCGAAGATGGTGCGCCAGACAGCGGGGAGAGTGACCGCGTCGAGCCGGCCGCGGACGGTGAGAACGGGGCCCGACTTGTCCGAGCGCAGGAAGGCCTCGGCGATGGCGGGGGCGCGGAGGGCACCGGGTTGGGTGACGGGACCGGTCACTGGGGCTGGGGATCTCCTGCGGAGACAGGACGGCCCGGCGGAAGATACCACAATCGGGCGTCGCGCCGCGCTTCCACAGGGGCAACCTTTACGTCCGGCGAACGCACCACTTGCGCCGTGCCCCAATCCCGGGGGATCGTTGGCCACGATCGATCTTCATGCGGCACCAAGCGGCGGCGCGGCCCGGGAACAAAGAAAGGCCCCGGCGGGTGCGTCCCTGGCCGGGGCCTTATGACCGATGTTGTGTGCTGGGCCGTGGGCTCAGGTGAGCATCTTCTCCACGGCCGCGAGCTGCTCGGGGAGCCGCTCCTTGATGTCGTCGAGGGTCTGCGGCGTGAGCTTGAGGGACTCCATCACGTCGGCCTGGATGTCGGTCGAGCGGAGGTCGAGGCGGAAGGGCTTGTTGAGGGCCGCGGCGACGTGGTCGGCCACGAAGACGACGGTCGCCATGGTGCGGCAGTCCTCGGGCAGCTCCAGGGGGCGGTGGTGATAGCCGGTCACGAAGCCGAAGGACTTGGGGAACTTCCACTTGGCGCAGAGGCCGTTGCCGAAATCCTGGTGGTTGGCGCCGAAGACCTCTTCCTCGATGGCGAGCATATCGCCGACGGGGGCGCCGTCGGCGTCGGCGCCGGTGCGGGTGAGGACGTCGATGAGCTTGTGCCGGTCGTACTGGATCTCGACGATGATGCCGATGTCGTGGATGAGGCCGGCCAGGAAGGCCTCGTCGCTGAAGCCGAGCTTCATGGCGTCGGAGATCATCTTGCTGGCGGTGGCGACGGCGATGGAGTGTTCCCAGAGGTCCTTGGCGGAGAAGTTGGGCGTGAGGGCCCCGCCGCGGAAGAGCTTGGTGAGGCTGGCCGCGATGGAGATGTTCTTCACGGCGTTGAGGCCGAGGAGGACGATGGCGCGGTTGATGGAGCCGATCTGTCCGGGGAGGCCGTAGAAGGCGGAGTTGACGACCTTGAGGATGCGGCTGCACAGCGCCGGGTCGTTGCTGATCACCTTGTGAAGGTCCTGGGCCGTCGAGGTGGGGGACTCGACGAGCTGGATGATCTTGAGGGTGATCTCTGGCAGGGTGGCGATATGGCTGATCTCGCGGATCGCCGCGCCAACCGCCTGCTCTCGTGTCTGTGCGTCAACACTCATTGCTCGCTCCGTGAGGAAGACCGATTCGGACTTGGATCGGCCGGAAGGGGGGCGCACTTTGGTTAGAGGAGGGTCGAGGAATGGAAAGGATGTCCGCGGGCCGGGGAAGGGGCGTGTAACCG
>JBGPJM010000033.1:0-31039 GCA_041485385.1 Phycisphaerae bacterium | reverse complement strand
CTGGCAGAGATAAGCCACCTCGATGGAGTGGCGCAGGACGTTCTGACCGTAGCTGGTGCGGAAGTGCAGCTTGCCCATCGCCTCGACGATCTTCGGGTGCACGCCGCGGAGGTTGGCCTCCATGACGGCCTCCTTGCCGGACTTGAGCACTCGCTCCTCCAGCTCGCTCTTGACCTTCTCGACGACCTCCTCGATCCGGCTCGGGTGCATGCGCCCGTCGGCGATGAGCCGCTGCAGGGCCTCGACGGCGACGGCCTGGCGGATCTTGTCGAAGCAGGAGACGACGATCACCCCGGGGGTGTCGTCGACGATGATGTCCACGCCGGTGGCCTTCTCGATGGCCCGGATGTTCCGCCCCTCGCGCCCGATGATCCGGCCCTTCATGTCGTCGGAGGGGATCGCCACGGCGCGGACGGTGCTCTCGGCGGTGTGCTCGGTGGCGTACCGCTGGATCGCCATCAGCGTGATCTCCTGGGCCCGTGCTTTGGCCTCCGACTCGGCCTCCTCGACGACCTTGTGCACCACCTTGGCCATCTCCAGGCGGGTGTCCTCCTCAACCCGCTGCAGCAGGGCCTGCTTGGCCTGGTCCATCGACATGCCGGCGATCTGCAGCAGCTTGTCCTTCTGCTGGCGGAGGATCGTGGCGACCTCCTGCTCCTGTTTGTCCAGCGCCGCCTCGCGGGCCTTGACCGACTCCGTCGCCTTCTCGAGCTGGGCCTCCTTGTGGATGAGCGTCTCGAGCTTCTTGTCGAAGGTGTCCTCCCGCTTGGCGTTGCGGCGCTCGGCCTCGCGGAGTTCCTTCCGGACGGCCTCGTTCTCGGCGTCGAACTTCTCCTTCCGCTCCAGGATCAGCTTCTCGGCGCTCAACTCGGCCTGCTGCTGGATCGTCCTGGCGTCGGATTCGGCCCGGGAGACGATCTGCGCGCCCTCCGAGCGGGCACCCGCCAGCGTCTGCCCGCGGACGATCTTCAGCACCAGCGCAAATCCGGCCGCCCCGACGACCAGCCCTATCAGCGCGCCGACCAGCGTCGTCACGTCGAGGGCGGCAAGGGTCAACATGGATGCAGGCATGGCGGGAGTTCCTTTCCAGCAGCCCGCGCCGGCGCGCGCCGACACGGACGGGCATGCCCGCCTGCGTTCAGTTCCGGAACCGGTCACCGCGCACGAGGCGCGGCAACCCCGCCGTTTGGATCAGAGCGTTCCCCTGGGTGCAGCCATGCCCGAGCTACCCGGCCTGTGCCGGGCTCGTCCCGGACAGGATCGACGAAGACGTGTGCATGGCCGTGCGTCGCGACAGATCATTGCTTCCAGGGCTATTCTGGTTCGTCTGACGTAGATGAAACCACAGGGAACGCTCTCAATCTATGCGTCGCGCTGCGCCGTCGCAGCGTGGCGGGCTCCCGGATGATCCCTGTGGCACGCGAAGGCCCCCGGCCCTCGACCATGCCCGATCACCCCGAGCGCCTCAAACGGCCGATCCTTCTGCCGAGGCAGGGGGGCCGAAAAACAACCGGCATCTTGCCGGAGCACGCATTAAACCGGATCGTTCAGGTTCGGTCAAGGCTCGCCGGTCATTTCACGGCAGCTCGCCGCCACCGAAACGTCGGCCATCATGCCCGCAGGCAAGGCCGGCGAACAGCCGATACCGTTTCAGGCGTACAGTCCCCCGACCGGTGGCAGGCTCTCCGCCACCCGGTCCCTACGGAGAACTCAGGAATGCACCCGACCCGGACGCTCCCGTACATCTTCCTTCTCGCCATGGCGCTGGCGACGCTCGTGGGTGGCTGCGGACGGCAGCGGATCCGACCGACGGTGGCCGAGCCGGAGACCGGTTGGGACGCTCCGACCGCCGTCGACGTCGAGAACTTCTATGGGTCGGTCACCATCCGCGTGGATCCTCAGGTGAAGTCGGTACGTCCCGTCGCGGTCGTCCGCACGAGCTGGTCAACGGACCTGGGCAATCGTCAGGCGGCCAAGGACTCGGTGACGGTCACGGCCCGCACGGTGGTGGAAGGCGGACGCACCGTGCTGCGCGTGCGGACCTCGTCGAACTGGAAGGACCCGACGCAGGTCTGGGTGAACCTCAAGATCGTCATGCCCCGCTGCGACGGCCTGCGGGTGTGGAACCGGGGCGGCAAGGTCAAGCTCATCGGCGTTGCGGGCGCTGTGCTGGTCGACAACGGACCGCGGTTCGACGACCGCGGCGACATCGAGCTGCGCACCGGCGCGCCGATGACCGAGCCGGTGGCGCTGGTCACCGGGCGCGGGTCGGTGGTCTACCAGATCGGCAGCGCCTCCAGCGGCCAGTTCGACCTCACCTCCGAGACCGGCCAGGTCGAGTTCGAGTCGCCGGTCGTCAAGCCCGACGCCATGCACACCGACGGCAAGCGGGTCACCGCGACGCTCAATAGCGGCGCCAACGCCGTGCTGCTCCGCAGCGGGCACGGCCTGGTCCGCGTGTTCGTCACCGACGACCCCGTCGCGTACGCGAACTGACCGGCGCCGTGTTCAGGCAAACAGCCGGATCAGGTAGCCGTCGGGATCCATGAACTCCACGCCCGTGCAGGGCGCGCCCTCCGGACCCGGAGGGACCGTCCACATGACCTTTCCGTCCAGGGAGCGAGCGATCCGCGCCAGATCCGGCTCGCGCAGCGCGATGTGCACCACGCCGCCCGGCGCCGAGCCGACGACTGGGCGCCGGTAGCTGTGCCGCACCTTGAGCGCCAGCGCCGGGTAGCGCTCGCTCCGGAGAGTGCGCGTCTGGAAGGGGAGGCCGGCGCGCTCCGTCGCGACGACCCGGAAACCGAGCGCGGATTCGTAGTAGGCGCACGTCCGGTCCAGGTCGGCCACGTCGAAGAGGATCGCAACACGTGGCGGCTCGGCGGTGGTCTCGCGCATGGCCGTGGTCATCAAGGCCGATGGTAGGCCCCGGGCGTGTGCCGCGCGCGTCACCCCGCCTTCGCGGCCAGACGCTGCTGCTCGGCCTGGAGGCGGTCGACGTATGCGCCGAACTGCTCGATGACGAACTTGCGGTGCTCGGGGTTGTGCGCGAAATCGAAGGCCATGCCGGCGTACAGGTTCTGGCCCGAGTCGATGTGCGTGTGCGCCAGGCGGGCCGTCACGGCGATGGGGACGGGGATCTGCGGGCGGAGGTTGACACGCAACCAGAGGAACGGGCGCCGTTCGGCGGCCCCCGCCTCGTCGGGCCCCACGCGGAGGCCCAGGCCGCCGCCGCTCATGTTGACGAGCTTGGCCGTGAACATCGGGCCGACGTCGGGGAGGAGGATGGGCTCGGCCAGTTCATCGGCCCCGGCGACGCCGGGCGAGCCCCTGCCGACGCGCTCGTCGGCGATCAGGTTCTGGATCTGCGCACGGTTGGCCGCCTCGGCGGCCACGACCGAGGGGGGATCCAGTAGCGGCCAGCACTGCACCTCGGGGAGCTGCAGGTTGGCGGTGGAGATGCGGTAGAAGTGACGGCGGGTACAACGCTCGACTCCGGTAGGCATCGCCAGGATGAGTTGCCGGATCCCCGCGGCGTCGCGCTCGCCGAGCGTGTGCGTGTGGAACATCCACCGATTCTGGCCGACGGTCATGGCGCCGATGAGCTCCACGCCGCGCTTCAGGTGGATGGTCTCGCCGAACGCGGCGGGCGGCTCCACAACGATCTCGGCATCGGTGACGCGGACCACCTTGACCCTGAGAACGACATCACCGCCCGGGGGGGGGACCTCCATGCCGTGGGATGGGAGCCACATCGGGGGCCGGGCGACGGAGACCTCGAGCGCGCCGCCGCGCTCCTGGATCTTCGCAAGGCAGTCCTTCCATTGCTCAGTTCTCGATCTTGAAGCCGGCAAGTGTTCCTCGCAGTCTCGGTGGAGAGCCGTCACAGAGCGGCCGGACGTCGCAGCAACGGCCGCATGACGGGATCGACAAGCCCGGCTGGCTGCTTTACCTGTGCGCCGGCCGAATGGAGGCTGCCGAAATCGCCGATCCGGTACAGACCACCGACAGCGGGTTATCAGGCCGAGACCCCGGCCGCTCACGCGCCGACGGACGCCGGATCGGGGCCACGGCCCGGGCTTCCTGAGGCCAATAGAGCCTGCACGCGGCCCACCATCGCCTGCGCATCGGCGGCCTGGTCCGTGCTCAGCGCCCGCCGACCGAAGCGGACCTGGTAATACAGGCGGGCAATCGCGGCGACCTCGCTGGCAAGGTCGGGGTGCCGGGTCGCGAGCCCCAAGGCGTGCCGGAGCGGCGGCGTCCACCTCGGCTTCGCCATCCCGGCGTGCTCGAGCGCGTCGAGCGTCTGGGTGTAGAAGGAGGCCTGCTGAAGCAACTGCTTGAGCACCGGGTCGTCGGCGTGGTCCCGGTCGGATCGTCGTGCCGAGTCGTCCCGCCTGGCTCGTCGGTACCGAAGGGCCATCAGCAGCACGAGGGCACCTGCGGCAAGCGCCGGGAGGATCCACAAGGGCATGAGCTTCAGTCCGGGGAAAACCCTGGCCCGGGCGAAGCTGCCGACGCGGAGCATCGATTCGGCGAGCTCGCTCAGGCTGAACGGCAGGGTGTCTACGCCGCGGACGAGGCCCGACCGCTTGGTCTCATCGAAGGTGACGACCGTGTTGACCCAGGTGAGCTCGACGGCGTCGTACAGCTGCTTGAGACGTCCGAGGAGACCGCGAGCGGGCTTGTGCAGACGGGCGATGTCGTCCGGCGGCGACGGGTCGAACGTGGTCCATCGCCCGGGCGCGACGTTCACCTCCGTCCAGGCGTGGGCGTTGGATTGGCGGACCACGTACGTGCCGGTCACCCCGTTGAACTCCGAGGCCAGGTACCCGGCGACGATTCGGGCGTCGAGACCGACGCTCTGGCAGAGCGCCACCATCGCCGACGCGAAATACTCGCAGTGTCCGCGCCGGGTGCGGAAGAGGAACATCTCGATCGGGTCCTCGCCGGTTTCCGCGGCCTCCATCTCCAGCGTGTAGGAGCAGGTGCGGCGAAGGTAGTTCTCGACGAGGCCGGCGACAGCCTGGTTCTCGGCGGCCTCGCGCTGCGAGGGATCCGCCTTCAGGCCGCGCTCGGTCACGAGCTTGACCGCCAGTTCCTTGATGCGTTCATTGTCGAAATCGACGTCGGGGCGCTGAATCTCACGCCCATCGGTGTATCCGCGCCATGAGATGACCGTGTAGGCGAGCGGGCCTGGCTCGTCGGAGGCCTCGTCGTCGCGGGGGCTGAGCCGCTGAGGGGTCAGGGTCATGGTCAGGTCGCGGGAAGAGCCGGAGACGGACCCCCGGCGATCGAGGCTGACGACCAGTGGGCGCCACGAAGTGAAGATGTAGGCCTGGTGACTGGCCCGACGGAGTGTGATCCGCTGCTTCACCAGCGGTACCCCTGTCGGAACCGGCGCGAACTCGACCCTGTCAACCACCGGTGCGGGGGGAGGGGCGCCATCGGGGCCCCGGCCCGGTGTATCGACGGGGCCGGCGCGCGGGGCATCGTCCCATGCGCCGTTGTGGTATCGGTTGTGAACGGCACCCCGGAGGTAGACGGCGCCGAGGCGATCGCCCAGCTCGACATCGTCCCTGTCGAAAATCTTCATGTCGAGCACGGGCGTCTGGTCGTTGGGGCTGAGAAACCCGGTTTGTCCGAGGCGGATCTCGTTGGTGAAACCGACCGCACTCCGGCCCAGCTTCCCGAATCCGCCCAGGAGATTCTCCCCCATTCCCCGCGGCGTAAGCAGAAACGCCGCGGCGGCAAGGGCGAGCGACATAACCACGGCAAACGAGGCGGCGCGCCGGAAGTCGCGCCGGTGCCCGCGTCCGACTGCCGGGGGGGGCGGGTCGTCGAGGAGGGCCCGCTGCTCGCCCGCGGGACGCGTGGCCAGGGCCGCGCGGTGGCCGCCGTGGAGCTGCAGCAGCATCGCCGCGCTGATCGCCAGCGGCGTATAGACCAGGAGCAGGAGGCCCACGCCCAGGCCGTTGCTGGTAAGGATGGCGCCGATGACGATGAAGACGCTGAGGGCCAGGGCATGCCCATCGTCGCGCGGGGTGCGCCGGTCGTACAGCTTGATGAGCTGAATGTAAATGAGGAACTCGGCGAGGTTGGAGACGACCGAGACCCCGGGCCGCATGGTGCTGGTGGCGGCGTGGAGGATCGCGGCGATGACGAGCAGGTTGATCAGATACCGGGGGAGCGCCCTGGGAGGGTCGAATCTGCCGGCCCACCACCCCGCGCCCACGCCCAAGAGCGTCATCGCCGCCAGGAGGGGCTTGGCCTCGGCGGCGCAGTAGCTCAGGGCCGCGACGAGCACGGCCAGGCACACCAGCGTGTTGAAGTGCCGGGCGAGCGTCATGGGCGCGGACTCCCGGCGCCGACGGTGCTCCGGCGCGGGCCGATGGCGGTGAGCTGGCGTGCGCGCGGCGCGCCCGGGCCAGACTCGGAATGCGGGGCAAACTCGGCGGCGTCGAGCGCCGAGAGGTGGACCGAGCCCGGTCCCTCGATCCCTTCGTCCTGCTCGAGCGCGCCCGAGTGTACGACGGCGCAGACGACCCGCCCGCGCACTCCTGGGGGAGCGTCGACGTTCGGCCGGGCGAGCCGGCGCAGTCCTTCCAGTGCGCCCAGGTCCAGCACGGCCAGCTCGTTCATCAGCCGCTCGCGCTGCAGCCGGCCGTCGCGCGGAGAGATCGCCACATCCATCAGGGGGACGCTCAGGCCGACGTCCAGGCCCCGGGTCGTCGCCGTGTCGATCAGCCCGGCGACCAGCCCGATGGCCCGCTCGTTCATCTGTTCGGTGGCGCCCGGGGTGAAGCGGAGCACGGCCCACACCCGCACGGGGGCCGGCGCGGCCGACTGGCGCACGAGCAGGTCCTGCCCGCGCGCCGAGGCGCGCCAGGCGATGGCGCGGGGCGAGTCGCCGGGGACGTACTCACGCAGCGCGAAGAACTCGTCGCCGGGCCCGGCGCGCCGCGTG
The DNA here is from genome assembly GCA_041485385.1 of Phycisphaerae bacterium. Lineage (GTDB taxonomy): Bacteria > Planctomycetota > Phycisphaerae > Phycisphaerales > UBA1924 > JBGPJM01. Next base: position 24,072 of record JBGPJM010000033.1, on the reverse strand, counting down.
GGCGCTGCGCCGTGACTGCCCTGGCGCGTGGCCCGCTGCAGGATCGACGCCGCGACGGGGAGCGGGGCAGGGCGCACGATCGCATCGGTCGTCTGCTCGAAGAGGAGGGATTTTTTGATGATGCCGAAGGGGAACGCGGTCGAGATCAGGATGTGCGTGAAGCGCGGAATTCCTCGGCGTGTAGGGAGCGTGACGGCCTCGCCGTGCACGGTCTGGCCGGGCCCGACGTGGGCGACGAAGGCGCTGGGCTCGGAGGTGAAGGAGGGCCAGGTGGCGGACGCAGTCCGGCGGGCGCGGCGCGGGGCGGGGGCGACCTCGGTGATGGTGAGCGCGAAGGCCGGCATGCGCCGGTTCCGGTTGGAGAGCCGGTAGTGGATGGGCATCCGTTCGTTGACGGTCGATTCGCCGATCGGCAGGCGGCGCACATCCAGCCCCATGAGCATCGCGCCGCTGATCAGGCCCGAGACGACCAGCAACGCCAGCGCGAATCCGAAGGCCCAGAAGAGCAGGTTGTTCTGGCTGTTGAATGCGCCCAGGGCGACCAGCAGCGTGAGGAAGACGTAGATCGCCCCCGGCGTCCCGAGGTGGTAGCGGCGCCGCGCGCGGACCCGGCGCCGGGGGTTCTCGTCCGACGGGGCGAGCGAACGGGTCTGCCAGTTCTCGCGTCGATCCTTCAACGCTCGTCCCCGATTCGAGTGCGCGCCCGGACAACCTTTCGGATCAACCCGCGTAGTCGGGCGAGTTGCCGGTCTTCCACTTGATATTGCAGCCGATGCTGGGCATCTGTTCCGGCCTGGGCGCCCGGCCGGCCAGGACGGCGTCGAGGGCCTGGCGGAGATCCGTGCCCGTGACGGGAACACCGTTCTTGGGACGGCTGTCGTCGAGCTGCCCGCGGTAGACGAGCCTTTGCGACTTGTCGAAGACGAAGAAGTCGGGCGTGCAGGCGGCACGGTACGCCTTGGCCACGGTCTGCGTCTCGTCGTAGAGATAGGGGAACGAGTACCCCGCGACGGCGGCCTCCTCCTTCATCTTCGCCGGGGCGTCGTCGGGGTAGTTCCGCACGTCGTTGGACATGACGGCGACGAAGCCGACGCCCTTGCGGGCGTAGTCCCGCGCCAGGCTCGCAATCTCGGAGCGGATGTGCTTCACGAACGGGCAGTGGTTGCAGATGAACATCACCACCAGCGCGGGCTTGCCCTTGAAATCAGAGAGGGAGACGATCTTGCCGCTGGTATCCGGCAGGGCGAACGCCGGGGCGGGGGTACCCAGCGGGAGCATGACGGACGGTGTGGCGGCCATGGGTGTACTCCTGAGAGGAGGGTAGACGGGGTCTGGCTGCACCGGTCGATCGCGACAGCCCGGTGACGCGGGGCCGTCCGTCGCGCCCACCACCGGTAAGTGAGGACTAACCATGCGCGGAGGCCAAGCGCCGCGTGAACCGGGACAGCGGCCGCGGCGCTCCGCGCCGGTGGTCCCTGCTACGCTGTTGCCCTCGTGCCCAACCTTCCGCCCTCCCGCCGCGGACAGAGCCTCGTATGCCTGAAGCACCCATCAACCCGACGCCCTCGATCAACCCTCTCCGGGAGTTGAACGAGCAGTACCGCAAGACCGAGCGCGAGCTGGCGCTGGGTGGCGGGGTGAAGGCGATCGAGCGGCAGCACGAGAAGGGGCGGCTCACCGCGCGCGAGCGGATCGAACGGCTCCTGGACGACGCCAAGGCCTTCCAGGAACTCGGCCTCTGGGCCGCCTTCGGCATGTACGCCGAGCATGGCGGCGCGCCCGCCGCAGGCGTGGTGACCGGCATCGGTGCGGTTCAGGGGCGCGACTGCATGATCATCGCCAACGACGCCACCGTGAAGGCCGGCGCGTTCTTCCCGATGACCTGCAAGAAGATCATCCGCGCCCAGACCATCGCCCAGATGGCCAGCCTCCCCCTTATCTACCTGGTCGACTCCGCGGGCGTCTTCCTCCCCCTCCAGGAAGACGTCTTCCCCGATACCGACGACTTCGGGCGTATCTTCCGCAACAACGCCGTTCTCTCCGCCGAGGGCATCCCCCAGATCGCCGCGATCATGGGCTATTGCGTCGCCGGCGGCGGCTACCTTCCCGTCCTCTGCGACACCCTCCTCATGACCGAGGGCTCGGGCCTCTACCTCGCCGGACCCGCCCTCGTCAAGGCCGCCATCGGCCAGGAGGTCAGCGACGAAGAGCTCGGCGGCGCGGCGATGCACGCGAGCATCAGCGGGACGATCGACTTCAAGGAGAAGGACGATCCGAGTTGCATCGCCAAGATCAGGGCGCTGATGGCGCAGCACAACCGGCCCAATCCGGCCTGGGTGCCCCAGATGTTCGACGCGGCCGACCACGTAGAGCCGGAACTCGTCAGGTACGTCGATCGCAACCGCGCCGTGCGAGACAATCGCAATCCCGAGGACGTCTACACCGTCTTCTCTGATCGTCCCGGTGCTCAATACGACATCCGGGACATCATCGAGTGTCTCGTTGACGAGCGTGCCCACACCGACACGGACTGGGTGGGTTTGATCGAGTACAAGCCCGACTATGGCCAGTCGATTGTGTGCGCCTACGCCTTCATCGGCGGCCGACCCTGCGGAATCGTCGCCAATCAGAAGAGGCTCACCAAGACCGGCAAGGGCCAGGTCCAGCTCCCCGGCGTCATCTACAACGACTCCGCCGACAAGGCCGCCCGCTTCATCATGGACTGCAACCAGCGCAGGATCCCGCTCGTCTTCCTGCACGACACCACCGGTTTCATGGTCGGGCGCGACTCCGAGCAGGGCGGCATCATCCGCGCCGGCGCCAAGATGGTCAACGCCATGTCCAACAGCGTTGTCCCCAAGATCGTCGTCATCCTCGGAGGCTCCTACGGCGCCGGCAACTACGCCATGTGCGGGAGGGCGTTCGACCAGTTCATCTCGTTCGCCTGGCCCTGCGCCCGCTGCGCCGTCATGGGGGCCAACCAGGCGACGGGCACCCTCGCGATGATCGAGGAGAAGAGCCGCGAGCGCAAGGGGGAGAGGATCGACGAGGAAACGCGCACGGCGATCCTGAAAGCGGTGCACGCGAGCTACACGGAGCAGGCGGATATCCGCCACGCGGCCGCCCGCGGTTGGGTCGACCGTATCATCGAGCCCCACCGCACGCGCGACGAGTTGATCGCCGCGCTCCGCGCCGCCGCCGGCTGGGACTACACCCGCCCCTTCAGGACCGGCGTCCTCCAGACCTGACCACCGCTGTCGGCATCGATCCTCTTCTGCAGTGACGCGTCGCGCGGGTGCGGCGGTGCCACGTTATCCGGACCGGTGGACGTCCCCGCCAGGCGCGGGCCGCCGTAAGCGGGCTGTAACGGAGCGTCACGCTGCATGGGCGCGGGTTGCCCTTACCGCTCTCAATCGTGCCGAGCTGAATCCCGATAGGGGGACGAGCATGCGTGCGCGTCGCACCGCCCGGCTGGGCGTTCGGCCGAAGTGTTCCCCAGGTCCGGCGCCGGTTATCGCCGCCGGCGAGTGAGTTCAGCTTCCCTGTCCCTGTCAACCTCCGTGATACCAGACTCGCCGCCACCCTCCGCGCCAGCACGGACTCGTCCCGGGAGGGGCCGGGTCGGTGGCGTCGTCCGTGTTCCCGCGCCGGCCGGACCCCCGGATGCGGAGCGCCGCGCATGAGGCTGCGAACGGTCACCGCGCTCATCCTCAGCACCACCGTGGTCCTGTCGCTCGGCGCATTCTACCTGCTCTCTCGCGCGATCTTGGTGCAGGGGTTCACCGAGCTGGAGAAATCCGATACGCGCCAGAACGTGGAGCGGGCCCACGACGCGCTGGCCGAGACGGTCGACGCGCTGAACACCAAGTCCTGCGACTGGTCGTCGTGGGACGACACGTACAAGTTCATCCAGGACCGCAACGACGCCTACATCCAATCGAACCTGACGGATCAGTCCCTGGAGATGCTCAAGCTCACCGGCATGGTCTTCTACGACGTCGACGGGCGCCTGGTCCACCTGAAGGATCTCTCCGGCAAGTCGGAATCGATCGCCCGGGTCTCGGCCGACCTCCTTCGCTTCATCGATGCGAACCCGTCGGTCCGGACCCACGCCGATCCGCTGTCGTCCATCGCCGGCCTGGTGGTCATCCCGTCGGGGCCAGTGCTGATCTCCTCCCGGCCCATCGCGACCAGCGAGCGAGCCGGCCCCTTGAGAGGAACGATCGTCTTCTACCGCGTCCTGGGGCCGGAGCAGCTCAAGTCGCTGGCGGAGCGCACGCACCTGTCGCTGGAGATGCTCCGGCTCGATTCGCCCGATCTCTCCGACGACTGCCGCGAGGCTGTCGCGGCGATCACCGCCCAGCAGCCGATCGTCGTGCGCACGCCCGGTCCGCGGGTGGTCACGGGCTACCGTGTGCTGAGCGACGTGATATCGCGTCCGGCACTGCTGCTCCGCGTGGACATCCCGCGCCGGATCTTCCAGCAGGGCCGGACGAGCCTGAGGTACCTGCTCGTCTCGATCCTGGCCGTGTGCCTGCTCATGATGGCGACCACACTGGTGCTGCTGGGGAGGCTCGTGCTGTCGCGCCTCGAGAGCATGAGCCGCGACGTGGAGATGATCGGGCGCAGCGGCGACCCGGGCACTCGCCTGCGGGTCGGCGGGCGCGACGAGCTCTCGAGCCTGGCCGAGCGGATCAACGGCATGCTGGGCGCGATCCGCGAGGGCGAGGAAAAGCACCGCTTGATCATCGCCGCGGCGCTCGACGCCGTTCTGGAGATTTCCGTCGATGGCCGGATCATCTCGTGGAACCCTCAGGCCGAGAGGGTCTTCGGTTACTCCGCCGCGGAGGCCATCGGACGGAGCCTGGCCGACACGATCGTCCCCCCGGACGCGCGAGACGCCTACCGGAAGGGCCTCGCCCGCCTCGCACGGACCGGGGAAGCGACGCTGCTGAACCAGCGAATCGAGGTGATGGCCCAGCGGCGCAGCGGCGAGATCTTTCCGGTCGAGCTCACGATCACGCCGGTGCGGTCCGCGGGCGGGGTGACGTTCAACGCGTTCCTCCGCGACATCACCGACCGCAGGGGGGCCGAGGAGCAGCTCAGACACGCCAAGGAAGTGGCCGAGACAGCCAGCCGCAGCAAGAGCGAGTTCCTGGCGAACATGAGCCACGAGATCCGCACGCCGATGACCTCGATCCTGGGCTACGCCGACCTGCTGATGGACCCCGCGCAGACCAATCAGGAGCGGGCGAACTGCATCGCCACGATCCGGCGGAGCGGCGAGGACCTGCTGGCGATCATCAACGACATCCTCGATATCTCGAAGATCGAGGCGGGCCGGATGACCATCGAGAAGATCCCGACGATGGTCGGCCGGGTCGTCAACGACGTCTACCTCCTCATGCGTGACCGCGCCGTCCGCAAGGGGCTGAAGTTCGACATCGAGTACGCCACCCCCGTTCCCGTCACGATCCTGTCCGACCCGTTCCGCCTCCGTCAGATCCTCGTCAACCTCGTCGGGAACGCCGTAAAGTTCACCGAGTCCGGGTACGTGCGGGTCATCGTCGCGCTTGAACAAGCGGCCGGCCCGCGTCCCGGCCGCCTCCGCCTGGAGATCAGCGATAGCGGCGTCGGCCTCGCCCCCGACCAGCTCTGCGCCCTGTTCCTCCCCTTCACGCAGGGCGACTCCTCCACGACACGGCGCTTCGGAGGCTCCGGCCTGGGGTTGACGATCTCCAAGCGGCTGGCCGAGACCCTCGGCGGCGGCATCGAGGTCATCAGCACGCCCGGGCAGGGGAGCACGTTTACGCTGGCGGTCGAGACCGGCCCGCTCGAGGGCGTCCACATGGTGGCCGATCCGCGAGAGATACTCAGCACGAGCCAGGGGCCCGCGCCCTCCGGGCGCGGGATCCGCCTCAGCGCGAGGATCCTGCTGGTGGAGGACGGGCCGGACAATCAACGCCTGATCGCGCACCTGCTCCGAAAGGCCGGCGCCGAGGTGGAAATCGTCGAGAATGGTCAGCTCGCGGTCGAGAGGGCGCAGGCGGTCCTCCGCCAGGGCCTCCCCTACGACCTGGTCCTCATGGACATGCAGATGCCCGTGCTCGACGGCTACGGCGCGACGACCGCGATGCGCCGCATGGGGTACACGGCGCCGATCATCGCGCTCACCGCCCACGCCATGGCCGGCGACCGGGACCGTTGCCTCCGCGCCGGGTGCGACGACTACGCCACCAAGCCCATCCAGCGGATCGCCCTTCTCACCATCTGCGAGAGCTGGGTGCAGGCCGGCAGGCGGGCGCGGGCGCAGGCCGCGTGACCGGCGACGCGGCGCGGTAGGCTACCGTTCCTCGGTTTCACGCCCGCGGGACGTGTTCCGAGTCGGAGCCTGCCGGTGAAGAAACCGCCCCCTTGGCCATCGTCGATACCGCTGCTGTTCGCCGCATCCGCCGCCGCCCAGGCCTCCGGCATCGGCGAGCCCCGCTCGCTCCTGTGTTGGCCCGAGCAAGCCCGCGCCGCGCAGCTCGTCGGCGAGGCCACGCTCCTCGACGACGCCTCCCCCGACCGGCTGCGCCAATGGCACGATCTGCTGGCCTCGGAGCCGCACGTCGCCGGGACACCGGGCGACCTCCGCGAGGTAGAGCGGATCGCCGCGGCCTTCCGCGACATGGGCCTGCGGGTCCAGGAGCACGAGTTCTGGGCCTACCTCTGTCTCCCCGACGCCGCGGTGCTCCAAGTGGTCTCGCCCGAACGGGTCGACCTGGGGATCCGCGAGGACATCCTCAAGGAGGATCCCTACACCGCCGGCCCCGACCTTACGCCGGGCTGGAACGCCTACAGCGGCGACGGCGACGTTACCGCCGAGGTCGTCTACGCCAACTACGGCACGAAGGAGGACTTCGAGAAGCTGGCGACGGCGGGCGTGGAGTGTAAAGGGAAGATCGTCCTGGCCCGGTACGGCGGGAACTTCAGGGGGTACAAGGCCCGCTTCGCGCAGGCCGCCGGCGCGGCGGGGCTCATTATCTTCACCGATCCCGCCGACAGCGGGTACTGCAAGGGGATCACCTATCCCGAGGGCGGCTTCGCCGGCCCGACGTGCATCCAGCGCGGCTCGATCCTCACGCTGGACTACCCGGGCGACCCGCTCACGCCTTTTGTCGAAGCCACGAAGGATGCGCCGCGCCGCGATCCGAGCGATGTGGATCTCCCCAAGATCCCCGTGCAGCCGATCGGGTGGGGCGCCGCCCAGCAGATTATCGGTCGAATGACCGGCGCGCCCGTGCCCGAGGGGTGGCAGGGCGGGTTGCCGTTCGCGTACCGCCTTACCGGCGGTCCGGAGCTGAGGGTCCACCTCAAGGTGAAGCAGCAGCGTCAGCTCGCCCGCACGTTCAACATCGTCGCCACGCTGCCGGGCGCGGCGTTCCCGGAGCAGAAGGTCATCCTGGGGTGCCACCACGACGCGTGGGGGTACGGCGCCGCCGACCCGCTCGCCGGGACGATCACGCTGATGGAGGCCGCCCGGTGCCTCAGCGACGCCGCGAAGGCGGGGCACCCCCCGGCACGGTCGGTGGTGTTCGCCGCGTGGGGCGCCGAGGAGTTCGGGATCATCGGCTCAACCGAATGGGTCGAGGCCAACCGCGAGGACCTGACCAGGAACGCGGCGGCGTACCTCAACCTCGACATGGCGTCGATGGGCGACGACTTCAGCAGCAGCGCGTGGCCATCGTTGCAGCGGGTCATCGCCGACGCGGCCGGCGCCGTGCCGCAGAGCCACGGCAAGGACGGGCAGCGCGTTCTCGACGGATGGCTCGCCCGCGCCCCCGATCCCGACTTCCCGGGCCGGCCGAAGTTCGGCGACATCGGCGGCGGGTCGGACCATGTCGGGTTCCTCTGCCACGCGGGCGTGGCCTCCGCGGGGCTGGGTGCCGGCGGCTCCAAGGGGACCTCGTACCACAGCGTCTACGACGACCTCGCCTGGTATCGCAAGGTGGTCGGCGACGACTACCAATCGGCGCTCATGATCACCCGCGTGACGATGATCGCCGCCTCGCGACTCGCGTCGGCGCCGCTGCTCCCGCTGGAGTTCGCGCGATTCGGCGATGATGCGCCGCGTCAGTTGCAGGAGATCTCCGGCCGCGGAACGCGACTGCGCGTCTTCGCCGCTGGACCCGCGCCGGCGGGTCCGCCGACTCCGCCGGCGCCCCGGATCGTGCCCGAGCTCGGCGTCGCCGCGCACGCGGCCGCGGAGTACGCGGCCCTGGCGCACCGCGTCGAGGAACGGCTCTTCGAGCGCATCAGCAGCGGGCGAGTGCCGCCGGAGACGCTGGCCGGAATAAACCGCGAAATCCTGTCGATCGACCGCGCCTGGCTCAGCGATCCGGGCATCCCCGGCCGCCCCTGGTTCCGGAACCTGTACGCGGCAAACGACGAGGATTCCGGCTACGCTTCGTGGATGCTCCCCGTGCTCCGGCACGCGGTGGAGCACAAGGACCCCGTCGCCGCCAGGGCTGCCGCCGAGTTGTACGCCCGCCTGTTCGCCGACCTCTTGCAGAGGGTGCGGAGCATTGACGCCCAGCTCGATTGACACACCGCCGGCGATCGAGATCGACCGCTTCGAGGAGCTCGACTCGACCAGTGCCTTGGCCCGCCGCCTCGTCCAGGAGAATCACGCGGCACTGCGGGTGCCGCGCACCATCGTCGCGAGCCGGCAGACCGCCGGGCGCGGGCGTCTCGGGAGGGCCTGGGCCAGCCCCGGTGGCGGGCTCTGGTGTACCCTCATCTGGCCGCTGGACCCCCCGACCTCTCACGATGCGCTCCCGTCAGGCGCGCCGAGGCCGCACCCGGATTTGCAGCCCGTGCGGGCGCCCACCGCACCCGGCGGCGATGTCCTGGATGGCCTCGGACTTCGGATCGGGTTGGCCTGCACCCTGACGATCGAGGACACGCTCCAGCGGTGCGGCATCAGGCCCGAGGTGCGTTTGAGGTGGCCCAACGACGTGCTCGTCGACGGACGCAAGGTCCTGGGCGTCCTCGTCGAGGTGCTGGCCGAGCGCGGGCTCATGTGGGCGCTGGTCGGGGTGGGGATCAACGCCAACTTCGACGCGGCCGACCTGCCGGGCGAGTTGTGCACCCGCGCGACGACACTGCGGGAGGAATCCGGTTGCGACGTCGACCTCGGCCGATTGCTCGACGACCTGCATGCCCGCCTCGTCCCCGCGCTCCAGACGCGCGGGCTGGACGAACCCACGCTCAGCGCCGCACGCGCCCGCCTGTACGGCGTCGGCCGCCCCATAAGCGAGTCCTCTTCGGCCCGCGAACTCGCTCCGGGCGTGCTCATCGGCCTCTCGGACGCAGGATTCCCCCTCGTCGTGAGCGCGCCCGTCCCCGCGCAGCCGCGGCCCCGCGAGCCGTCGGACCCCCGCTGAACTCGCCGCGTCGGACGCTGGCGCCGGCCCCTCGTCACGGCCGCGGCATCTTCGGCGGCTCGCGGATGAACGCAGCCGCGTGGCCCTTCAATCCCGCAAGGTCCGTCTGCCGGATGTACATCATGTGCCCCGCCTCGAAGTAGTGCGTCGAGACGTTGCCCTCCAGCGCGCCCGGCAGGCCCAGGTGCGAGACGGTGTAATCGGTCGCGAAGAACGGTGTCGCCAGGTCGAAATACCCGCTGCAGACGAGCACGCGCAGGCTGGGGTTCCGCGTGATCGCCCCGCGCAGCGTCTCCGCGACGTTGACGTACCGGTTGGTCGCCCCCCCGAAGCTCCACGGATTCACCCTCCCGGTGAGGATCTCGTAGGGCAGGTCGTTCTCGTACTTCAGCTCTCGCCGGGCATAGTCGTTCATCGTCGCCGTGAACGGGCCGGTGATCGCCGCCATGCTCGGGTCGTATTCCGGCGTGTCGCCGATGGAGTTGGCGTCCGTCCCCTTGAACCGGCTGTCCAGCCGCCCCACGGTCACCTTCTGGTCGCGCAGCAGCTCCTTGGTGAAGTTGAAGATCGCGATGCGGAGGTTCGCGTTGTCGACGTACTTCTCCGACAGCCCCGTGAACCGGGCAAGCTTTTTCACCACCGCATCGCGCTCCGCCTGCGGCAGCGACTCGCCCTTGGCCAGGGCCAGCGAATAGTCCCCCAGCGCCCAGGCCTTCACCTCCGCGAGCGTCTTCTGCAGGTCCGCCTGCAGGGCCGGATCGAGCTTCTTGTGGTACCACGCCGTGGCGGTGTACGTCGGCAGGAAGAGCACATAGGGCAGGTCGTTGCCCGTATCGAAATGGATCGTCTGGAAGTTCAGCACGCAGGAGATGAGCACGATCCCGTTGAGGTACATGCCATGGGTGTCCTGCAGGTACCCCGCCAGACCGGCCGCGCGCGTGGTGCCGTAGCTCTCGCCCGCCAGGAACTTCGGCGATGACCATCTCTGGTACTTGGTCGTGTACAGGCGGATGAACTCGCCCACCGCCCGAAGATCCTCCTGAAGACCGTGGAACTGGCCGGCGCTCTCCCCCTCGACGGGACGGCTGTAGCCGGTCGACGGCGGATCGATGAACACCAGGTCGGTGACGTCGAGCCACGAGCTCTCGTTATCCACCAGCGTGTACGGCGGCGGCGGCGCCCACCCCTCGGGCTCCATCACCACCCGGCGCGGGCCGATCGCCCCCAGGTGCAGCCACACCGACGACGACCCGGGCCCACCGTTGAAGCAGAAAGAGATCGGCCGAGTTGACGGATCGATCCCAGGCGCCGGAGTCGCGGTCGCCTGGGCGCCCGGCGCGCCGGCGCCCCCGGGCGCCGCCTCGGGTGGTGGGGATGGTGGTGGGGGAGGGGGGGCTGGCGGGGCCGCGTCCTTCGTGTACGCGATGAAGAACACGTTCGCCTTCGGCTTGCCCTCGTAGTCCGGCAGCGTCATGTACCCGGCCGTGGCGGTGTACGCGATCTTCTCCCCGCCAAGAACGATCTCGTGGTGTGTGACGGAGAGCTTCTCCTGCTCCTCCTTGCCATCGCCCTTAACCTTGTCGCCCTTGCCGCCGGCGCCGGGCGGCTGACCCGGTGTCCCGACCGTCGGCGAGCCCGGCTGAGCGGACGCCAGCGAAGAGAGCGCCAAGGACAGGAACGTCGTGATCAGTCGAGGCAGCATCTCGGGCTCCGGTCTTAAGGGGGCGCAGCAAACGGCCGCGCCGCCGCATGGTCCCGAAGCATACCTTCGGTCGCCCATGCCGCGGCGCGGCCTGATGTTCAGTCTCGTCGGCCGGCGGGCGCATCCGCGTGGTCGCCCCGACAACGAGCCGGAGAGAGCCAGCACCTGCGCCCCGCCTCACCGGTCGCGCCCGCGCGCCGCCCTGCGGCCGCCGGGCTTCCGCCGACCGGCGTGGGCCGATTACACCATGTCCTTCAGGGCCTTGAGGGCGCGGATTTTGACGACGTTGCGCGCCGGCTTGGCCTTGAACATGACTTCCTGCTTTGTGAAGGGGTTGATGCCCATCCGCGCCTTGGTGGCCGGCTTGCGGACGACAACGACCTTCATCATCCCGGGGATGTTGCACAGCCCGGGGCCGCCCTTGCCCAGATCGGCCGCCAGAATGCCGGCGGTCGCGTCGAACACCGCCGCGACCTGCTTCTTGGGAAGCTCGGTGCACTCAGCGATCGTCGAGAAGAACTCGCTCTTGCTGCGGGGCTTCTTGGCGGGGCTGATCTTCTTGGGCTTGGCCGTGGTTGTCTTCTTCGCCATCGTGGTCTCCATGCGCTCCGAGGCTTCAGGCCTCGAAATCTGTGGGACTTTGTAACCTGCTTCTCCGCAATCTTCAACTCGCACAGGCACAAAAATCGCAAATTCCTCGACAATTCCGCTTTTCGGGGCCGGCGCACACGCCTTTGAAGCTGGTAGCCTGCGTCGCAGCGCCCCAGATGCGCCCGCTTCCCGGGCCTCCCGGCCCGCCGCGCCCTCCTCCTCGGTGCCCGTTTTCATCGGAGAAAACCCATGCAAGTCATGAACCGACGGCACTTTATGAGCGTCTCCGTCGGCACCGGCGCCGCCGCCGCGGCCATCGCCTCCCGCGCGCAGGGCTCCCCGCCGATCGGCGAACCTTTCCCCGCCGGCGCCCGCCCCGGCGACGATCACCGCGGCCCCGTCTCGATTTCTTCCGCAAACGGCACGGCCGCCGTCGCCAGGGCCATGGAGCTCATCCGGGGAGGGACGGACCCGGCCGACGCGGTGGTTGCCGGGGTGAACATCGTCGAGGACGACCCAACCGACAACTCGGTGGGCCTCGGCGGCCTCCCCAACGAGGACGGCGTCGTCGAACTCGACGCATCCGTCATGCACGGCCCCCTGCACCGCGCCGGCGCCGTGGCCGCGCTCCGGAACATCAAGAACCCCTCCTCGGTCGCGCTGCTGGTCCTCAAACGCACCGACCACGTCCTGCTCGTGGGCGAAGGGGCCCTGCGCTTCGCCAGGGCCCACGGTTTCAAGGAACAAGACCTCCTCACCGAAGAATCCCGCAGGGCCTGGCTCCGGTGGAAGGAGAACCTCTCTCCCGACGACGACTGGCTCAACGACGACCAGCGCGACCTCCCCGCCGGTCACGCCCAGGCCGCGCCGCAAGAGCCCATCCCCCACACCACCGGCACCATCAACTGCCTGGCCCTCACGCCCGGCGGCGATCTGGCCGGCGTCACCACCACGAGCGGTCTCAGCTACAAACTCCCCGGCCGCGTCGGCGATTCCCCCATTATCGGGGCGGGTCTGTACGTGGACAACGCCATCGGCGCCGCCGGCGCCACCGGCCGCGGCGAGGCGTGTATCCAGAACTGCGCCGCGTTCTCCGTCGTGCAGGAGATGGCCTCGGGCAAGGCCCCCACCGAAGCGTGCCTGGCCGTCGCGAAGAGAATCGCCGAGCACACCCGCGAGAAGCGGCTGCTGGATCCCAAGGGCCGCCCGAAGTACAACGTCAGCCTGTACGCGCTCCGCAAGGACGGAGCCTACGGGTCGGCCTGCCTCCACGCCGTCGGGAAGTTCGCTGTCAACGAGGGCGACAAGAGCAGGCTCCTCGAGAGTGCCCCGCTCTTCCCGGCGTCCTGAGCCGTTCACCCCCGCGCGCCGAACCGCCCGAGAGAAAGAAACCCGATCGGGTGCCGTGTCGCGCCGTCGATCGCCAGGTCCGCCAGCACCTCCCCCACGACGCTCGCGAACTTGAACCCGTGCCCGCTGAACCCGCACGCGATGACGACGTTGGCGTGCCTTGGGTGCCGGTCGATGATGAAGTGCGAGTCCGGGCTGCACTCGTACATGCACACCCGCATCGCCAAGAGCGCCCCGTCCGCATCCGGAATGAACCGTCGCAGCACCGGCCGGAAGTCCTCCTCATCCGCCGCGACGGCCTCCCACGCGTTCCGATCCGGGTCCGTCTCCCGACCGTGGAAATGGTGCGCGATCTTGAACCCAGGCGCCACGCCCGCCAGCTCCTCCCCCGGACCCGCCATGGGGAACCCGTAGTGCACCGTCCCGCCCGTATTCTCGATCGCCCACACCGGCAGTCGCCCCATCTCGAACATCTCCGGCCGGCGCGGCCACACCCACCCCAGCACCTGCCGCGTCGCCCTGATCGGCACGCCCATCTCCCTCACCACCTCTCCAGCCCACGCCCCGGCGCACAGCACCAGGCTTCCCGCCTCGTACCGCCCCCGCTCGGTCCGCGCCCAGGCCCCGGATCCGGTTGAGCCCCACCCCAGCACCATCTCATTCCCATGCAGCTCCGCCCCGTGCCGCAGCGCCATGTTGGCCTGTGCCGCCAGAACCCGCTCGGGCACCAGGAACCCGGCCGTCGGTTCGTAGAGCGCCGCAAAGTCTTCCGGCACGCGGAACTGAGGAAACCTCGCCGCCAGCTCATCGCGCGTCAGCATCTCGTGCGCCAGCCCGTGCGCCTCCGCCGCCCGGCGCGAACCGGTCACAAACTCGCTCGCCGCGCCGCCCATGTACACCCCGCCCGTGATATGCAGCAGCTTCTGCCCGCTCGCCCGCTCGAGCTCCCGCCACAGCTCGTACGCCCGCCTCAAGAGCGGCACGTAGTCGGCGTGCTCGTAATAGCACAGCCTGATCATCCGCGAATGCCCGTGCGAGCTCCCCCGTGAGTGCGGGATGTCGAACCGCTCCAGCCCCAGGACGCGCCGCCCACGCCGCGCAAGCTCCAGCGCCGCGGCCGACCCCATCGCCCCCAATCCGACCACGATCGTGTCGTACACCGCCATGCGCCGTGCCCTCGCCCACCTGCCCACGCCCATGTTATAACCGCCTACATCCGCGGCATTGGTGACCGGTCATGGTTCGACACCTCGCCCCTGCCGAATCCGCGTTCACCCGCGTGGTTCCGCGGCCACACACTCCCCCCAGATGACATCCCGCCGCCTCGCCGCTACGCTTTTCTCCCGAACGGGCGCGTAGCTCAGTTGGCTAGAGCGCGGCTGTCACATAGCCGAGGTCACAGGTTCGAGTCCTGTTGCGCCCACTTCTTCCCCCTGATGGAACGGCACCGGCCGTCCGCGCCGGCCCGCGCCGGAGGTCCAGCGCCGTTCCTACCGACACAAGGGATCGCCCCGCGTTGCGACCGCTCCGTTCTGGAGTCGTTGCACGGTCGGAGTTCCGACAACGCGCCGGCGACCGCTCTTCATGCCGTACCCGCAACCCCGCGTCCCCTCGCGGCGTAGACCAAGATCTCTCGCGCACACCACGATGATCTCGACGTTCGTGGCGGCCGCCTGTTTGTTCCCATGGAGGACCGCTTTATGAAGCTCACGACAACCGCATTGTGGACGATCGTTGCTCTCCCCGCCCTCGCCGGTGCCCAGGTGACCGCCCCTCCACGCGACAGCCTCGGCTATCGGCCCGCCGCCATCCCCGGGCCGTCGCCCGCGGCCCCGCACGACACGGGCCCGGCCCCCCGCGGCACCCCGACCTGGCGCCCGCTGGGCCCGTTCGGCGGCGACGTCGAGGACATCGCGATCTCCCCCACGCACGCGAGCATCGTGCTCGCCGGCATCGCCCCGACAGGGAGCGTCGGCGGCACGCTCTACCGCTCCACCGACAGCGGAGCCACCTGGTTCGCCGTTCCCGACCTGGCCGGCACCAGCGTCTACGACATCGAGTTCACCCCGGCCGGCGTCGTGTGGGTCGCCACCGACAACTCGGTCTGGAAATCCACCAACGACGGCCAGAACTTCACCCAGCACGACCTCGGGATCGGCCTCAACGACCAGACCTTCGCCATCGAGATCGACCCGACCAACCCGCAGGTCCTCTGGGCCGCCGTGGCCGACGCCCTGGGAAACCAGCACATGAACGTGCTCAAGTCCATCAACGGCGGCACGATCTGGGCCGACGTCACGCCCCCCGGCGGCGCCGGCACATCTGCCTCCGATATCGCCATCAACCCCGCCGATCCCAACGCCGTGATGGTCACGTTCGCCGGCGCCTTCGGCGGCGGCGCCGTCTTCTTCTCGCCCGACGGCGGTACGAACTGGACCGACGTCAGCGCCGGCCTTCCGAACACGCCGGTCCGCGCCGTGCGCCACGACCATGGCCGCTGGTTCATCGCCGGCGGCCAGCTCTTCGGCTCGCAGTTCTTCGGCCTCTGGACCAGCGTCGACAACGGCCAGAACTGGACGCGCCTGGACGACGCCACCTGGCCGCGCGCCATCGCCACCGGCGTCGCCATCGACCCCAACAACCAGGACGTCATCCTCGCCGCGACGGTCGACGGCCTGCACCGCTCGGTCGATGGCGGCACGACCTGGACTATCTCCAGCGGCGGTACCGCCGGCTTTTCTCTCAACAGCGTCCGCTCCGGACCGGGGAGCTCGACGAGCCTGGCCATGGGCGCCGCCTCCTACGGCGTGATCCTCAGCAGCAACGGCGGCACGACCACCCGCATCAGCTCCACCGGCATCGGCTCGCTGGACGTCTTCTCCGTCGCCGCCAACCCCGCCAACCACAACGAACTGGCGGTCGCTTTCCAGGGGCAGAACAACGGCGGCGTCTACGTCTCCACGAATGCCGGCGCCACGTGGCAGCCCCAGTCCTGCCCGGGGACGAGGTACAACTACGTCCGCTTCGACGGCGGCGGCGTGCTCTACGCCCTCTCCGACGGCCCCGTCGGGCTTGCCCAGGAGGGCGTCTACCGGCGCAACCCCGACACCTCCTGGACCAACCTCGGCCCGTTCCAGGGCCCGCTCTTCGAGACCGAGCTCTACTCCATCGATTTCGGTCATACCGATCCCAACCTCTTCCTCACCGGCGGCAATGACTTCGGCGTCGCCGGCTTCGAGGGCACCATCTGGCGCTCCGGCAACGCCGGCGCCGTCTGGAACAAGGTCTACGAGAACATCGCCGGCGAGGGCGCCACCGTGCAGCGCGTCCTGATCATCCCCGACGGCACCGACCAGGTCGCCCTTGCGGCTATCTCGACCTTCTCCAGCGCCCCGATCAACGGCGTCTTCCGCTCCACGAGCGCCGGCGTGAACTGGACCCGCGTGTCCGGCACCGGTCTGCCCGCGACCCTCTGGGGGTACGACCTCACAATGCTCCCGGGCGATCCCCACTCGGTCCTGGTCGCCGACGGCTCTTTCTCCGGCGGCGGCATGTACCTCTCGCACGACTCCGGGGCCACCTGGTCCACGTACTTCACCGGCTTCAACACCCGCGGCGTCGCCGTCGATCCCACCAACCCCGACAACGTCTATTTCTGGACCGTCTTCGCCGCTACTTCTGTCCACCTGGCAACCGGCGGCGGCACGATGATCCAGAACGCCAATGGCGGGCTGGGCAGCGCCTCGCCCCGTCAGATCATCGCGGTCAGCTCCCCGGCCCCGCGCCTGCTGCTGGCCACCACCGCCGGCGCCTACGCGCTGGGCCTCGCGGCCCCCTGCCCCGCCGATTTCAACGGCGACAGCCTCGTCAACTCGCAGGACTTCTTCGACTTCCTCAACGCGTTCTTCTCCCTCGACCCCTCGGCCGACTTCAATGGCGACACCCTCATCAACTCGCAGGACTTCTTCGATTTCCTGAACGCGTTCTTCGCGGGATGCCCCTGACCAGCGGGAGCGGAGATATGAACCGGGATCGCGCCCTACGCCGCACGTCAGGGCGCTCGTTCCTCAAGGCTTGATCGGCACCGACGCCCCCATCCCCGGTCCGTACACCAGCGCGTTGGCCATGATCCGCTGCGTCCCCAGCGCCGCCGCCCGGAAGGTCGGGCTCGACGCGAACAGGATCACCTGCCCGTTGCCCACCCGCTCCCGCGTCAGGAACGCCGAGTGCGCCAGCCGGTCCGCCGCCTCCGGCCACAAGAGCCCGCTCATCCGCAGCCGCAGCTCGTACCCCGGCGGGGCCAGAGTCCACCCCGGCGCCGGCGGCTTCTTCTCCTTCTTGTCCTTGTCGCCGTCGTCCTTGCCGTCGTCATCTTTCTTGCCGCCCTCTTTGCCGTCCGCTGATTTCTCCGCGGACTTCGCCGCGGGCTCCTTGGCCTTCTCCACCTCGGCCGGCTTTGGCGGTTCCGGCGGAGCCGGCTCAAACACCCCCAGCCGCACCGGCGCCTGCACACCCTTGCCCGACATCAGCACCACGCTGTCGTTGTAGATCACCGGCAGGTACTCGCCGCACCCCGCCGTCAGCCAGCTCCGGTCGTCCACCCGGGCCGCCATCACCACGCCCTGCGGCATGAAGATCGACCGCCATCCGTCCCGTCGCTTGGCCTCGTCCTCGCTCGGCTTGTCGCCCCCCTCGCCCATCATCCACGGATAGACGACCGCCTTCGGCGGCAGGTACGACCACAGCGCCCCGCTGTCCACCGCCGCCGTCCGCCCCGCCCACTCCCGCACAATCTGCAGCCGGTAGTCGTCCAGCTTGGTCAGGACATCGCCCAGCGTCCGCACAGAGCCGATCCCATCCTTCTCCTTCGCCAGGGCCGCGGCGGAGGACCCGACCGCGATCAGCGTGCCCCCCGACTCCGTCCAGGTCTTCAGCGCCTCGACATTGCCCTTCTCGCTCAGGAACTCCCCGCCGCCGCTAGGCAGCACGATGACGTTGTAGCGCCGCAGGTCCGACCCGCTCACCTGGGCTGTATTCAGGTACGTCGCCCGCAGCCCCAGCAGGTGGTCGATCAGGTGCCACGTCTCCCCGTAGCTGTACGGCGCGAACGGCTCGCGCCCCATCACCGCGATCCGCGGCTGCTCCAGCAGCACGAAGTGCTCGCCCCCCAGGTCCGGCAGGTCGCCCGGGCTCATCCCCGATTTCACACCCACCGAGTTGAGCTTCAACTCCCCCGTCACCTCGTCCAGCGTCTTCACCAGGTCGCCCGTGAAGTTGGTGTTGTCCTTCTTGACCACCACCACCGTGCCGCGCGGGTAGTCGCGCCCGTCGAACTGAAACGGCTTGTCGCCGACGCGGCACTTCACGCCGCGCTCCATCAGACGCCCCGCCGCGCTCACCGACCGGTCGTCGGACCCGTCGATCGCCCACGCCACGAACGCCGGCGCACCCCCGCCCCCCCCGCCCCCCGGGATCGACGGCTTGGCGTCGTCGCTCACTGTCGTCCGCGTCGCCCCCTGCGGCAGGTCCATCGCCAGTTCGTAGCACTCCAGGTCAAAGAGCATCGGGATGCTCCACCCGGTGATGTCGTACAGCTTCGAGCGCCCGAAGCGCAGCAGCTCTCGCCGCTCATCCACCAGGAAGGCCGGCGTCATGTGCGGGTCGAACTCCAGCAGCGCCGTCAGCAGCGGCCCCTCCGGCTGGCGCGTCGGCAGCAGGATCGTCCCCGCGGGGAACGCCTTGTCCTTCACCTCGCGCCCCAGCCGATCCTTGCCGCTTCCGGTGAACTCGTTCCCAAGCGTGTACATCTCGAACCCCTGGAGTTTCATCAGGTTCGAGAAGGTCACCAGCCTTCCCAGGTTGGGGCCCGGGATCACCGCGAACACCCGCGGCCCCGTCGGCGCCGGTTGTTCCGGCGCAGGCGGCTGCCCCGGCGCGGGCGCGCCGGCAGGAGCCGGCGGTGGGGCGGGAGCAGTGGGGGGCGCGGGAGGGGCTGGAGCTGGAGGGGGCGGTGGGGGTGGAGGGGGGGCCCCGACCGTCACGTTGCGCCGGCGCGACACGACGAAGTCGTGCAGCACCGCCCTGCGGCTGGCCGCCAGCGTCTTCAGGTTCGCCATCGTGCTCACCAGCTGCTTGTGCACCGCCTCGCGGTACGGCTCCAGCGTCCCCTCCTGCCGCCGCACCGCGTCGGTCCCGATCGCCGCCTGCTCGTACAGGATGTCCGCCGCGCCCCGGTACCCCGCCCAGGCGCTCGAGTACCCCGGGTACCACTCCTCGTTCCATTCCCCCGTGTAGTACCGCCACCCCATGGCGTCGAACGCCGCGGCCTGATCCTTGGCGAACAGGTCCCACAGCTTCCGCGTGTTCTCCGGCACGTTGGGGTTCACCGGCTCCCTGGGCGGGCTGAAC
This sequence comes from Phycisphaerae bacterium, assembly GCA_041485385.1. Classification (GTDB taxonomy): domain Bacteria; phylum Planctomycetota; class Phycisphaerae; order Phycisphaerales; family UBA1924; genus JBGPJM01. Next base: position 4,593 of record JBGPJM010000033.1, on the reverse strand, counting down.
AGGAACGAGTCCTGCGACCCCTGCTCGTGGCTCTCGATGAACAGTTGCGGGTGCCAGGCCCCCGCCGCCTCGATCCTCCCGCGCGATTCCGGCTGCGTCCCGAAGATCCAGTCGCGGTTCATATCGAACAGGTAGTGGTTCATCCGCCCCGATGGCCACACCAGCGAGTGCATCACCGACTGATCGTCCACGCTCGGCTGGGCCGTGCGGTTCTCCGCCACCATCCGCAGGCACCGGTCGCGCCCGTCCGGGTTCATGAGCGGGTCGATGATCACGACCTCCGAGTCCAGCAGCGCCTTCACATCGTCGTCGGTGCCCGCCGCCAGGTGGTACGAGACCGCCAGCGCCGCATCAGACCCCGACATCTCGTCTCCGTGAATGACATACGCCATCCACGCCACCACCGGCAGCGTGTCGGCGAGCCTGTCCCCTTCGGCATCGCTCACCGTCCGCGGGTCGGCCAGCTTCGCCATGTCGGCCTTGATCTGGTCGAGTTTCTTGATGTTCGCCTCCGACGACAGCACCAGGTAGTACAGCGTCCGCCCCTCGTGGCTCTTGGCGTACTCAAAGAGCTTGGCGCGCGGGCTCTTGGCCGCGACCGCCTTGATCACCGCCTCGATCTGCGCATGCGTCGCCGGCTTTGAGCCGACGGCAAACCCCAGCACGCTGTCGGGCGTGGGCACCGCGGCGTCGTAGTGGGCCCCGGGAAAGAACGGGGCGTCATACGTAAGGCCGGGCAGGGGGGTCGGCGCAGGCGCCTGCCCCTGCCGGGCCGAGGCAACACCCGCCATCCCACCGCCGCACGCAGCAACAAAAGCAACGACAAGGGCACGCGGCAGACTGATCATCGGAAAGGCTCCGGAATGCTGGGGGTGGGGGGGCGGGGGACGGGGAGGGGGCCCAGCATTATGCCGGGGATTGAGGCCTGGTGCCGCCCATACAGCCCCCCGGGCGGGTCGCTTCCATGCGCAAAGCGACTCCTGTAGGTCCGCTCGTCGCTCTCGCTCCGCCGAGCCTCCATCGCCCGCGGCCGCCGCGCCGGAGGCCGAAGGCCTCATCGTAAATAGTCGGGGCGTGGAGGAGGCTCGGCGACGACACCCCTCGTACGCGAGCCGCCCCGGTCCCGCAGCCTGAAAGGCTGCTCGTCGCTCTCGCCTCGGCATCGCGCCACCGCCTCCCCACCGCAAGGCATTCGCCAAGGGCTCATTCCATATCCACGCAAGCGCGAACACGACGTCCCGCCGCAACGTCCTCACATCGCTCAAGCGTGTTGTCCAGATATCGAGCACCCGCCGACACGAGCGCTTCGCACAGCTTGCGCAGCAACACGACGCTATCTGTGTCGAGTACCGAGAGTTGAATGTTGACCCCCGCTCCGTCGCGGCTCTTCTGCGAGAAGATAATGACCTTCATGATCCCGACGTGGACGTCAACCCGCTCTCCGTACTCAACTTGGTTGGCTACTTCTCTAAAGACCTCTACTTCTCTTGCGACCTTACCGCCGCGTCCGGCTGCCACCCGGGCTGCGAGATCAGCGATGTCATCCTCGGCATGGTCGGGCCAGACTGCCAACACCGGCATCTTCGACAGCGTCTTCTCACTGCGTGTCATCTCAACACCTCCAACCTCGCACCGATCGGCCCTCACCCGTCCTCCCCCGGCACCGCGCCGAGGATGGCCCGAACGCGACGACGGACCGTCAGCATCCCGACCACCGTCGCCCCGAACGCAACGGCGACAACCGCGCCCGTGGAGATCCAGAACCGGGCGAGGGACCGATAGAGCAGCGGAACAGGCGGACCGGTGACGCCGCCGGCTCGGACCGCCGCGGCGTACTCGGCGCTGCCGGATTGAGCAAGGACGTCGGCCGCGAAGGCATCGAGAACCTGCCTCGCGGTTTCGTCGGGCAAATCCGTGCGGAGCGTCTGGTCGAGCAGGGAGACGCGTGCGGTGAGCTCCGGCCCTGCCAGGGCGATGGCCTCCGGCGACGCCTGCCCCGATGAGAGCCTGTACCGACCGCTGACGGGGACCGGCCGCTCGATCACCACCCGCGCCGAGACGTTCAGGTCACCGGGCTTCAGCCGCTCGGCCTTGAGCGCTTCGAGATCGGGCTCGGGCGCGGCGATCACCCCGCCTGTCGCCGGCGTGACCCAGAACCGGGCCTCATAGGTCGCGACGCCGTAGTACCCGCGCGCCGGCCAGAGTCTGTCCGCCGCGGATTCGCCCCCGATGATCAGGAGGGCGAAGACTCCGACGATGATGAGAGACAACCGGTGCGAGCGTGCCGCGACCCGCTTGAGGGCGGCGGCCAGATCCTCTGGCGCTTCGGACCCTTCTCGACCCGTCTCCCCGCTCAAGCAATCCGCTCCTTCCCCCGGTACCTCCGAACCCATGTCCTTCGGCACCCGCGCCGGCGTCGCCGCCGGAATCCAGGTCGAAGGAGACCACGTCGTCAATATACCCGCCACGGGAAGGGGAGAACCCCGCTCCGCCACCACAATCCTGACACACCCCCCGCCCCGACGGCGCGTCCCTCTCCGGCCGCTCCACCGGCGAGCGGCGTCCCCTTGCCCAGCCCAGCCCGGCGCCAAGCGAAAGAACCCATGCCCAACGCCCCAATCCGCGGCCTTCACCCTGACCCGTGGTCCCACGCATCCCTCAATCAGGGTCACAAGAGCCCGTGGCGGTGCAACCTGGCCGTCAGCGCCATCACCGCGGCGTGGCTCGCCGCCCCCGCCTCGGCGCAGTTCTCCACCTCCCTCCACGGCACCGTCATCGCGGGCTCCCAGCAGGGGCTCGCCCAGACGTTCACCGATGTCCCCTCTGCATCGCTCTCCAACCTGCACCAGCAGGACGAGATGCTCAACGACGCCCTCGCCGAGGGCTCGTTCACGACGCCGGGAGGCTCCGCCACGCTCTCCACCCACGCCTGCTCGGGTGGCGCGCCGGGCTTCTACGGCCCGGCGCAGGGGTCGGCCGGCGCCCTGGTTGACGTGTACTACCGCATCTCCGCCCCCACCCTCCCCCCCGGCACGCCCATCTCGGTGGCCATGAACTGGGCGATGACCTCCCGGGTCACCGCCGTCGGCGACGGCGTCATCAATGTCATGGACAGCGGTCAGGCCAGCGCCGCGGGCGTCGTCGCGTTCTTCGTCAACGATACGAGCTTCGTCTCCCTCTCAGGGAGCTATTCGCGTCAGATCGGCGCGGTCATCTCGTTCGGCGATCTCAACATGCGCGGCGATTCCCATGCGTACGCCATCACCGTCCCCCTCGGCCAGACGATCCGCGTCCGGATGGTGGGGGAGCTCAGCGCCAACACCTTCGCCTTCGGCCCCGCCTCCACCGACGGTGATGCCCAGCTCTCGATGCTGTGGGGCGTCACCTCGCTGACCCCCGGCGCCACCATCGTGCTCTACGGCAACCCGGATGAACCGGCCCCGCCGGCCGACATGGCGACCATCGGCCACGCGATCGACACACTCCCCCCCCGCCCGATGGGAGTGCTCCCCTGCTTCCGGATCCCGGCACAACCCGCCGGCGCCACCATCTGCCCCGCGGCCACCGCCACCTTCTCCGTCGGCGCCCTGGGCGACGGTCCCTTCACCTACCAGTGGCAATGGCGAGCGCCCACCATCAACCCGGCCTGGTCGGATGTCGCCGAAGGCCTGAACGCCGACCCATTCGGCCGGCCCGTCTTCATCGCAACCGGCGCAACCTCCCCCTCGATCGACTTCAGCATCGCCCCCGGCACGCCGTACAGCTACCCCGATTGGAACGCCATCTCCCTGCGGGTCGTCGTCGGCAACGACTGCGGCGACCTCACCAGCGAGGCCGCCACGCTCACCGTCAGCGCGCCCCCATTCATCTCCGAGCAGCCAACGGGCACCCGCGCCTGCCCCTCCGGCTCCGCGGCCTTCGCCGTAACCGCCGGCGGCACCGGCCCCTTCACCTACCAATGGCGCATGAACAGCGTGCCCATACCCGTCGGGGTCAACCCCTCCGCCGCCACCGCCACGCTTACGCTCCTCAATGTGCGCCCCGCCGATGCCGGCCCATACGACTGCATCGTCAGCAACGCCTGCGCCAGCGTCACCAGCGATCCGGCGATGCTCACCATCTGCGCCGCCGACGTCAACTGCGACGGCACCACCAACTCCCAGGACTTCTTCGACTTCCTCACCGCCTTCTTCACCACCGCCCCCGCGGCCGACTTCAACCACGACGACGCCGTCAACTCCCAGGATTTCTTCGACTTCCTCTCCGCCTTCTTCACCGGCTGCCCCTGAACCCGGGCGCATACCAGCAACATGGTGGCACGGGCAAGCTGTCCCCAGCCTGCCCGTGCCGTCTGGCGCACAACCACCGTTGGCAGCCAAGCCCCCCCTGAACGGTGGAGCGCGCTTGTGCGCGCAGAACAGGCGCGCCCAGCGCGCACAAAGGCGCACACCTCGAGATTTTTATCTCCAGCCTCCACAAGCACTTACGCGTTTCAACCCCCGCCTATTACCCACTTTGGGCGCGGGTCTGTTGCCCAAATAAAAACTTGTCCGGCTGGCGCAACCCTATGCAGGGGGGGCGCGTATCGGAGGT
>JBGPJM010000032.1:0-31051 GCA_041485385.1 Phycisphaerae bacterium | reverse complement strand
CGAGGAGCCAGGCGGCATAGACCCACCAGCCGCGGCGGGGGCGGGGGGGCAGCGCGGAGAGCGGAGCGGGTGGATCGGGAGCGGTCATGGACGGGACTCAGGCTCTGCCGTGCATGAGCTTCTTGAGCAGCGGCACCAGCGCCAGCACGATGATGCCGGCGGCCGCGGGGGCGAGCACGAAGATGAGGAAGAAATCGGCCTGGCCGCCGAAATAGAACCCCTTGCTGGCGGCGATCTTGTCGATCTGGCCGGCCATGAGGCCGGCGGCGAGGTTGGCGACGAAGTTTGCCAGGAACCACACACCCATGAGGAGCGAGGCGACCTTCACCGGGGCCAGCTTGGTCACGAGCGAGAGACCCAGGGGGGAGAGGCACAGCTCGGCGCAGGTATGCACCAGGAACGCGGCGGAGAGCCAGAGCGGGCTGACTTTCACGCCGCCCTCACTGAACCTGGCGCCCATGACCATGAAGACAAAGCCGAGGCCCAGCAGGATCAGGCCCACGGCCATTTTGAGCGTGGTGCTCGGCGGCCGGCGCAGGCGGTCCATTCGGACCCAGAGGATGCTGAAGATGGGCGCGAGCGCCAGGATGAGCAACGGGTTGAGGGACTGGAACCACTCGGCGGGGAACTCGCTGGCCGCCTTGGCGACGGCCGGCGCGCCGGGGGCGACGGGGGGCGCGGTCGTGCCGCCATTCTCCGGGACGGGCGCGAGGAACGAGAGGGCGGCGGGGAGGGTGCGATCGGTCCGCTCCGCAGCGAAGAAGGCCATGGAGTTGCCGGCCTGCTCGAAGGCGGTCCAGAAGAAGATGACGAAGAAGGCCATGATGAAAATGGAGGCGACGGGGCCACGGTCGTCCTGCTTCTGGGCCCGGACGAAGGCGATGATCCCCGCGAGCACGGCCGCCACGATCGTCACCGGCACGCCGATCTTCAGCCCAGTAGACTGGCGGATTGCGGTGTACATCTTCGCCACCAGGGGCACGTACTGCGGGAAGCAGAGCGCCGAGGCGACGGCGATCATCAGGCCGGCGACGGCGATCGCGGCCACGAACTCGACGGGATTCTTCTTCCCCGGCGGTGGCAGGCCGATCCCCGGCAGATGCTTGTCCTTGGCGAGGATGAACTGGATGAGGCCCAGCACCATCCCGACACCGGCGGCGCCGAAGCCCCACTTCCAGCCGATGCTGGTGCGGAGGAACCCGCACAGCAGCGGGGCGATGAAGGCGCCGAGGTTGATGCCCATGTAGAAGATGGTGAAGCCGGCGTCGCGGCGCGGGTCGCCCTGGCGGTAGAGCTGGCCGACCATGGTGGAGACGTTGGACTTGAAGAACCCGGTGCCGCAGATCACGAAGAGAAGGCCGAGGTAGAGCGACCAGAGCTCGCCCAGCATGAGGGTGAAGTGGCCGAGGGCGATAATGGAGCCGCCCAGGATCATCGCCCGGCGCGTGCCCAGGAACCGGTCGGCGAGGAAGCCGCCGATCATGGGCGTGAGGTAGACCAGGCCGGCGTACCAGCCCATGAGCGTGCCGGCCTGCTCCTTGGTCCAGCCCTTGCCGCTCTCGACGGGGTTGACGGCGATCTTGAACTTTTCCGATTTGCCCGCGTCGAGCTTGCCGGTGACGGGTGAGGTGGCCTTGTTGACGGTGAGCAGGACGGGCTGGTCCTTCTTGCGGAGCAGAGAGATGACGTAGTCGATCGGCTGGGCCGAGGTGTTGGTGATGGTGTACTCGATCGTGGCGTTCGTTACGCTCCGGCAGCTGCGAGAGATGACGGGCGGAACGACGGGCTCGACCTTCAGCGCACCGGCGATCCCCGGGCCGGGGTCGGCGGGCGGAGCGGGCGGTTGGAAGTTGGGCTGGTCAACGACGATCTGGTGCGTGCGGGTCTGGGCGGCGTCGGCGGTCTTGTCGCGGAACTCGATGGTGGTGTCGTACACGCCCGGCTTGAGCGAGCCGACCGAGATGATGGTGATCAGGTAGAGGACCAGGAGGGCCTTCATGCCGTAGAAGGAGAACCGCTCCCACATCTCGGTCATGAAGAGGGTGTAGAGCCCGCGCGGGTGCTTGACCTCGAGGGGTGCAGCGACCCCCGCTGCCAGGCCCCGGAGCGCGGGGTCTTCCAGGTCGGCATCGCGGGAGGACCCGGGCATTCCCGGCGGGATGTTGCTGCTGGTCATGGCTGCTCCAGTTCCCGAAGGCCGGATATCGCCCTGCGAGTGGGGAGAGAATACCCGCCGGGCGTTGCGGCTGTAAACCTTCGCCCGCGCCCGGCCGGCTGGCGGTTGCGTGCCGGCCCTCCCTGCGTCACAATCGGCCGCATGACCGCGCCGGCACCAACGGAACCGCCCCGATCTCGCGGGGTGCTGTCGCGCGTCGAGCGGCTGGGTAACCGCCTGCCGGACCCGGCGACGCTGTTTATCGTCGGGGCGGTGCTGGTGATGGTGATCTCGCAGATCGGCGCCTGGCGGGGGTGGTCGGTGGAGAAACCGAAGATCGTGCACGCGATCGTGGATGGGAAGGACATCGCCCGCGTGGAGGGGACCGAGACGGTCACGGCCCAGGGGCTGCTCAGTGCCGACGGCCTCTACTGGTGCCTCTCGTCGATGGTGCGGAACTTCATCAACTTTCCGCCCTTGGGGATCGTGCTGGTGGGGCTGATGGGGATCGGGCTGGCGGAGCGGAGCGGGTGCGTGGGGGCGCTGCTGAAGGCGGTGGCGGCCCGCACGCCGGGGTCGCTGCTCACGCCGATGATGGTCTTCCTGGGGGTGAACGCCTCGCTGGCGACGGACGCGGGGTACGTGGTGCTGCCGCCGATCGCGGCGGTGCTGTACAAGGCGACGGGGCGGTCGCCGCTGGTGGGGATCGGGGCGGTGTTCGCGGGGATCGGGGGCGGGTTCAGCGCCAACCTGTGCATTACGAGCCTGGACCCGCTGCTGGCGGGGCTGACGCAGGCGGGGGCGCAGATCATCGACCCGGCGTGCACGGTGAAGCCGACGTGCAACTGGTACTTCATGATCGCCGCGACGTTCCTCTTGACGGGGGCGGGGTGGTGGGTGACGGCGCGGATCATCGAGCCGCGGTTCCGCGGGTTGGCGCCGGAGCACGGAGGGCCCGCGGCGCCGATGGCGGGGGACCATTCGCACCTCTTGAAGCCCCAGGAGCGCCGGGGGCTGGCCGCAGCGGGGGTCGTCTTCGCGCTCACGATCGGGCTGGTGGTGGCGATGGTGACGGTCCCGGGCTGGCCGCTGTATCTGAGGAGCGACCCGAGCGCGCGATGGATCGCGTCGATCGTGCCGCTTTTGTTCTTCGTGTTCCTGACGCCGGGGGTGGCGTACGGGGTGGTGGCGGGAACGATCAAGAGCGACAAGGATGCGGCCCGGATGATGGGGAGCACGATGTCGGAGATGGGGCCGTACATCGTGCTGGCGTTCTTCGCGGCGCAGTTCATCGAGTATTTCAGGTACTCGAACCTTGGGGTGATGGTGGCGATGAAGGGGGGCCAGGCGCTGGCGAGCGCGGAGCTGCCGCCGTGGGCGCTGCTGGTGGCGTTCGTGTGCATGGTGATGATGCTGAACCTGCTGATCGCGTCGGCGTCGGCGAAGTACGCGTTCATCGCGCCGGTGTTCGTGCCGATGCTCATGCAGGTGGGGATCAGCCCGGCGCTGACGCAGGCGGCGTACCGCGTGGGAGATTCGGTGACCAACACGATTACGCCCTTGAACTCGTACCTGATCGTGATCCTGGTGGTGATGCAGAAGTACGTGCCCAAGGCGGGGATGGGGACGCTGGTGGCGCTGATGCTGCCGTACGCGGTGGTGTTCTGGGTGGTGTGGACGGCGATGCTGGTCTTGTGGGTACAGATGGGGATTCCGCTGGGGCCGGGGGGCGGGTTGTGGTATGGGGTGGGGAAGTGAAGAAGTGTGCAGAAAGCAGCGAGCAGAAGAGGGACGCAGGCTGGTGCCCTCCTGCAACCCGGTGTTTACGGCGACATAGAAACGGTTGCCCCCCCGCTCCTCCTCAATTGATCGGCTAGGCTATTGAGTCGGCCTCCGGGCGTGCTCCGGCGTGCCGGTGCGCCCTCCGATCAGCTGCCGGGAACCCTTGATGCGGCCTTGCAGAACCGATGCCTTGTTTCGTTCGGGCCGTCTGGCGGCGATCTTGGCCGCGGCGGCGGGGTTGGCCTGCGCCCCGGGGGCCCGGGCCCAGCTTGGCGGGCTGCTGGGCGGCGGGCGGAACCAGAGTGCGACGGTGTACCAGCATGCCCGCATCGTGACGATGGCGGGGCCGGTGATCGAGGACGGCTCGATCGTCGTGGTGGGCGGGCAGGTGCGGCAGATCGGCAAGGACGTGAAGGTGCCGGAGGACGCGACGATCGTGGACCTCTCGGGGATGACGGTCACGCCTGGGCTGATTGATGTGGATGGATCGCTGGGGATGGGGACACAGCCGCCGACGGGGCCGGGTGGGCGCGGCGAACAGGGGGATCCGACGGCGCGGGCGTTCGATGGGTTCGATCGTTATGCGACGGATCTGTTCAAGGACGCGGTGCGGAACGGCGTGACGGTGGCGTACATTTCGCCGCAGGGGGGAGCGGGCGGGATCAATGGGACGGCGGCGGTGGTTCGGCTCATGCCCGGGGACGGGCCGTGGGCGGGGGAGGTGCTGAGGGACCGGGCGGCGCTGTGTATTGATTTGGGATCGGGGGAGCCGCCGATCCAGCGGTTGCAGACCTTCGACAAGGTGCGGAAGCAGTTCCGGGGCGCGCTGGACTACCGCGAGGCGCTGGACACGTACAAAGAGGATCTGGAGGAATACGAGAAGAAGGTTAAGGAGCGCGCGGACAAGGCCGCGAAGGAGAGCGGCGACAAGGGGAAGAAGGAGGGCGCGGCGGGAGGGGCTCCGAAGCCGGACAAGGCGGAGGAGAAGCCAGCAGTTCCTTCGCCGTCGCCATCCCCAACCCCGCCGCCTGCTCCGCCGAAGAGCGCGGCGGATGAGGCGGTCGCCGACGCGGGGCTGGCGCAGCCGGAGCCGCGGACGCCCGGACAGCCGGGACCCCAGCCCGGCGGTCGCCCCCCCTCCCCCGCTGGTCTCCCCCCCGCCGGTCCCCCCGCCGCCGGCCAGCCCGGCGACGCGGCGAAGAAGGAAGAGGACCTCAAGAAGCCGACGGAGCCCACGGCCGACCGCAAGTCAGACGTGCTGCTGAGGGCGATCGACGGCGACATGCCGGTGCGCATCCGCTGTCACCGCAGCGAGGACATCCTCAACGCGCTCGAGCTGGGGAAGGAGTTCTCGCTGAAGGTGGCCATTGAGGGGGGGAGTGAGGCGTACCTGGTGGCGTCGAGTCTCGCGGAGTCGGAGACGCCGGTCGTTCTCGATGGTGTAATCGGGCGGGACTACTTCCGGAATGATGAGCTGCACCGGCGCTCGATCGACGCGGCGGCGCTGCTGACGCGGGCGGGTGTGAAGTGGCACGTCGGCACCGGCCCGTCCTCCCCGCAGGCGGCCGATCGGTGGCCGAGCCGGTTCGTGCTGCTCTCGGCGCAGCTGGCGGCGCAGCATGCCGGGGTGGGTGTGGATGCGCTGCGGCTGGTGACGACGGATGCCGCGGAGTTCCTGGGGATCTCGGACAAGGCCGGGCGGCTGGCGGCGGGGATGCCGGCGGACCTGGTGGTGTGGACGGGCGACCCGCTGGACCCGGGGTCGCGGGTGGACCAGGTGCTGGTCGGCGGGGAGCTGCTGTACCGGGCCGCGAAGAATGAGCCTCGGGAAGGTATGAAATGAGGCACCCAGTGCGGGGCATTCTGGCGCTGATCGCGGGCGCGGTGTCGCTGACGGCCGGGGCCTGGGGGCAGGACCGGACGGCGATTATCTGCGCCCGCGCCGTTGCCCCCGATGGCACGCTGAGCGACCTGGGGGCCGTCGTCATCGCCGGCGGCAAGGTCGAACGTCTGGCGAAGGCCGACGAGATCAAAGAGCAGGCGGGGCTGAAGATCGTCCGGCACGAGGGGGCGGTGATCTGCCCGGGATTGATCGACCTGTGCTCGGCGATCGGCGAGTTCCAGAACAACCTGGAGAGGGCCAAGGCGGTCGATCCTTCGGTGAGCGCGATCGACGCGGTCGATCCCGGCGACCCGGCGCTGGGGAGGGCCCTGCGGGCCGGCATCACGGCGGTGATGATCACGCCGCAGCCCTCGAACGTCATCAGCGGCGTCGCGGCGACCGTGCGCACGTGGACCGCGGGCCCTCGCGTGGATGCGTTGCGGACTGATGGCCCGCTTGTGTTCGCGCTGGGCACGAGCGTGTTCAGCACCGATCGCGAGCCCACCAGCCGGCCGGGCGCGCTGGTGCTGCTCCGCGGGGCGCTGGCGGCCGCACGCGACGGCAAGGGGGCTGCCCGTGTGGCGCAGGTGCTGGCGGGAAAGCTGGACGCGATCGTGATCTGCGAGGCGACCGAGGACGTGGACGGGGCACTGCGGACATTCGGCGAGTTCAAGCTCGCGCCGCACATCGTGCACACGGCCGATGCGGTGGAGCTGGCGCCGGACCTGGCGGAGCGCGGTCCGTCGCGCCCGGCGACGATCGTGGGGCCGTACACGTTCACCTCGTCGCCGCGAACGCTCGAGGGGGCAGGGGCGCTGGAGCGGGCGGGGGCGGACGTGGCGTTCACGGGCGGCACGCCGCTGGGAGAGGCCGCGGGTCTGCGAGTGACGGCGGCGCTGGCGGTGCGGTACGGCATGGACGCGGCGGCGGCGCGGCGGGGGCTGACGGTGGGGGCGGCGCGCGTGGCGGGCGTGGAGGGGCGGGTCGGGTCGCTGAAGCCTGGGATGGATGCGGACATTGTGGTGTTCTCGGGGGACCCGCTGCGGCTGGAGAGCCGCGTGATTGAGGTGTATGTCAACGGCGTGCGGGTGTACACGGCGCCGCCGCCGGTCGGGCAGGACGAATCAGGAGGTTCCTATGAGTAACGCAACGGTGAGGACCTGCGGGATGTGGGTGGCGGGTTTCGGAGCGCTCGTGGCCATCGCGGGGCGGGCGGATGCTCTCCAGACGGAACAACCCGCGCGGCTTGTGATCAGAGTCGGCACGCTGCACATCGGCGACGGACGGGTGGTGCAGAATGCCGTCGTGGTCATCGAGAACGGCAAGATTACGGCCGCGGGGGAGGGAAGCACGGTGCCCGCCGGCGCTGGGCTGATCGACCTGCCCGAGGGGTCGGTGACGCCGGGCTTGATCGACGCCTGCGCCCAGATCGAGACCCGAGACCTGGCCGTCACCCGTCGGCGCTCGCCCGGCGGCCCCGGCGCCTCTGAGCCCCAGCGGCGGGAGGCTGGTCAACCCAGCGCGCTGGCCCTGTTCTTCGAGGGGACGCACGCCGAGGGGAGCGACGACGAGGACGGGTGCGTCTGCAGCGGCGTGGCGGCGTGTGCGCTGGCGAACACGCATGAGAATCTCGGGCCGGGGCAGATCTGCCCGGTGTGCGGCTTCCCGGCGGCGCCGGGCTCGCCGCTGGCGCGGGGGCTGGTGTCGGGCGTTGCGGGCGGCTGGTCGGAGACGGAGGCGTCGTCGGAGGTCGTGCCGCACACGCGCGTGATCGACTCGCTCTCGCTTCGCTCGCGCGACTTTGATCGGCTGGTCCGCTCGGGCGTGACGACGGTATTCGTAACGCCGGATTCGGCCGCGGTGATCGGCCCGCAGGGGGCGATCGTGCGGACGGCGGGGCCGGTCCGGGACCGGCTGATCTCCGACCACGGCGCGGTGGAGGCGACGTTCGGCTCGGATGCGTACAGCGTGGGGATGGGCAACTCGCCGCCGTTCGGGAGGTTCGTGAGTATCCGGACACGCCGGCCGAACACGCGGATGGGCGTGGCGTGGGTGTTCCGCAAGGCGTTCTACGACGCGCAGCGATGGAAGGAGGGGCTGCCGGTGGGCGGGGCGGATGCGCCGCCCCCCGAGGCGCTGCCGGTGCTGCAGCAGATCCGCGAGGGGAAGCTGGGCCTGCGGGTGCAGGCGCGGACGCAGCCGGACATTCTTACGGCGATCCGGCTGTGCGGGGAGTTCGGCGTGGGCTTCACGCTGGTGGAGGGGACCGAGGCGTACGAGTGCCTGGCAGAGCTGAAACTGCGGGCGATCCCGGTGATTTTCGGGCCGATCTACGACGAGGCCGATCCGAGTCCGCGGCTGTACAGCGGCGAGACGGACAAGTCGCGGCTCTCGACCCTGCGCGATCTGATCGAGGCGGGCGTGCCGACGGCGCTGACGGCGCAAGACCTCCGCGACGAGGATGGGCTGGCGCGGCAGGTGATGTACGCGGTGCGCGCGGGCGTGCCGCTGGAGAAGGCGGTGCAGGCCGTGACGCAGACGCCGGCGAAGATGCTGGGGATCGACGACCAGGTCGGGACGATCGAGGCGGGCAAGCGCGCCGACCTGGTGGTGTGGACGGGGAAGGCATTTGATGCGACCTCGCGCCTGGTGGTGGTGATCTCGGGCGGGCAGGTTGTTGTCGATGCGCGCGAGCGTGCGGCGGCGAAGTGACCGTGGTTCTGGTCGAGCGTTCTTCCTGCTTCCTTCTCCGATCTCACGACGGATCGACCCCGTGAAGAACAAGGACACCCGATGAGGCCACGACGATCCGCCGCGTGCTGCATGAATGTTCTGTGCCTCGCCCTCGCGTGCCTTGCCGCGTCGCCGGTGGCTGGTGCTGCGCCGCCGACGAAGGTCGCGCTAAAGGGTGGGCGGATCATTCCGGTCGTCGGCGAGGAGATCGCCAAGGGGACGGTGCTGATCGAGAACGGGAAGATCACGGCTGTGGGCGCCGAGGTTCAGATCCCGTACGACGCGATGGAGGTGGACGTCACGGGGAAGGTGCTCTTCCCGGGGATGATCGACCCGCACTCGGCGCGCGGGCTGGATGTGCCCAACGAGAACGTGCCGGTGTCGCCGTTCCTCAACGTCTACGACGCGCTGGACCCGTCGAAGCTGTTCTTCGAGGACTCGCTGCGGGACGGCGTGACGACGGTGCACGTGATCCCGGGGAACAACTGCGTGGTGGGCGGGGTCAGCCGCGTGGTGCGACCGATCGGCCTGAGCCCCGACGAGATGACGGTGCGGCCGGACCTGGCGCTGAAGTTCAGCACGACGCCGCGGGGCGGCTACGACCGCATGGCGCAGATGGCGGCGCTCCGCGAGACGTTCGCCGAGCTGGACGATTACCTGGGGCGTCTGGCCGAGGGGAAGTACGAGGAATCGCTGAAGAAGGACGACAGAAAGATCGACGTGGGACCGGCGGAGGCCAGGAAGCGCGGCCAGCCGCTCATTCAGGACCCCGACTACGACGACAAGCACCTGAACCTGGTCCGCTGCCGCCGGGGGGAGCTGGCGGCGTGGTTCTACTGCGGGGCCGCGACCGACGTCGGGCCGGCGATTGCCCTCGCCACCGAGCAGAAGCTGCTGGAGAAGGCGGTGTTCGTGCTGGGGCCGGAGGCGTACAAGGCTGCGGGCGAGCTGAAGAAGGCCAAGCGGCCGGTCGTGCTGGATCCGTTGCTGTTCTACCGCGAGCGCGACGAGCTGACCGGGGAGCTGAAGGAGACGTTCGTTCCGTCGAAGATCGCGGACGCCGGCCTCACGTTCGCGCTGCAGCCCAGCGCGAACACGTCGATGGCGGAGCGGTACCTGAACTATGAGGCGGCCGTGTGCGTGCGGAACGGGCTGCCGCGCAAGGCGGCGCTGGAGGCGATCACGCTGAACCCGGCCACGATCCTGGGGCTGGGCGACAAGCTCGGCTCGATCGAGGCCGGGAAGACCGCGAACATCGTGGTGCTGAGCGGGGACCCCTTGGACTTTGCGTCGTGGGTCGAGCTGGTGTACATCGATGGCATCCAGGCGTACGACCGGCAGAAGGATGCGCGGATCCTGGAGTTGCTGAAGCTGGAGAGGGCCGCCGCGGAGAAAGCGAAGGAGAAGAAGGCCGCGGAGGAGAAGCCCGGGGCGGTCGTGCCGGCCGCGGCGGGCGAGCCGCAGAAGAAGGACGGGGACGAGGCCCCCCCGCCGGTTGAGCCGAAGCCCGCGGAGCCGGAACCGAAGCCAGAGCCGAAGAAGGAGAAGCCGCGGTGAGCCGGGCGTTTCTCCTCCTCATTGTCGCGATGGTGTCGCTCATGGCCCTGCCGCCGATGGCCGGGGCCCAGACGAGCGCTTCGTTCGCCCTTCGTGCCGGGCGGATCATCACGGCGGCGCCGGGGCAGCCGGGGGTGATGAATGGCGGCGTGATCATCGTCCGCGATGGGAAGATCGTCGCGGTGGGGACGGACATCGCGGTCCCCTCGGACCTGCCATTGATCGAACTGCCGGATGCTACGGTGATGCCAGGGCTGGTGGCCGCGGTGTCGAACGTGGGCGTGACCCGCGTGCCGGACGAATCGATCGGCGCGGCGTACCGCGCTTCGGACAACTTCGACCGCTACGCCGACTACCGGCAGGTTCTCGCCAGCGGAGTCACGACAGCGCACCTGTCTCCCGGCGCCACGCGGCTGATGAGCGGGCAGGGGGGCGTGGCCAGGCTCGGCGGGCCGGCGTCCTCGCGCGTGCTGTCCGCGGCGTCCGACCTGACGATCACGCTGGACCCGGGCGCGTACAACCCGCCGCCGATCGTCGAGGAGCTGGTGCCCCCGTCGTCGGACAACGCGATCAAGCCGGCGAGCGCGCAGCGCCCGTCGTCGCGGATCGGGCAGCTGCTGGCGCTGAAAGAGGCGGTGGGCGAGGCCCTGAAGCCGCCGGCGGGGGCGAAGTTCGACGACCACGGCGCGGCGCTGGCACGGGCGTGGCAGGCCAATCTTCCGGTTCGTGTGCAATCGCAGCGGCAGGCCGACCTTGCCGGCGCGCTGGCGTTCCTGGCCAGCAACCAACGCAAGGGGTACATCGTCGGCGGCACGGAGGCGGCGGCCCTGGCCGACCAGATCGCGGGAGCGAACGTGCCGCTGGTGTACACGCTTTCGGCGCCCCGCTCGTCGCCGGCGGCGAACCTGGGGAACGACCCCGAGGCCCTGGAGCCGGACCTTCGCTCGCTGGCGGCGCTGGGGCGCGTGCGGCTGGCGCTGGCGGTGGCACCCGGGCAGTCGGTGATGGGGCTTCGCCTGGCGGCGGCCACCGCGCTGCGGGCCGGGCTCACGCGTGAGCGCATTATCGAGGCGATTACGCGGGTGCCGGCGGAGATCCTGGGGGTGGCCGACCGCGTGGGGAGCCTCGCGCCCGGGCTGGATGCCGATCTGCTGGTGCTCTCGGGCGATCCGCTGGAGACAACCACGCACGTGCTGCGCGTGTACGCGGCGGGCCGGCTGGCGTTCAGGGCGCCCGGGACCGATGCGGTGGTGGTGAAGGCCGGCACGGTGTGGCTGGGGCCGGACCAGTGGTTGACGGACGGCTCGGTGCTGATCGAGAAGGGGAAGATCGTCGCGGTGGGCAAGCACGTGCCGACGCCGCCGGGGGCCAGCGTGATCGACGGCGGGCCGGGGTCGTTCATGACGCCGGGGCTGATCGACGCGTACGGTCACCTGGGGCTCCAGGGGGATAACACCACGACGGGGCCGGACCTGTCGCTGGCGAGGCTGGTGGGCGTGGCGGACGTCGCCGAGTTGCGCGTCGCCCGCGCGGGCGTGACGACCGTGATGGTGGGGCCGTACCGGGCGGCCCAGAGCGGGTCGCGCATCGCGGCGATCAAGACCGCCGGTGATCGGCGCGACCGGCGCGTCGTCAGCGAGACGGCCGGGCTGGTCTTTGATGTGACCGACGTCGACCCCGCGTCCGTGTCCGAGCGGCTCAAGCCGCGACTGGAGGCGGGGAAGAAGTACCTGGAGATGTGGCAGAAGTACGAGAAGGACCTGGCCGAGTGGCAGAAGAACAAGGCGGAGGGCAAAGCGACACAGCAGCCGATCGGCGCGCCAAAGGAGGCGGAGGAGACGGCGGCGCCGAAGGTGGAGGACCCGATCACCGGCACATGGACGGCCCGGCTGTTCGGCGGGCCGATCCGCCCGGAGGACGAGCGGGAGGGGAAGATCGCCTTCAAACTCACCGGCACGGCGATCGAGGGGCGGGTGCTGGAGCCGGCCTTGCCGATGGACTTCAAGATCACCGGCACGCTCGACGGCAAGCGGATCACCGGCCGGCTGGAGCTGGAGACGCGGGGCCTTGGCTACCCGACCTTCGAGGGAACCATCGACAAGGAGGACCACTGCAGCGGCACGGTTTCGCTGCAGGGGCTGACGATCAACTTCGACATGCGGCGGATCGACAAGTCGGAGGTGGAGTTCAAGGTCAAGTCGACGCGCAAGAAGACCACGGGAAAGGACGGGCGGCCGCTGCCGCCGAAGGTGGATGAGTCGCTCGAGCCCATCAAGTCGATCCTGGAAAAGAGGATCCCGGCGGTGGTGGCCGCGACGACGTCTGCGCAGATAGACGCCGTGCTGGACATCCTCGTGGACCAGTACGACCTGCCGGTGGTGCTGCTGGGGCCGGAGGGGATCGAGGTGCACGCGGGGCGGCTGGCGGAGAAGAACGTCGGCGTGGTGGTTCCGACCGACGTGATGCGCCGGGACGAGAAGAATCAGTGGAGCGTGCCGGGGGACGTGCTCTCTCGACGCGGCGTACACGTGGCGTTCCAGTCGGGCGGCGAGGACGGGGCGAGGTCGCTGCCGATGGTCGGGCTGTACGCCGTGGAACGCGGGTTGTCGGCGGAGACGGCCCTGGCGGCGATGACGATCGACGCCGCGAGGATGTACAGGCTCGACGGGCGCATCGGGTCGCTTGCGCCCGGGCGCGAGGGGGACATGGTGATCTTCTCGGGCCATCCGTTCGAGGCGGGGAGCAGGGTGGAGCGGGTGATTGTCGGGGGCGAGGAGGTCAAGCCATGAGGTGCCGGATGAAGAGGATCACCGTCGCGGGCGCCGCCGTGCTGGCCATGAGCACGAGCGCGATGCTCCGGGCGCAGACGGCCGAGACCGTGTCGGCCTACCGCGTCGGCAAGGTCCTCACCATGGACGCGAAAGACACGGTCATCAACAATGCCGTCGTCATCGTGAAAAACGGCAAGATCGACTCGGTGCAGCCCGCGGCCGGGGCGACGCTGCCGGCGGGCGTGCAGGCCGTTGAGATGCCCGACTGCTGGCTTGTGCCGGGGTTCGTGGACTGCCACAACCACACCGCCGGGTCCATCAGCGATCTCAACGACATGGTCTACCTGACCAATCCGGGGCTGCGCACCCTCGACACCGTCGTGCCCGAGAGCGACAACGTGAAGATGGCCCGCTCGGGCGGGGTCACCACGGCGCTGCTCATCCCGGGGAGCGGGACGAACATGAGCGGCTTCGGCACCATCGTGAAGTTCGCCGGCAAGACGGTGGACGAGATGGTCGTCAAGTCACCGGGCTCGCTGAAGATCGCGCAGGCGGGGAACCCGGAGCGATACTGGTACGGCGTCGGTCGCTCGTTCATGAACTACAACACGCGCCAGACGCTGCTGAAGGCCAAGGCATACAACCAGGCGTGGGACGACTTCGAGGCGGGCAAGACGAAGGTGCAGCCGCACTACAACCCCGTGTACCACGATTTCCGCGGCCTGTTCAAGCGGCAGTTCATCGCGTCGGTGCACACGCAGATCTACCAGGTCGTGATGACCACGGTGGACATGCTGGCGATCAAGCTGGGGCTGCGGACCGTGCTGGACCACAGCGAGTTCGACGCCTGGAAGATGGCCCCGATGATCCTGGACGTCGGGGAGGACAACGTGTGGACGATCTGCGGGCCGCGGGTGCTGCACTTCGACCAGTCGCAACGCCGGGTCGTGGGGCTGTGCATCCGCTGGTACCAGCAGGGGATCCGCAAGATCGGCATCAACACCGATGCGCCGGTGATCCCGGAGGAGCAGCTCCCGTTCCAGGCCGCGATGGAGTGCTGGTTCGGCTACCACCCGTACCTGGCGATCAAGGGCCTGACACGGATCCCGGCCGAGGCGCTGATGATCGAGGACCGGCTGGGCTCGATCGAGACGGGGAAGGACGCGGATTTCTGCCTCTGGACCGGGGATCCGATCGACCCGCGCAGCACCTGCCGCATGACGATCATCAACGGTAAGGTCGCCTATGACGGCAGGAGTGAGCGGCGATGGTGAGACGGGCGTCGTCAACGCGCCGCGGGGGGCTGCTCGCGGTGGCGCTGGGCGTGCTGGCCCTGCTGAGCGCCCCGGCCGTCGCCGCGGGCGGCGGCCCGGCCGACGAGGAGTTCGTCGTCGTCAAGGCGGGGAAGGTCATCACGGGGTCGGGGGAGGAGATCGATCGCGGCGAGATCGTGATCGTGGACGGGCAGATCCGCCTTGTCGGGCGCAGGCTGGAGTACCCCAAGACCGCGACGGTCATCCACGCCGAGACGCAGACCGTCATGCCCGGAATGGTGCACTGCCGCACGCGGGCCGGGCTGCCGAGCTACCAGCGCAGCGGCGTGCACGGCGACCTGAAGACCGCCGACGAGATCTATCTGGACGAGATGGACCTCGAGTCGTTCCTGCGGGCCGGGTACACCGCGGTGAACATCTACCCGGCGGGGACGGGGATCACGGGCGTGTCGTCGGTCTACCGGACCGCGGGCCCGGCGGGGCAGCGGGCGGTGACGCCGGGCGGCTACCTGCGGACGACGATGATCTCGCTCCCCCGCGACAAGCAGACGCTGCGGGATGCTCTCAAGAAGGCCAAGGCGGAGATCGACAAGGTCGAGAAGGCCCGACAGGATTGGGAGGCCAAGCGCAAGGAAGCCGAGGCGAAGAAGGCCGCGGAGGGGGCCAAGCCGCCCGAGCAGCAGCCCCCCTCACCGTCCCCTGCCCCCCCGACCCCACCCACCCCCGGTCCCCAACCATCGCCGACGCCGCCCAAAAGCGGTCCCCAGCTGCCCGCGGCGGACAAGCCTGCTCCACAGGAGACGGCCAAGCCCGCAGGCGATGCGAGCGGGGACCAGTTCAAGCCACCGGAGACCGATCCGTCGCATCGCGCCCTGATGGACCTGATCCAGAAGAAGGACGGCGCGCCGGCACTGATGCTGGAGGTGCCCAGCGCATCGAACATCCTGCACGCTCTCGAGGTGCTGCAGGGGTTCGACCAGGTGACGCGCACCCTCTGGCTCGGCGGCGGGTTCGCGCCGGACTTCAACAACGCAGTGGCGAAACTGGGGGAACTCAAGTCACTGGTGATCACGGCGCCGGCGATGCACCGGTTGCCGGCGACGATCAATCGGTACAACCTCGTCGCGGAGCTGTTCGGGGCCGGGTGCGAGGTGGCGCTGGCGCCGGAGAACGATTCGCCGCAGGACCTTGAGGCGGTGCGGGCCCGCACGGCCGACCTGGTGCGGTCGGGCCTGCAACGCAGCGACGCGGTCAAGGCGCTCACGGTCAATGCCGCGAAGGCCGCGGGGGTGGGCAAGCAGCTTGGCTCCATCGAGAAGGGGAAGGACGCCGACTTGGTGTTTCTCGACGGCGATGTGCTCGACCCCGGCGCGCGGGTGCAGCGCGTGATGATCCTGGGCAAGGTCGTCTGGAAGGCGAAGGACTGATCGATGAGGATGATCCGTTCGTACCTCGGAGCCCTTGCCCTGTGCACGACGCTGGCCATCGCTCCGCCGGCGCCCGCGCGACAGGACTCGTCACTGCCGGGCGATCCGGCGGCGCAGCCCCAGCCCCGACCCGACCGCCCCCGGCGGCGGCGTCCGCCCGATCAGCCGCCGCCCGACCAGCGGTCGGGCTCCGAGGGCCAGAGCGAGGCCGAGCCCAGGTCGGGTGGGAAACCCGAGAAGAAGAAGGACGACCGCTTCCTGGCGATCAAGGGGGCGACGGTGCACTCGGTCTCCGGGCCGGTGCTGCAGAACGCGACGATCGTCTGCACCAACGGCCGGATCACCGCGGTCGGGCCGGGCGTCCCGGTCCCCGAGAAGGCCGAGGTGATCGACGCCGCCGGCTTCCACGTCTACCCGGGGCTGATCGCCGTGCGGAGCATCGCGCTGCTCGGCGGCGATCCGCCCGAGGACACCTCGGACGTCTTCACGACGCAGCTGGTCGCGGCGCTTGGCGCGGGGATCACCACCGTCGCCACCGGCAACACCGCGGCGAAGCTCACCTACGGCACGCTCGAGGACATGGTCGTCAAGCGGAACCTGTTCGAGACGATCCGCTACGGCTCCAGCGACCCCGCCGCTAAGCGACGCCTGCGCGAGTCGCTGGAGAAGGTCCGCCAGCTCCTCCGTGACCAGAAGGCCTACGAGGAGGAGAGGTCGCGCAACCCCGACGCCAAAGCGCCCGACGACAAGTGGGCCAAGAGCGGCGAGGCGGCGACGCACCTGAAGCTGCTCAAGGGGGAGGCCACGGCGCTGGCGGACGCGGAACTGGCCTACGACCTGGAGCAGACCTGCGAGCTGGCCGAGGAGTTCGGGATCAGGGTGGTGGTCCGCGGCGCCCGCGAGGGGTGGACGGTGGCGCCGCGCATGGCCCGCGCAGGGGTCTGGGCGATCGTGACGCCGCGGACGCGCGACGACCCCGACAAGCGGCTCATGCGCCCCAACGGCGGGACGATCGAGAACGCGGCGATCCTGTACGGGCACGGGGTGCCGGTGGCGATCGTGCCGTCGCAGGCGGGGGTGAGCTTCGGTGGGCTAGGCGGGCGGGATCTTCTGCAGCTCAACCTCGAGGCGGCGTTCGGCGTGCGGGGCGGGCTGCCGGAGGATGCGGCGGTGCGGTCGATCACGCTTGACGCCGCGAGGATCCTGGGAATCGACGACCGGGTCGGCTCGATCCAGGTCGGGAAGGACGCGGACTTTGCGATCGTCACCGGCGACCTGCTGCACTACACGACGATCGCCCGATGGACGATCGTGAACGGGCGAGTGGCATACGACAAAGAGAAGGAGACGCTCTTCCAGCACATTCGGACGGGCGGGGATGAGAACGCCCCGCCGCCGAAGGATGCCTGGCCGCGCCGGCTCGGGCAGGAGCAGTAGGGCTACACGCCGAGTCGGGTCGCGCCGGCCCGGATGGCGTTGATGCACGTTTGGATATGCTCGGTCTCGTCGACGCCCAGCTCGGCGATGCCGCGGGCGATGCCCTCGCGGTTGACGGCGGCGGCGAAGGACTTGTCCTTGAGCTTCTTCTTGACGCTCTTTGGCTCGAGGTCGGCGATGCCATTGGGGCGGACCTTGGAACAGGCGACGATGAAGCCGGACAGTTCGTCGACGGCGTACAGCGACTTGGCCATGGGGGTGCTCCGGGCGACGCCGCTGTAGTCGGCGTGGCCGAGGATGGCCTCGCGGATCTCGCCGTCGATGCCGAGCGATTCCAGGTGCTCCACGCCGACGAAGGGGTGCTCCTCCCGGCTGGGGTGCTTCTCGTAGTCGAAGTCGTGCAGGAGGCCGGCGATCTCCCATCGATCGGCCTGGGCCGGCTCGAGCCTGCCAGCGTACTCGCGCATGCAGGCGGCGACGCACTCCATGTGCACGCGCAGGGCGGTGCTGGCGGTCCAGGACTCCATGAGCTGGCGGGCCTCGGCGACGTTCATCGGGGCAGTCTACCGGCCCGCACGCCCCTGCAGCGGGCGGGGGAGCAGGACCGACAGCAGGCCCGTGGCCAGGCACATCGCCCCGACCACCACGAACGACCGCTCGAGGCCGAATGAATGGTGCAGCCAGCTCGCCAGCGGGGCACCGACCGAGCCGACCGCCCAGGCCCCCCCCATCATCAGACCCGACGCGAGCCCGGTGCGGTGGGGCAGGAGGCGCTGCGCCTGCGAGATGGTGAGCGGGACGACGCCGCCGTAGCCGAGTCCGGCCACCACCGTGATCAGGAATGCCGGCCCCAGCGACCCCGCGAGGGGCATGGCGACGATCGCGACCGCGCCGAGGATCGGCACCAGCATCATGGCGGTCTTCTCGCTCCGTCCGCGGAGCAGCCAGCCGGCGACGAGCCCCCCTGCGCCCATGCCGATCTGCTTGGCGGCCTGGAGGGGGCCGTTGAGCGTGGAGGCCTGGGTGCGGAGCTCTTCGGTGAGCGCGGTCGCCCCGGCCGCGCGAAGGGCCATCTCCTCGCTCCAGCGGATGACCAGGGTAATGACGGCGACATCGACGGTGAATCGGAGCACGTTGCCGACGTAGAGGATCGCCACGGCCCGCCAGCGCCGGGCGCGCTCGGCGGGCTCCAGGGCGGCGTGGTGCTCGTGGGCATCCTCGTGCCGGTGCGGGACGCTGTGGATGGCCCAGGCCAGCAACAGGACGCAGAGCATCCCCGGAGCGATCAGCCAGGCGAGGGACTGAAGCCCGCGGATGGTCGAGCCGGCCCCGAAGTGCGCCACCCACAGGGGCGCGGCGATGTTGCCGGAGAACCCGCCGACCATGCCGGCGCAATAGAAGGCCGCGACGCCGAGCGAGCGTTTCTCTCCGGCCAGGTGCCCCACGGCGGCGGCGGCGACGGGGTGGAAGGCGCCAATCCCGGCGCAGGCGACCATCTGGAGGAGCAGCAGAAGGGGGTAGGTCGTGACAAAGCCGACAAGGCCTACGGCCACCACGGCCAGCGCGAAGCCGGCGGTGCCCAGAGCACGGGTGTCGTGCCGGTCGCTGAGCCACGCGACGAGTGGCTGGATCAGGCCGCTGCAGGCGGAGCCGACGGCGATGACCACGGCGCCCTGCTGGTGCGTGAGCGAGAGCCGGCCCTCGAGAATGGACATGAGCGGGATGATGAGGAAGGAAAAGAAATCCACCGCGCCGTGGGAGAACGTGGCGGCGAGGAGGCGCGGGCGGACGGCGAAGACGGGCGCGGCGGCGCGGGGGAGGGCGAGGTCGTGGTCGGGGGAGCGCATGCGGAGGGGTTGTAGGCGCGGAGGGCGGTCGAGGAGCGTGGGGAAGCCGAGGAATCATGGCGGCGGCATGAGCCGGATAGTGGCGCCGACGGGGAAGTGATCGGAGGGGTACCGGCCGTCGCGGGCGTCGCGGATGATGTCGGCGGCGAGCACCGTGACGCCGATCGACGGCACGAAGATGAAGTCGATCTTCGGTCCGGTGGGGTCGCCCTTGAAGTTGTTGAACGTGCCGACGACGGACTGGTCGGCGTGCAGGGCGCGGAACGAATCGACGAAGGTGGTGGCCAGGGCTCCCTGCTTGACGCGGGTGACGGCGGGGTTGTCCTCGCTGGCGTTGAAGTCGCCGGTGATGACGACCGGGTCGGGCGAGGACCGCTTCCCGATGCGCTCCATGAGCAGGGTGGAGCTCTTCTCGCGCGAGGGCTGTGATTCGTGGTCGAGGTGGACGTTGAAGACGTAGAACGACCGGGGGCCGGCGGTCTCGGAGAAGCGGGCCCACGTGCAGATGCGCGTGATGTGGTTTCCCCAGTGCTTCGAGCCCGGCACCTCGGGCGTGTCGGAGAACCAGAACGTCCCCTGGTCCTGGACCTTCAGGCGGTCCTTCCGGTAGAGGATCGCGGCGTACTCGCCGGCGGTCTTGCCGTCGTCCCTCCCGACGCCGAGCTGCGCCATCTCCGGCAGCGCGGCGCCGAGATCATCCAGCTGGACGCGCAGGGCTTCCTGCACGCCGACAACTTCGGGCGCACGTTTTCTGATGAGGTCGGCGACCATCTCCCTGCGGTGCTCCCACGCGTCGGCGCCGTCGGCGTTGTTGGCGTAACGGATGTTGAAGGTGAGCATGCTCAGGTCCAGGGCGCCGGGCGGCGTGACGCGTTTGGTCGCGTATTCGGCGATCTGCTTGACGACGCCCCCGACCAGGTCGTTGGGAACGGGCACGGAGAGGTT
Organism: Phycisphaerae bacterium; assembly: GCA_041485385.1. Taxonomy (GTDB): domain Bacteria; phylum Planctomycetota; class Phycisphaerae; order Phycisphaerales; family UBA1924; genus JBGPJM01. The sequence goes on along the minus strand of JBGPJM010000032.1, from coordinate 11,241 downwards.
GTACTGTGCGATCTTCCATTCGCGCCCGATAAGGAGCAGCACGCCGGAGCCGCGGCAGGGGCCGAGGTTGGGCGTGTCGAGCATCTCGTCGAACCAGGCGGTCCTAGAGTCGAGCGAGAACGAGACGAACCGGTCGTGGGCCTTGAAGCTCCAGGCCCGGCCGCGGTCGAAGTACGGCTTCGCCCAGGTGCGGAACTCGGGCGCGGTCTAGCGCTCCGTGGCGTCGGTGCCCATGAAGACGGCGTCGGAGGAGAAATGGGCGAAATAGCGGGGCTCGTCGGCCTTGGCCGCGGCGTCGTGCCAGTCGTCGAGGACGCCCGCGACGGCATCGGACGGCGTGGGCGCGGGCTGGACGGGCTGGGCTGATGCGCCGGCGCACAGAACGGCGCACAACAGCAGGGAAATCAGTCTGAGCATGCCGCACCTCCGGTAGCGTGTTCGGATGCACAGCCTATCCGGGGCAGGGGCCACGCTGGAACCAAGAGGAGTGGGACCGGCTCGTCAAGCCGCCATCCGCAGCTCCCGGATGCCGGCCAGAGAGTAGAGCCACCCGGTCACATCGGTTCCGAGGTAGTGGGAAATGTACAGATCGGGGTAGTCAGTGAGGTCGAGCTTGTGGTCGATCTGGACCGGCGCGATGCCGCCCTCGAGGATCCGAACGATGGGACGGCAAGGCTCGTCCAGGTTGGGCAGGATGACGGCGGCGCGACGGCCGTCGCTGAGCCGCACGTCGCTTCCGACGCAGAAGGGCGGCACCGCACGGAGCATGGCTCGCCGAATGGTCGGGTCGAACCACCCGTCGAATCGCGGCCCGGCAAACTCATTCAACGCGGCCACGGGCGGCAGGCGTGCACCATCGGCGGCGCTGCGCAGGTTGTCCAGCACGTTGGCGGCGGAGACGATGCGTGTGAAGGTGTGGATCTCGGCGCCGGCCTGCACCGCCTTGGGGGTCCGCCCGGCGGCCGTCGCGGCGTCGCGCCAGCCCGAGCCGTCGAAGCGCTGGTGATGGTTGAGCACGGCCTGGGTGACACGGGCGGCCGCGCGGCTGTCGCGGAGCATCTGGTAGCCGCGCGTGGGGTGCTCGTGGTACGCCCCGTCGTCGGCCTCGCCTGGCGCACCGTGCACTTCTCCCATTCGCGACAGCTCCGCGCCCATGCCGGCCTTGCCGATATCATGCAGCATCGCGGCCAGGCCGAGGTTGACCATGTCGCAGGCCTGCTTCGGCGGGAGCCAGCGGCGCTGGCTCACGATGTACGTCTCCAGGCTCATCCCCACGAGCACGGCAAGGTACGCGACGTTGGCACTGTGCGTGAACAGGCCGGGCCCGGCGGCGAAGAGCGAATCGGTCATGCCCGCGAACTGGCGGTTGCTCATGAGCTGACACACCAGATCCATCATGACCTGGCGGTAGGACTGCACCTGCGATACGCCGAGGGTCTGGCGCGAGAGCGAGCCCATGTCGGTCTTGAGCTGGTGGAAGACGGCCATCTTGGCCGCGCTCATCTGCGTGATCGCGTCGGCGGAGAGGTCGCCGGCCAGACCGTCCTGGAGCCAGAGCTGCGAGATCCCCAGGGAGCGGAGCCTCGCGAGGAGACCGTGGTCCAGCACTACCCCGGGCTTGAGCAGCTCGACATCCGGAGACTCCGGGCGGAGGATCGAGGCCCCGATAATCATGCCCGGTTGGGCGTCGTCCAGATTGCACAGCAGCAAAGGGGGCCTCCATCCCTGGGAGTTCATCAGGACATCGGCCAAACCGATGCCTGCCGTGTGCGGGCGCGGCGACCCGACGCCCGCCCGGCGCGGGGGGTGCCGTCTGGCGGGGTTGCGCCGCGTCCTGTAAGGCGGCGTGCAGTCGCGTACACTGGCTCGCGTTGTCGACGCACGGCGGAGTATCAGCGCATGCACACAGCCACGGCGATCGTTGCCGTTCTTTCTGTGGTGGGCCCGCCCGCACTCGCCCCGGCGCACGCGGCCGGCGACGTGTCGGTGGTCGTCTCACGCGTGCCGGATGGGGGGATCCAGCCCCAAGTGGCGAGCGGGCCCGACGGGACGATCCACCTGGTGTATTTCAAGGGTGAAGCGCGCGCCGGCGACCTGTTCTACGCGACTCGGGGACCCGGGAAGGTGGAGTTCACCGCAGCGGTTCGGGTGAACAGCGAGGCCGGGAGCGCGTGCGCGGCCGGGACGATCAGGGGGGCGCAGATCGCGATAGGGCGGAACGGACGGGTTCACGCCGCGTGGAACGGATCGGACAAGGCGGCGACGAAGCCCGCCGAGGGCAAGTACGCCCAGTGCCCGATGCTTTACACGAGCCTGGACCCGGCGACGGGCCGGTTTGAGCCGCAGCGGAACCTCATGACGGCGACGACGGACCTCGACGGCGGGGGGACGATCGCGGCGGACGCCGCCGGCGGGGTGGTGGTCGCCTGGCACGGGCACGGGCCGGGCGCCAAGGAAGACGGTGAAGCCGGGCGCAGAGTGTGGGTGGCCCGTTCGTCCGACGACGGCACGACGTTCTCGCCGGAGGCGGCTGTTGACCCGGGGCGCGGCGCGTGCGCCTGCTGCGGGATGGCGGCGATGACCGACGACCGCGGCCGGATGTTCCTGATGTACCGCGCCGCCGGGGATGGCATCGATCGCGGCATGGTTCTGCTCAGCACGCCGCCGGGCGGGCGAGTGTTCGGCGCGACCGACGTGGATCAGTGGCGCGTGCAGACGTGCCCGATGAGCAGCGGCTCGCTGCGGGAGGCCGCCGGCGGCGTCTGGCTGGGGTGGGAGAACAAGGGGCAGGTGTTCTTCGCGACGTACGACGCGGACAACGGGAAGATCTCACCTCCGCGTACGCCGCCGGGAGAATCTCGCACGCGCAAGCACCCCCGGCTGGCGGCCAACCGGCGCGGCGAGGTGCTGCTGGTGTGGACCGATGGGACGGGGTGGCAGAAGGGCGGGTCGCTGGCGTGGCAGGTTTTCGACGTGGACGGCCGGCCAATCGACGGCGGCGCGGGAAAGGCGGACGGGGTACAGGTGTGGAGCTTCGGGGGCGCGACGGCACGTCCGGATGGGGTCTTCGAGATCTTCTATTGACCGGAGGCCCGCCCGCGCCGGGTCCTCATAACCCGGACGTCCGATCTCCCCTGAACTATCGTCCCGAAACAGCCGATTGCACCGGGCACGTCCAATCGTGCGCGGAGCGGTCACATGGAGCGTCAGACCGAACGGCTTGTTGTACGTCAGCACAGCCGCTATCAGTGCGACCAGCCCGCGCGCCTGACGATCGACGCGCCCCATGCCGAGCAGGTGGTGTTCTCCAAGGCGGCGGTGGATGCCCGGGGAATGGTCGTCGCGCGGGTGGTGGATTGCAGCCAGGGAGGGCTGGGGATCCAGTGCTGCGTATTCGTGCCGAAGGGGGCCCTGATACTGGTGCGCGTGCTCCCGGAGGGGGCGACCGGCGACAGTCCGGCGGCGGTCGAGGTACGGGTGCGCGTGCAGAGGGTCGCGATGACCGACCGCGCACCGACGTACTACCTTGGCGCGGCCTTCGTGAGCGTGGACCAGCCGACGCGCGATCGGCTGGAACGGACGCTGGCGGCCTCTCGCGGGGCGGCGGCGCCGGGCCCCACGGCGGCCAAGGGAGGCGGGGATGCTTGATTCCACCGACTTCCTGATCGCCGCCCTTGTGGAGGACTCCACCGTCAGCCAGGAGGCGGTCGATCGCGCCCGCGAGCACGCGGCGGAGCACCACGTGCCCGTAATCGAGGCGCTGGTGACGCAGGGAACCGTGACGCGCCAGGTTCTCGCGGTGACCCGAGCGGTCATCAACGAGTGCACGTTCGTCGACCTGGGGAACTACGAGGTCGACATCCGCAACTCGCGGTTCCTGCCCCGGGCCGCGGCGGAGCGGCACGCCGCGTTCCCGCTGTTCAACCTGGGCCCATTGATCACGGTGGGGATGGAAGACCCGCTGGACCTTACGGCGGTGGACCAGCTCCGCCGGCTGCTGCGGGCGGAGATCGAGCCGGTGATGTGCGAGCCGGCGGCGCTTCGCGACCTGATCGCCCGCGCGTACTCGCTGACGGGCGCGGCGGAGACCGGCAGCGCCATCGGCTCGTCTGCGGCCGATCTGCTGACGGGCGACGAGCCGATCGTGGCGGCGGTGAACCAGATCCTGGCGCAGGGAATCACCGACAACGCCTCGGACGTCCACATCGGGCCCGACGAGCACGAGCTGCACATCCGCTTCCGCATCGACGGCTCGCTGCAGTCCCGCCAGGGGCCGCCCAAGTCGGCGCACCCGGGAATCGTGCAGCGCCTCAAGGTGATGTCGAGCCTGGACCTGACGCAGACGCGGCGCCCCCAGGACGGGAAGTTCCGGTACACGCACGCGGACAAGTCGGTGGACATCCGCGTGAGCGTGATCCCGACGATCCACGGCGAGAACGTCGTGCTGCGCCTGCTGGCGACCGGGGCGTCGATCAAGGGGTTCGCGGAGCTCGGGATGTCGCCCCGCATGACGGAAGAGTTCAAGCGGATGATCGACCGTCCGCACGGCATCATCCTCGTGACAGGGCCGACCGGGTCGGGCAAGACCACGACGCTGTACACCGCGCTCAAGCTGGTGAACACGCCCGACCGGAACGTGATGACGATCGAGGACCCGGTGGAGATCCGGCTGCCGCTGGCGCGGCAGGTGCAGGTGAACGCCGAGATCGGGCTGACGTTTGCGGCGGCGCTGCGGGCGATGCTCCGGCAGGACCCGGACGTGGTGCTGGTGGGCGAGATCCGCGACCAGGAGACGGCCAAGATCGCGGTGCAGGCGGCCCTGACCGGCCACCTGGTGTTCTCGTCGCTGCACACCAACGACGCGCCGGGGTCGGTGTCGCGCCTCAAGGACCTGGGTGCGCCGACGTTCGCCATCAACTCGGCGTTGCTCGGCGCCCTGGCTCAACGGCTGGTGAAGCGCGTGTGCGACGGGTGCGCCGGGCCGTACGAACCGCCGGAGGTCCTGCGTCGGCACTTCGGGCTGAACGTCGAGGACGCCGGCACGACACGCGGCGCCGGGTGCGCCCGTTGCCGCGGGACCGGATACAAGGGGCGCGTCGGGGTCATGGAGATGATGGTGATGACGCCGGCCATCCAGTCGCTGGTGGAGGAGAACGGCTCGACCGAGGTCATCCGCGTGCTGGCCGTGGCCGAGGGGATGCGTCCGATGTGGAAGGACGGGCTGGAGAAGGCCCGCCTGGGCCTGACGACTCTGGAGGAGCTGGCGCGCGTGGTGGCGGTGAACCTGGACGAGAACACGGCGGTCGGCGGGTTAGGCGAGGTGTTGCGGGCCGACAGCGAGACCCGCGTGAGGATGTCGGCATGAGCGCCGTCTTGTACGCATTCCGGGCGATGGACGTCTCCGGCAAGGAGCGGCGCGGGCAGGCCCGCGCCGCCACCCGCGAGGATGCCTTCCGCCAGGTCACGGCCATGGGGCTCACGCCCCTCTCCATCGACGCGGTGGAGCAGAAGGAGCGGACTCGCTCCCGGCGCATCAAGACCAAGGACATCGCGCAGTTCACCTACCAGCTCAGCGTGCTGATCGCGGCGCGGATCCCCATCGGCGACGGCCTGATGACGATCGCCGAGCAGGAGACCAACGCCAGGTTCAGGCGCGTGCTGACGGACCTGGCGGCCCGCGTGCAGGCGGGGCAGCAGATCGCGGCGTCGCTCAACGAGCACGTGGGCATCTTCGGGACGGTCTACGTCGAGACGGTAAACGCCGCGGAGCAGACGGGAAACATGGTCAAGAGCCTTGAGCACCTGTCGGAGATGCTCGAGCGCAACGAGGAGACCGGGCGGCAGGTCCGGACGGCGCTGATGTACCCGATCTGCATCGTCGTGGCCCTGTGCCTGGCGGTGTCGTTCCTCATCGTGTTCTCGGTGCCGCGGTTCGCCAGGATGTACCAGGAGCGGGGAATCCAGCTCCCGATCTTCACCCGGGGGCTGATGTTCGTCGGCGAATCCGTGCAGCACTGGTGGTGGGCCTACTTCGTAGGCGTCGCCGGGGGGGTGTGGGGGCTGAGGAGGACGTGGCGCTCCCCGGACGGGCGAGCGGCGATCGACCGCCTGCTGCACAGGGTGCCGGTGCTGGAGAAGATCCTTCGCGGGCTGGCGATCGCACGGTTCTCCCGCGTGCTGGGGCTCTGCCTCAGTTCGGGGCTGGGCCTGATCAAGGCGCTGGAGCTGAGCGGGCGGGCCAGCGGGCGCCCGATGCTCCAGGCCGATGCAAACCGCATGGTGGAGCAGGTGCGGGTGGGCGGCCGGCTCAGCGAGGTGCTGGCGACGTGCGACTACATCCCGACGTTCACCCGCAGGATGATCGCGGCGGGCGAGGAATCGGGCGAGCTGAGCCGCATGTGCAACATCGTGGCGACGCAGTACGAGCGGGAGACGGCGTACCTGAGCAAGAACCTGGGCACGATTATCGAACCCGTGCTGATCGTGCTGATTGCAGGGGTTGTGCTGATGGTGGCGCTGGCGATCTTCCTGCCCATGTGGAACATGGTCAAGCTGCTGAGCTGAACCGACGATAGTCCCGAGGAACCCGGACTCAACGGCCCGAGTCCCCGTTCCATCCGCCGGTCCGATACCCGATCGGGCCCGGCGGGCGCCGGACACACACGAGTCTTCCTGTCACGGGCAACCACGACCTTTGGAGAAGCGACCCATGTACGCATCAGCCCCCCGCAGATCGGTCCGCAGCGCGTTCACGCTCATCGAGCTGATCGCGGTCATCGTCGTCCTGGCGATCCTGTCCGGCGTTGCCATCCCGAAGTACTTCGACTACGCGGCCAAGGCCAAGGAGTCGGCGTGCAAGGGTGTGCTGGGGGGCGTTCGGTCCGCGGTCGCCAACTTCTATTCCAACTCGATCGTCAACTCCGGCGCCGCGGCCTATCCGACGCTGGTGCAGATGCAGACCGTCGGTACGGTCATGCAGGAAGTCATGCCGCCAAACCCCTACAACAGCTCCGCGACCATCGCCGCGGCGGTGTGGGCCGCGGCGCCGCCGACCTCGGGCGCCAACGGCTGGAACTACGACGCCGCGGCCGGCAAGTTCTGGGCCAACAGCACCACCGTGAGCGAGAACACCTGGTAAGCCGGTCTTCGAAGGAGCCGACAAGATGACCCTGGCCACGCGAAACACCCCCGCCCGCGCGTTCACGCTGATCGAGCTGATCGCGGTGATCGTCGTCCTGGCGATCCTCTCCGGCGTGGCGATCCCGAAGTACTTCGACTACGCGGCCAAGGCCAAGGAGTCGGCGTGCAGGGGCGTGCTGGGAGGCGTTCGGTCCGCGGTCGCCAACTTCTACGGCAACGCGGCGGTGAACGGAGCGCCGGCGTACCCGACGCTCGTGCAGCTCCAGACCGTGGGCACGGTGATGCAGGAAGTCATGCCGCCCAACCCCTACAACAACTCCGCGACGATCGCCGCCGGGGTATGGGCCGCGGCACCGCCGACCTCGGGCGCCAACGGCTGGAACTACGACGCCGCGGCCGGCAAGTTCTGGGCCAACAGCACCACCGTGAGCGAGAACACGTGGTAGGCCGCCCGGAACCCGAGGAACCGACCCGATGATCGTGGCCATGCGAAAGACCGTCCCCGCCCGCGCGTTCACGCTGATCGAGCTGATCGCGGTGATCGTCGTCCTGGCGATCCTCTCTGGCGTGGCGATCCCGAAGTACTTCGACTACGCGGCCAAGGCCAAGGAGTCGGCGTGCAGGGGCGTGCTGGGCGGCGTCCGGTCGGCGGTCGCCAACTTCTACGGCAACTCCGCGGTCAACGGCGCCCCCGCCTACCCGACGCTCGTGCAGATCCAGACCAACGGGACCGTGGTGATGCAGGATGTCATGCCGTCGAACCCCTACAACAACAACGCGAGCATCGCGGCGGCGGTGTGGGCCGCGGCGCCGCCGATCTCGGGAGCCAACGGCTGGAACTACGACGCCGCGACCGGCAAGTTCTGGGCCAACAGCAACACCGTGGGCGAGAACGCCTGGTAGCGCCGGCCCGCCGGCGCCACGCCGCCATGCCAGCTACCCTGGACATCCACTCTCCGCGCCGCTCCGTCACGGGCGGCGGCTTTACCTTGTCGGAGATGATCGCCGTGCTCATGGTCACGGCGACCCTTGCCGCGGTGGCGATCCCCTCGCTGGCGTCGCTGGGCTCGACACGCTCGGCGGGCGCGGCCAAGCTGGTGATGCGCGACGTGGCCTATACCCGCGAACGGGCCATGACGACGGGCGTGCGCTGCTGGGTGAGCTTCAACACCGGGGCGTCGTCGTACACGGTGTACACCGAGAGCGTCGCCACGCCGGGCCGGACGAACGCGACGGTGCTCACGGCGCCCAGCGGCCTGCCGTTCACGCAGGCGTTCAACTCCGGCGAGTTCCCGGGGGTGACGATCGGCTCCGCGTCCTTCGACGGCGGCAGCTGGATCGGCTTCGATTGGCGCGGCTCGCCCCTGAACGTGTCCGAGACGAGCCTCGCCGCGCAGGGCTCGGTGGCGATCTCTGGAGGAAAGACGGTGACGGTCGAGCCGGGCACGGGCCTGGCGGCGGCGCCGTGACCGACGGCGGCATGCGGAGGAATCAATGCGTCCCCGGAACCCCATGACGGCGCGTGGCTTCTCGCTGATCGAGGCGATCGTGGCGATCGTGATCCTCTCGCTCTCGGTCCCGTCGATGCTGTGGGCGGTCAGGGAGATGCACAACAAGCGGGTGGACCCGATCCAGGCGTCGCGGGCACGCTGGCTCGCGTCGGAGAAGCTCGAGGACATCATCGCCGACCGGAACAGCACGACCCGTGGGTACCCCTACCTGCTGAGCGCGAACTACCCGGCCGAGCCGAGCGTCGCGGGATTCCCCGGGTTCTCGCGGACAGTCACGCTGACCGAGACGACGGCCGACCTCTCGACGCCCGGCACGGGGTACATGCGAGCGACCGTCACCGTCGGGTACATCGGCGCCGGCGGAGCCGCCAGGACGCTCTCGCTCTCGACCGTGCTGACGGAGTACACGCCATGACCCTTCCGCCCCGCCCCGCCGCCGGCCGGGCCGGCGCATCGCGGCATCGACGCGGGTTCACGCTGGTCGAGTCGATCGCCGCGATCACGATCCTGGCGGCGGTCGCGTCGGTGGCCTCGGGGATCCTCTGGGCGGCGGTCGACGCGTACTCGAAGGGCGCCACCGCCGCGGTGCTGCACAACGAGGGCTCGCTGGCGATGGAACGGATCATCCGCGAGTTCCACAACATCCCCAAGAAGACCGGCGGTGCCACCGTCGCGCCGGAGATCAGCTCGGTCACCGCGACCTCGATCACCTGGAACACGAACTACTCCCTGAGCCTCTCCGGAAGCCAGCTGACGCTCACGGTCGGCGGCGGCACGGCCAGGGTGCTGCTCAACGATGTGTCCTCGGTGACCATCCAGACCTACAACGAGAGCAACGCGGCGCTGGCGGCAAGCCTGAGCGGGGCCGCGTGCGACCCGATCCGGCGGATTTCTGTGCAGTTCACCCACGCCAGGACCGGTGTTTCGGAGACCCTGCGCACCAGGCTCTTCCTGCGGTGCACGATGGCGGGGGCCGTGCCATGAGACGATCGGACGTGGCCGATCGCCCGACCACGGGGCGGCAGCCGCACCTGCGCGAGCGCGGCGCCGTCGGCATCGCCATTGTCATCGTCCTGGTGATCCTGCAGCTCGTCATCGTGATCGCGGTGGTGGCGGGCTCACGCGACCAGAACCTGATCGCCCGGCGCATGGAGACGCAGCGGGCGCTCTACGCGACCGAGGCCGGCGTCAACATGGCCGTGCGCGAGCTGATGAAGGGCGTGGACTACGACGGCGACGGCGGCATCGGCACGATTTCCAACGACGGCAACTCGGCCAACAACCCGGTCATCGGCGCCGGCTCGGTGAGCGTCAGCGCCGCGACCTCCGGCAGCCAGCGCACGCTGACGAGCGTCGGCGTCTCGGGGGCGGGCCGGCGCACTTCGCGGGCGGTCGTCAACCAGGTCTCTGTCTCCAGCCCCCGGACGATCGTTTATGGCGACCCATCGACGAACCTCCCGCGGTACCGGACGTGGAGCGGATCGGCGTGGTCCTCGTCGGGAACGATGCTCAACGTCGGCGGCAACGCGCGGTGGGCGGTGCTCAAGAAATGCCCTTTTCGGAACGAGGTCATCGCGGCCTTCTCCGACGCCGGCGACGACATCAACGCGATGGTGTACGACGGGTCGACGTGGGGCAGCCTGGTCGAGGCGACAACGAACCTGGGGACCAATACCGACCGGCCGTTCTACTTTGCGTACGAGCAGAGCGCGGGGGACGGGCTCCTCGTCTATCGCTCGGGGGCCGGGGCGATCCTCTACTACCGGACCTGGAACGGGACGGCGTGGTCCGCGCAGAACTCGGTCTCCATCCCAGGCTCCGGAGATCCGAAGTTCGTCAAGCTCGTGCCGAAGCCCAACAGCAACGAGATCATGCTCATCTGCCTGGACAGCGCGAATGACGTCTCGGCGCTCGTTTGGAACGGGACTTCGTTCGGCAATAGCCTCCGGCTGGAGAGCAGCACGTTCGACTCGGGGAACGAGCAGCTGGACGCGGCGTACGAACGCTCGAGCGGCCGGTGCATGATCGCCTGGTCGCGGAGCGGCACCAACCTGCCCGCCTACCGGATCTGGAGCGGCAGCGCCTGGCTCTCGCAGGGGTCCCTCACCGACGTAGGCGGCTCGACGAAGTGGCTGCGGCTGGCCGCCGATCCGGCGGGGAACAAGATTATCGCGGCGACGCTCGACGGCGTCGCCGACGTCAACGTCCAGGTCTGGAGCGGGAGCTCATGGGGATCGGTGAGCCAGTTCGAGACCGCCGCCGTCAATACCGACCGGCGGAACTTCGATCTGGCCTTTGAACCCGCAGGCACCCGCGCCCTGCTCATGTGGGGACGCAGCAGCCAGCAGACGCCCTTCTACCGGGTCTACAGCGGCTCATCCTGGTCGGCCGAGGCCGCCGGCCCGGCCCTGGGGAGCGGGATGCTCCCGTCGATCATCCAGATGGTCCCGTCGGCCAGCGGGCAGGAGATCATGATCGCCATCCTGCGCCGCAGCGACGGCGCGCTCTGGGGCATGCGCTGGAACGGCTCGGCGATCGTCGACACGCAGACCCTCGCCGCAGACGTCGCCGGCCCCAACTCCGACGAGTG
>JBGPJM010000031.1:0-31897 GCA_041485385.1 Phycisphaerae bacterium | reverse complement strand
TGTACGTGGCGGCGCAGGGGAACGGGGGGATGATGACCTGGGTGCCCATCGCCATGGTCATGGGCCTCCTGGGCGTCATCAACACCTATGTCTCGCAGAACCTGGGCGCGGGCCGCCCGGAGCGCGGCGCGGCCTACGCCTGGAACGCCCTGTGGATCGCGGCCGTCGCGGGCGTCGCGATGCAGGCGTACGCGCTGGTGCTGCCGTGGTTGTTCGCGCGGATGAACCACACGCCCGAGGTGCAGGCGCTGGAGACCACCTACGCGACGATCCTCGTGCGCGGGGCGATCCTGACCCTGGCGACGCGCGCGATCGCGCACTACTTCTACGGCATGCACAGGCCGGCGGTGGTGATGCTGGCGGCGCTGGTGGGGAACGTGGCGAACTTCCTGATGAACGTGCTGCTGGTCTTCGGGTCGCACGGGCCGCCGCACGGGTTCCCGCTGGCGGGGGTGTTCGCGTCGGTGGCGGGGGCGCTGGGGATCGCGCCGATGGGGATCGCGGGCTCGGCGATTGCGACGGTGTGGGGGACGGCGGTGGAGCTGAGCATCCCCCTATCGGTCTTCCTCTCGGCGCGCTGGGACCGGGTGTACCGGACGCGCCGGGCGTGGCGCCTGTCGGCGGCGCACGTGCGGGACATCGTCCGGATCGGGTGGCCGGGGGCGCTGATGTTCGGGAGCGAGATGATCTGCTGGGGGTACTTCACGGTGCGGCTGGCCGGCGGATTCGGGCCGGCGCACAACACCGCGACGTGGATCGCGCTGCGGTACATGCACATGAGCTTCATGCCGGCCCTGGGGATCTCGTTTGCGATGACGGCGATCGTGGGCAGGTGCATGGGGATGGGCCGGCCGGACCTGGCGGCCAGGCGCGCGTGGACGGGGATCGGCCTCACGATGGTCTACATGGGGACGTGCGCGCTGGTGTGGGTGGTGTTCCGGCGCCCGCTGATCGCGTTCTTCCTGGACAAGGGGATGCCGGCGGCGGAGTACGCGGAGATCCTGCGGGTCGGCTCGGCGGTGATGATCGTGGGGGCGGTCTTCCAGGTGTTCGATGCGCTGGGGATCACCATGGTCGGGGCGCTGCGCGGGGCGGGGGACACGGTGTGGCCGGGGGTGCTGACGGTGATCCTGTCGTGGACGTGCCTGATCGGCGGCGGGAAGCTGGCGGTGTACCTGGCGCCGGGGCTGGGGTCGATCGGGCCGTGGATCGGGGCCGCGGTGTACATCATCCTGCTGGGGCTGGTGCTGTTCTACCGGTTCCTGAAAGGGGGCTGGAAGGAGATCGAGCTGCTCGAGCAGGCGGAGGGGGCCGACGAGGGGGCGGCCGGGGAGGGCGCGGCGCTGGGCGCGGGCGCGGTGCTGGACTCACGCGGCGATTGAGCGTGCGGCTACTTGGCCCTGGCGCCACCCCGCCCCCCCCAGAGTTCGGCGGCCTGCGCGTCGCCCTCCTGCTCGGCGAGGGCGACGAGGGCCCCGGCGATGTCGCGGCAGGGGACGCTCGAGGCGGGGTAGACCGAGGTGGCGATCGTGTACGCGGCCTCAAGCTCGGTGCGCGCTTCGGCGTGCCGGCGCAGGGCGGTGAGGGTCCGGCCGCGGGCGAGCCGGATGTCGATGAACTCGTAGTGGGTGGGCGGATAGACCTCCTGGGTGATGCGGAGGACGGTGTCGAGCTGGGTGAGGGACTCGTCGAGCTCACCGAGCATGCGGCAGGCGTTGCCGAGGCTGAGACGGACGGGCCATTCGAGGCCGGCGATGGCCCCCTGCTTCGTGAGGATGGAGCCGAGCAGCTCGCGCGAGAGCGCCTGGGCCTCCTTGGCGCGTCCGGCCTGCACATAGGCGGAGCAGAGGTCCGAGCCCACGACCACGGCGTTGCGCGAGTCCTTGCCGTCCTTGTTCTGGTAGTGGGCGAGCGCCTGCTGGAGATCGCGGAAGCCGTCTTCCTGACGGCCCGCCGAGACTCTGGCGACGCCGCGCCTGGCGAGGGAGTTCATGGTGAGCGAATAGTCGGTGCCGAAGGCGCGGAGGCGGCCCTGGTAGGCCTTGTCGAAGAACTCGGCGGCCTTGTCGAAGTGGAAGAGGTCCATGTGGAGCTCGCCGAGGCGGTGCGTGGCGGCGAGGGTCTGCTTGTTGTCGGGTCCGAGACCCTTCTCCAGGAGGGGGATGGCTTCGTTGAGGTACTCGGAGGAGCGGTCGATCTCGCCGAGCCGGCGGTAGAGCTGGCCGACGCGCTCGCGGATGATGCCCTCGACGGCGGGTTCGGACTTGAAGTACTTGTCGATCTTGGGGGGGACGGCGTCGAGGAGCTGGCGGACGGTGGGCTCGGGGGTGCCGGCGGGGGTGGGGGTGACGTCGAGGACGTCCATGGTGAAGAACTCGGTGACGGCGTTGGCGATGTTGTTGAACCGCTCGGCCCGGTCGCGGGCCTTGTCGGCGTCGTCGCGGGCCTTCTCGGCCTGGGCGAGGCGGTCGGTGGCGAGCGACTCGGCCGCGACGGCCTTGTCGCGCTGGACGCGCGCCTGGAGCAGACCGGCGGTGGTGCCGGCGACGCCCAGAAGAAGGGCCGCGCCGACGAAGGACGCGGCGATGACGACGGCCCTGTTGCGCCGGACGAACTTGCGGAACCGATACGAGGCGGTGGGCGGCGCGGCGGTGACGTCGTCGCCGGCGAGGTACCGCTGGACGTCGCTGGCGAGGCCGCCGGCGGACTCGTACCGCCTGGCGCGGTCCTTCTCGAGGGCGCGCATCACGATCCAGTCGAGCTCGCCGCGGACGAGGGTGCCGAGCTTGCGCGGCTCGACGCGCCGGTGCGCGGCCACGTCGGGGAGGGTAAGCGTGGACTGGGAGAGACGGGTGCTGGGGCGCTGGGGCTCATCCTCGCGGATGATCCGCTGGAGCTCGCCGTACGCCGCGGAGCGGAGGCGCGCGGGATCGAAGGGGGTTGAACCGGTGAGCAGCTCGTAGAGGAGGACGCCCAGCGAGTAAACGTCGGTGCGGGTGTCGATGTCGAGGCTTCCCTCGGCCTGCTCGGGGCTCATGTACTCGGGGGTGCCGACGAGCTGGCGGAGCTCGGTGAAGACGGTCTTCTCGGTCAAGCGGTGATCGGTCGCCTTGGCGATGCCGAAGTCGATGACGCGGGCCACGGGGCGGCCATCATGGATGCTGACCAGGACGTTGCTGGGCTTGATGTCGCGGTGGATGATCCCCTTGGTGTGGGCGTGCTGCACCGCCTGGCAGACCTGCGTGAAGAGACCGAGGCGTTCCACGATAGTGAGGCTGTCCCTGTCGCAGAACTGGGTGATGGGGTTGCCCTTGACGAGCTCCATGACGAAGTAGGGGCGACCGGTCTCGGTGGCGCCGGCGTCGAGCACCTTGGCGATGTTGGGGTGGTCCATGAGCGCCAGGGCCTGTCGCTCCTGCTCGAAGCGGGCCACGACGGCGCGGGTGTCCATCCCGAGCTTGATGATCTTGAGGGCGACGCGCCGGCGGACCGGGCGCTCCTGCTCGGCCAGGAAGACCGAGCCGAAGCCTCCCTCGCCGATGAGCTGCAGCAGCTTGTACGGGCCGATCCTCGACCCCGGCGCCTCCTTCATCGGCGCGGCGGAGGCGAGGGCCGGGGGAACCTCGACGGTCGCGTCGCTCAGGAAGGCGTCGGCCTTCTCCGCGGCGGCCAGGAGGGCCTCGACGTGCTCGCGCAGCTCCCGGTCGCCCGCGCAGGCGTTGTCGAGGTAGGCCGCGCGCTGGGGCCCCTGGCACTCCAGCGCCTCGCCGAAGATGGTCTTTATCCGCGAATGCTCTCCGGCCGACATCGACGTCTCCTACCCGGTCTGGGCATCTTGCTCCAAAGTCTGGCGGAGCCAGGCGCGGGCGAAGGCCCACTCGCGCCGGACCGTCCGGGGAGAGAGGTCGAGCGCGTCGGCGACGGTGTCCATGCTCAGGCCGGTGTAAAAGCGCAACCGAACCACGGCCGCGGCCTGGCTATCTACATGTTCCAAGCGGGACATCGCGTCGTCCAAGGCCAGGATTCCGCTCGAATCCGGTTCCGCGGCGAGATCGGCGACGTTCATGATCTCCAGGGCGGCCCGGCCACCGCCGCGCTTCTCGGCGTTGCGGCTTCGGGCGTGGTCGATGAGGATCCTTCGCATGGCCTCGGCGGCGGCGCGGAAGAAGTGACCGCGCCCGGTCCACTGGATGTCCTCCTTTCCCAGGAGACGGAGGTAGGCCTCGTGGACGAGAGCGGTGGCTTGGAGCGTGTGGGACTGTCGTTCACCGGCCATCCGCTGGCGGGCGATCGCGCGCAACTGGTCGTAGACGACGGCAAGGAGATCGGCGGGGGCGGAGGGATCGCCGGCCGCGGCGGCCTGGAGGAGGCGGGTGACCGTCGGATCGGGGCCGGTCGGGGGGTCGGTGAGCGACCCCGCGTTGTCTCGGTCGGTCGCCATTCTGGAAGTCTACCAGACGGGAGTGAGGAATCGGTGCAGAAGTGGGCCGAAGCGGGGGCCCGGCGCGGATTTGTGGCCGCGTTTGGGTGCGGGGTGCGCCTTGGAGGGCGCCTTAGAGAGCAATGCGCGATCCGCCGAATGAGCCGGGCGCGCCGTTTCCCCCCCAAGTACCCGTATCGGAGTGAATACTTCATGACAAGCAAACAGACGAACACAAACGCCGGAGCGGCGACCAGGCGGCTGACGTGCTTGGTATCGCTCGCGGGCGCCGTGTTGACGACGTCGCCCCTTTCCGCGCAGGTACAGACCCTGGTGCCGAACCATTTCCCCGCCGCGCTGGCGGTGGCGAACAACCGCATCTACTTCGCGGAGCTGGAGTTCGCGCAAGAGTT
The DNA here is from genome assembly GCA_041485385.1 of Phycisphaerae bacterium. Taxonomy (GTDB): domain Bacteria; phylum Planctomycetota; class Phycisphaerae; order Phycisphaerales; family UBA1924; genus JBGPJM01. The sequence goes on along the minus strand of JBGPJM010000031.1, from coordinate 27,064 downwards.
CTGCTATGGGTTCGAGAAGATCTGGAACGTGCCGCTGTCGGGGGGGACACCGGTGCTGCTGGACGCCGCGACGGCCTCCGGGGGCTGCTCGAACCCCATTGCCAATCTGGTGTCCGACGGCGCGTACGTCTACGGTACCTGGGGCGGGACGTGCGCGCGGGAGTACGCCCTAGGCGGTGGGACGACGGAGCCGATCGAGACGATCACGGGGAATATCGGGGGGATGGCGCTGGGCGGGGGCCTGTGGCTCGCGGACGAGTTCGGGTTCCTGCAGCACTTCGGGCGGGACGGCGGGCCGGTGGGGGTGACGCGGACCATCCCCGGGCTGGTGCCCCAGACGATCGTCGGCACATCCGGCATCACGATCTTCCAGGAGCTGGTCTTCTACGTGGCCAACGGGAACATCTTCCGGTGGAACTGGGCCCTGGGCGGCACCGTGCCGGTGGCGATCGAGAGTTCGGGCGTGACCGCGCTGGACCTCTCGCTCGACGGCTCGTTCGCCTGGTGGGTAGGGCAGAACGGGACGCAGCAGACGGTGGGGCGGATCCCGCGCGGCGGCGGGGCCAACACGGTGTGGTACACGCCGGAGAACGGCGCGAACATCGTGGAGATCATCAACGACCAGGACAACCTGTACCTGATCGTGGACCGGTCCGGGGCCCAGAACTACACGATCCGGCGCGTGTCGAAATCGGCCCCGGGGCTCCCGGCGGCGGACGTGGCGGACGCTGTGAACCACATCCTGGGGGTGTTGTGTCAGGACCAGCAGTACCTGTATTTCGGCGACGACCGGGGGATCAACCGGGTGCTGAAGAACACCACGCTGCCGCGCCCGGACCTGTCGTGGGCGTACCTGGGGAGGATCGAGGTCGTTCAGAGCACGCAGGACCTCCTGGGGACGGTGCAGCTGATCGCCGGGCGCCCGACCTTGGCGCGGGTGTACCCGCAGGCGACCGGGGGAACGGTGGGCTTCGCGCAGGCGCTGCTGCACGGGTTCAACTCGGGCGGGGTGGAGCTGCCGGGATCGCCGATCGGAGCGGAGCGCCCGTGGGTCGGCTTCCCGGGTGCGACGGCGCCCAACCGCAACGACCTGAACAAGAGCTTCAACTTCATCCTGCCGGACGGCTGGGCCGCGAATACCGGATCGATCCGGCTGCGGGCCGACCTGGACCCGATCAACTTCGTGGCCGAGTCCAACGAGGGGAACAACTCCACCCCGACGCAGACGTTCGACTTCGAGCGCAAGCAGACCGTGCGCCTGGACTGCCGGCGGATCCTGACACACGGCGGGGACTTCCGCGCCACCGGGGGGGAGTTCTACAACATCCTGGACCGGGCCCGGTCGATGCTGCCGGTGTCGGACCTGACGTTCGTCGAGGTGCCGGGACGGATGGAGGAATGGGAACCGACGTTCTTCCACCCGCTGCGGACGGGGCCGTACGAGCTCAACGGCGAGAAGTGCCTCTTCGGCATCTGCGTGGACGAGGACTCGTGGGTGCTCAACAACCTCGAGGGCGAGTGGCTGATGTCGTTCCTGCAGAATCCGACGGTCGACCAGCGCGTCCACCGGCTGGGGATGATTCACCCGAGCACCGAGTGGGACTGGAGCGGGCTGGGGAGCACGCCGGGGCGGGCGTTCCTGGTGAAGATGAGCGGGGATTTCTTCAGTTCGATCCAGAATCCCTACGGCGGGGCCTCGCTGGCGCACGAGTTCACGCACAACATGGGGTACGACCACGTGATGTGCGGGAGCGGGTTCCGGGGCGGGTTCGACGACAACTACCCCTTCGACCCGTGCGAGATCGGGCCCTCGACCACGGCGCCGGACCGGGTGCTGGGGTACGACTGGTTCCGGCACGAGATCGTCGAGCCGACGAACAAGTCGTACATGTCGTACTCGGGGCCGCGCTGGACCGAGCCGTACCACTGGAACGGGATCGCCAACGAGTTCGCGACGCGGGACGTGATGCCGCCGAGCACGCACGTGATGATGGTCTCGGGGGTGTACCAGCCCTCGACGGGCGCGGTGGGGATCTTCGACGTGAAGCGGATGGACCGCACGCTGATGTCGGCGACGAATCTCAATGATTTCTGGACGGTGCAGACGCAGCAGGCGGGCGCGAATGGCGCGGACCTTCGGCTCCTGGTGCGAGACGGCAACGGTGGGGTGATCTCGCAGGTCGATTTCGCGATCGACCTGCCGGACAACGGGTTGCTGGTGGACCGCCGTCCGTTCATGGTGATTGCGCCGTGCTCGGCGGCGGCACGCCGGGCGGACCTCGCCAGCCCGCAGGGCGGGGCGGCGCTGGCGACGTTCACGGCCTCCGCGGGGGCGCCCGTGGTGAGCGCGGTGACAAGCCCGGTCGCCGGCGGGTTCTTCCCGAACACAAGCCCGATCATGGTGTCGTGGACGGCCTCGGACCCCGACGGCGACCCCTTGCCGGTGACGATCCAGTACACGCGCGACAACGGCCTGACGTGGGGTGTGGTGGCGACGCTGGGGCCGGGCTCGTCGTACACGTTCGCACCGGATGACCGGATCCCGGGGTCGGCGGTCCAGACCGGCGCCGGCTCGTCGAGGTTCCGGGTGATCGTCAGCGACGGGTTCAACACGGCGATGCGAGAGTCGGCGACCTTCCGGGTCGCGGACAAGCCGCCCCTGGCGCGGATCGTCTCGCCGACGGACCAGGCGCATTTCGCGGCGGGGCAAGAGATCCTGGTGGTGGCCGAGGCAACCGACCCGGAGACGCTGGGCGTCAACGGTCCGGCGCCGCGCGGCTTCGCGTGGGTCGTCACCCACGTCGGCCAGCCGGCGGGGCCGACGCAGCACACCGACACCGGGTCGCTGGTGCTCCGTAACGGGCTGGCGCCGGGGACCTACACGGTGAGCGTCCAGGCGATGGACGGCGTGCAGGCTTCGGCGGCGCAGCAGATCACGATCGTCATCGGCGAGTTCAGCGCCCCCATCGTCGACACCGACGGCGACGGCGTCGCGGACCCCTTCGACAACTGCCCCAACACGCCGAACCCGGGGCAGGAGGACGCCGACGGCGACGGAATCGGCGACGCCTGCGACAACTGCCCGGCCATCGCCAACCCCGACCAGTCCGACGGAGATGACGACGGCATCGGCGACGTCTGCGATGCGTGCTCGCAGGGGCCCATCTCGCTCATCGGCGTCGACGGCACGGCGGACACGGCCTTCGGGGCGGCCCTGGCGGTGCAGAACTGCCAGACGTCGATGGGCGACAGCGCGGTCGGCAGCGAGGACGCCGCCCCCGGGTCCGAGCTGGACGCGCTGTACGCCTTCATCGACTGCGACCGGCTGTACGTCGTGATCGCCGGCAACCTGAAGATCGCCGGCCCGGCGGGCGACACGGCGAGCATCGACCTGTTCATCGACAGCGTCGCCGGCGGCCAGCCACGCCTGCTGGGCAACACCGTCGGCCCGCAGGTGCCGGGGCTGGCCCGCCTGGGCGATGACGGAACGGGCAACGGGCTGCGGTTCGACACCGGCTTCGCTCCGGACTACTGGCTGGGCATGCAGCTGCGCTGGAACCAGGTGGACGTCTCATCGCTGCTGGCGGCGCAGTGGGGGTGGCTGACCCCCGCCGACGGCAACCGCTCCGTGGACGTCGGGACGGCCCAGGCCTACGGCGACGGCACGTTCACCTTCACTGATCCGACCGCGCCGAGGATCCTCGGCACGATCGACAACTCCAACCGCTTTGGCGTCACCGCCGGCAACGCGGCCGGCAGCGGCACGGGCGTGCGGACCGGCATCGAGGTCTCGATCCCGCTGTCGGCGATCGGGAATCCGGCGTGCGGCTTCAGGCTCTGCGCGATGCTCAGCAACGACACGCGCTCGATCGTCTCCAACCAGGTCCTGCCCGGCGTCGGTCCGCACGCGCCGCTGGGAGATCCGCGGCTGCTCAACTTCGGCGCAATCTCGGGGACCCAGTTCGCCACGCTCAACCGGACCACGGTCAGCCCGCCGGTGGGGCGCGTCACACAGTCGGGTGCAAACGACCGCTTCGAGGCCGGCGTGGCGATCTACGCCCAGGCGCCCTACACGGTGCAGTGGCGCCGCAACGGCGCCCCGCTCGCCGAGTCGGGGCGGATCCACGGGACCACCACACCGCTCTTGATCATCGACCCGGTCCGCCCCGGCGACGGCGGCAACTACGACGCCCTGGTCACGGCCGCCTGCGGGACCGTCTCCAGCGGGACGGTGCACCTGACCGCCCCGGCGTGCGCCGGCGACTTCAACGGCAACGGCGTGGTGAACTCGCAGGACTTCTTCGACTTCCTCAGCGCCTTCTTCGCGGCCCTGCCGTCGGCGGACTACAACGGCGACGGGACGATCAACTCGCAGGACTTCTTCGACTACCTGACGGCGTTCTTCGCCGGCTGCTAACTCACTGACCCGTGCCCGGAGATCCATCCAGCAGACCCCGGTTCGCGCAGGCGCACCGGGGTCCTTTTTCGCCCCAAGGTGTGCCGCGGAGCCGGAATCCCCCGGAATCCTGGCCCTGGACAGCGCGGTGTCCCGCTTGGGAGATGTGGACAGCCGGCGGGGGTTGCGGTTCGGTTATGGTTCTTCGCCGGCCCGAGCGTCGAAACTCACGCGGCGGCCGCGCTGCGCGATCGTGTGCAAGAGAAAGAGGAGGCGGTGATGCCGGCGGGAGAGCATTCGCGGATCAAGACGATCTTCGGGGAGGCGCTTGATCGCCAAGGGCCGGAGCGTGCGGCGTACCTCGAAAAGGCGTGCGCGGGCGACCCGGAGATGCGCCGGCATATCGATGACCTGTTGGCCGCGGCGGAGAAGGCCGACCCATTCCTGAGCGAGCCCACCGTCGACGCGCCCTCCATCCCCGAACCCCCCCTCGCCCAGCCCCCCCTTCCCGCGCCACTCTCCAGCGCCGCTGTCGCCCGACCCCCTCGGCCCGGGTCCGGCGCGCCGGCAACGGAGGCCGCGGGAACCAGGATCGGCCCGTACAAGCTGCTGCAGCTGATCGGCGAGGGAGGGTTCGGATCGGTCTTCATGGCCGAGCAGGAGCACCCGGTGCGCCGGCGGGTGGCGCTGAAGATCATCAAGCTCGGGATGGACACGCGGGCGGTGGTCGCGCGCTTCGAGCAGGAGCGGCAGGCCCTGGCGATAATGGACCACCCCAGCATCGCCAAGGTGTTCGACGCGGGGACGACGGAGACGGGCCGGCCCTATTTCGTGATGGAGTTGGTCAAGGGCGACCCGATCACCGCCTACTGCGACGCGGGGAAGCTCAGCCCCGGCGAGAGGCTGGAGTTGTTCGCGCAGGTGTGCCACGCCGTGCAGCACGCGCATACCAAGGGGATCATCCATCGCGACATCAAGCCCTCCAACGTGATGGTCACCGTCGTCGATGGTCGGCCGGTGCCCAAGGTGATCGACTTCGGGATCGCCAAGGCCACCAGCGCGCGGCTCACCGAGAAGACCGTCTTCACCGAGTTTCGCCAGCTCATCGGCACCCCCGAGTACATGAGCCCCGAGCAGGCCGGGATGTCGGGGGTGGACATCGACACCCGCAGCGACGTCTACAGCCTGGGCGTGCTGCTCTACGAGCTGCTTGTGGGCGTGACGCCCTTCGACGCGCGCAGGCTCCGCTCCGCCGCGTGGGGCGAGTTGCAGCGCATGATCCGTGAAGAGGAGCCCGCCAAGCCCAGCACGCGCCTCTCGACGATGAAGGAAACCATCGCCTCGGTCGCGGCCCATCGGCGCACCGAGCCCGCGCGCCTCTCCCGGCTTGTCCGCGGCGACCTCGACTGGATCGTCATGAAGTGCCTGGAGAAGAACCGCGCCAGGCGCTACGAGACCGCCAGCGGCCTGGCGGCCGACGTCGGGCGCCACCTCGCCGGCGAGGCCGTGCTGGCCGCGCCGCCCGGCGCCGCCTACAAGGTCGGCAAGTTCGTGCGCCGTCACCGCTTCGGTGTCTTCGCCGCGGCGGCCCTGGGCGCGGTCCTCGCGCTGGGCGTCGCGGGCACGGGGCTGGGTCTGTGGAAGGCCTCGCTCGCCAACACCCGGCTCGCCGAGGCCCTGCAGCGCGCCCGCGCCCAGCGCGACGTGGCCACCGGATCGCTCCAGGGCATCGCCAAGCGATTCGCCAGCGAGCCGGCCCTCGCCTCGCCTGCCCCGGGGCAGCCGGAGATCGCCCTCGGTGGCCTCGGCGCCGGCCAAGACGATGAACGCTCGGTTGAGGCGCTGGGGCAGGCGGCCACGAAGCTGGTCGACGGATTGGTGCAGGCGCGCGGGCTCGCCGCCGACGAAGCCCAGGCCGCGCACCTCGAGGCCGCCAAGGCCCGCTCGGTCAGCGAGTTCCTCCAGCACCTTCTCGAGGGCGTCTCCCCGACCAGGGCTCGTGCCAACCGCGACGTCACCGTCCGCCAGATCGTCGACCAGTCCGCCAAGGATCTGGACGAGGGGCGCGTCAAGATCGAGCCCGAGATCGAGGCCACCGTCCGCGGCACCATCGGCAAGCTCTACTGGGCCTTGGGAGACGACGACCACGCCAGGCACCACCTCCAGCACGCGATCGCGCTGGGCGAGGCGGGCGCACTTCCGAGACACGACATCGCGAACCTCCGCCAGTCCCTCGGGGACGTGCTCCGGGATCTCAAGGATCTCGATGGCGCCGCCGCGGCCTACCAGCAGGCGCTCGGCGAGATATCGGGGGCCACTGGCACGAACTCGACGATCGTTGTGGCGATCGACAACAGCCTCGCCGGCATCGCCATGGAACGCGGGCGCCTCGACGAGGCCGCCGGGCTGTACGACAAGGCCCTGGCGATACTCGACGCCCAGCCTCGCGAACATTCCCAGGACCTTGAACGCCAGACCATGGAGATCCTGAACAACCAGGCCGTCCTCGCCGACCACCGCGGCCACCCCGAGCGGTCCGAAACGCTCTTCCGCCAGATCCTCCAGCGCACCGCCTCCACTCTGCCGGCCGACGACCCCTTCGTCGCCGAGACCAACCTCAATCTCGGCGTCGCCATCCTCAAGCAGGGCCGGTCCCCCGAGGCCCTGCCCTACCTGCGGTCCGCCCTCGAGCTGTGCCGCACCATCCACGGTGACCAGCATCCCCAGACGCTCGAGGCCCTCACACAGCTCGGCAACGCCCTGATGTTCGTCAAGGCCTGGCCCGAGGCCCAGGAGCGATTCCTCGAGGTGATTCGGACCCGGCGCGAGCTCCCGGTCGACGCGCGCGGCAACTCCACCGACGCCATGCGCGGGTATTGCATCGCCCTCGAGTACGACGGCAAGCCCGCCGACGCCGAGCCCATGCGCCGCGAGCTGGTCGACATAGCGCGCGCGGGCAGGCCGCGAACGGAGCTCGCGACCCACCTGGCCAACCTCGGCTTCAACCTCCTTATGCAGCAGCGCTGGACCGACGCCGAGACGCCGCTCCGCGAATGCCTCACGATCCGGCGCGAGCTGATCAAGCCCGACAGCCCGCAGTTCTGGTCTGTCCGGTCTACGGAGAGCATGCTCGGCGAGGCCCGCTGTGAGGAGGCCGCGGCCCTCGCCGCCACCGACCCGGTCGCCGCCGCTGCGAGGCTCGCCGAGGTCGAGGCCCTCATCACCCCCGCGGCCGAATCGGACCCCGCTGACGCCTCCATTTCCAAGCCCCTGCCGGGTGCACCCGACCGAAAGCGCCTGACGCTGGTGCGCGCCGTGAAGCTGTACACGCTGTGGCAGCGCCTGAACGCAGACCCGGCGAAGGCGGAGAAGGCGGCCCAGTGGCAGCGGAAACTTGACGAGTACGGCCCGCCGGCCGACGAGCGGTAGCCCTGGGACCCTCGTGGTGTTCGGACGCCCCCGTTGTCAAGAGCGTCCGTTCCGGAGCTGGACCTAGGAAACCCGCCTTCGGGCCGCCCGGAGAAGGCGGGGTTCGGAGCGGCTTCGGTGCTTGCGGCCTAGAGTTGAGGCTGATCGCGGGGGCTTTCGCGGGGGCTGCGGGTCGGGGAAGAGCTTGGAGCATCATCGAATGGCATCGACGAGGGACTTGCCGGACATCATGATCGGGGCGGGCGAGGCGGCCCGGAACGCGGAGGCGGCGGCGGCGCACGTGAAGGCGGCGGAAAAGGCCGAGGCGGCGGGGGAGAAGGAAAAGGCGATCTCGGAGCTCCGGCGAGCGGTGGGGTCCGACCCGTCGAACTCGCGGCTGTTTTTCAAGCTGGCGTACATGCTGGACTTGGCGGGCGAGGAGGACGAGGCGATCGCGATGTACGAGCGGTCGTGCGAAACGCCGCCGGCGCCGGTGAACGGGCTGATCAACCTGGCGATCCTGTACGAGGACCGGGGCGATTTCGGAAGGGCGGAGCGGTGCCTGCGCCAGGTGCTGGATACCAACCCCAACCACCCGCGGGCGCGGCTGTTCATGAAGGACATCCTGGCCAGCCGCGACATGGTGGTGGAGGACGACCACGAGCGCGACAAGCTGAAGCGCAACGCGATCCTGGACACGCCGGTGACGGACTTCGAGCTCTCGGTGCGGGCCCGGACGTGCCTGAAGAAGATGAATATCCGCACGCTCGGCGACCTTCTGAGGACGACCGAGGCGGAGCTGATGGGGTACAAGAACTTCGGCGAGTCGAGCCTGGTGGAGATCAAGCAGATGCTGCAGGCCAAGGGCCTGCGGCTGGGCCAGGGCGTGGAGGACGCGCACCGGGCCGCTCGCCGGCGCATCATCGAGCAGCTGAAGGGGAGCGGGAACGAGGCCGTGCTGGCCAAGCCGGTGAGCGACCTGAACCTCTCGGTGCGGGCCCGCAAGGCGCTGCAGCTCCTGAGCATCCACTCGCTGGGAGACCTGGTGAGCCACACCGAGGCCGAGCTCATGGGCGTGAAGAACTTCGGGGCGACATCGCTGACCGAGGTGAAGCAGCGGCTGGGCGAGCTGAACCTGTCGCTGCGGACGCTGGACGAGTAACGAGGGCTTGGGGGAGCGGGAACGGCGCCGGCCGCTACGCGCCGAGTGCTGGATTCGGCGCCGGCGCTGCGGGCGGCATGGGCGGCGCGGCTTCCTTGACGACGTCTGGGTCGCGCGTGCCCGAGTCGTGGTACGTGAGACGGGCTTCGGCGTAGCGCTGGGGGGATACCTTCAGGTCGGGGGTTTCGCCGCGCTGGTGCTGGTCGTGGAGGTGCTTGAGGAAGGGAACGCACCACTGACAGCCCGTTCCCGCACCCAGGCATTCGCTGATGAGGGAGGCGACCGGGGGGTTCTCGCGGGCCATGAAGGCGCGGATCTTCCGGAGGGAGACTCGGAAACAGAGGCAGACGTGGTCGTCGGGGTCCATGTGAGGAATGGGAGAGGGTAGGGGCAAGAAGGGCATCGGGGCATCAAAGCGCTGGTGCGAGAGCAGAACCGGGCGTGAAGGCTTGGATGGGTGGGGCCGGGATGGCCGATGAAATATGATCCGGTGTCAGCGGGCGCACCGATAGCAAGCCGGTGGTGCGGGGTGATCCTGCGGCCGCAGCGCGGAGGGGCCGTTTGCCATGCGCGTCGATGAGTTGATCGCCGGGCTGGACGTGAGGCTGACGGACAGGCCAGCCGGTGCCGTGCGCGTGTGCGACATCACCGAGGACAGTCGCACGGTCATGCCGGGGTCGCTGTACGTGGCGCGGCGCGGCGAGCACGCCGACGGGCGCGACTTCGTGAAGGCCGCGGTCGAGGCGGGGGCGGTGGCGGTGCTGACCGATGACCCGGCGGTGGACCTGCCGCACGGGCACGGGGGCGGCGGGGCCGGGCGGGTAGCGCTGCTGGTGACGCCGGACATCCCGCTGGCGGCGGCGTTCATGGGGGAACGGTTCTACGGGAGCCCGTCGTCGAAGTTGGCGCTGGTCGGCGTAACGGGGACAAACGGCAAGACGACGACGACGTACCTGGTGCACCAGGCGCTCAACGGCGCAGGGGTGCGGTGCGGGCTGATCGGGACGGTAGCCGTCGACGACGGGACCGAGGTGGCACCGGCGAGCATGACGACGCCGCCGTCGCTGGAGATCAGCCGCACCCTGGCCAGGATGCTGGAGGCGGGCTGCCGCGCCGCGGTGCTGGAGGTCTCCAGCCATTCGCTGGTGCAGCAGCGGGTGGCGGCCTTGAAGTTCGACGTGGGCGTGTTCACGAACCTCACCGGCGATCACCTGGACTATCACAGGACGATGAAGCAGTACGGCGCGGCGAAGGCGCAGCTGTTCGGAATGCTGCCGCCGGGCGGGACCGCCATCACCAACGCCGAGGACCCGCACGGAGCGGCCATGGTGGCCCAGACAAGGGCGAGGGTGCTGCGGTGCGGGCTGGAGATGCCCGGCATGGAGTGCGGCGCCTCGGTGGAAGAGGCGACGCGCTGGGAGACGCTGGTGAAGATGCGGGGACCCTGGGGCGAGTTCCACGCGGCCTTGCCCTACGTGGGCGGGCACAACCTGATGAACGCGCTGCAGGCCGCGGCGGCGGTGCACGCGGCGTGCGGGTGCCTCAAGCTGGCGGACCTGCCGGAGGCGCGCCGGGTCGACGCCACGGCGATCGGGCGGGGGCTGTCGCAGGCGAGCCTGCCGCCGGGGCGGCTGGAATGCCTGACCTCGCCGGCGGATCCAGTGACGGTCTACGTCGATTACGCACACACCGACGATGCGCTGCGGACGGTGCTGCAGGTGCTGAGTGGGGCGGCGGGCGCGGGCCAGCAAGGAGAGGCGGGCGACGGGGGAAAACTGTGGGTGGTCTTCGGTTGCGGGGGGGATCGTGACGCGACGAAGAGGCCGCGGATGGGTCTGGCGGCGGCGGAGCTGGCCGACCGGGTGGTGGTGACCTCGGACAACCCGCGGACGGAGGATCCGCGATCCATCATCGACGCGATCGTGAGCGGCATCCCCCTGGCGTCGCACGAGAAGGTCACGATCGAGCCGGACAGGGAACGGGCGATCCGCGGAGCGATCGCGAAGGCAGGCCCGGGCGACATGGTGCTGATCGCGGGGAAGGGACACGAGGACTACCAGATCCTGCCCGCCCCCCCCCTCCCCACCACCCCCACCATCGCGTCGACCGACTCGGGGGCACGCACGGCCGTCGGCGGCGTCGGGACCAGCGCGTCGCCAAGGGCAAGGACGACGATCAGGCGCCACTTCGACGATCGGCTGGTGGCCGAGAAGGCGCTCAGGCTGCGGGGGATCGAGGCGAGGCCGCGGGTGGTGACGCGCGGCGGACGTGGCATCGGATGGGCCGGGGGGGTCGGGGGAATGGGATTGGGCGGAACGTGAGCTTCTGGACACCGGACAACCTTCGGGGCGTGTGCGCCGGCGCGTGGCTGGCACGGCCGCGGCGCGTCGGTGATCACCCGCCGATCACCGGCGTTTCGACCGACACGCGGACACTCAAGCCAGGGCAGGCGTTCGTGGCGCTCAAGGGCGAGCGGCTAAACGGGCACGGGTTCCTCGAGGCCGCGGTGCGCGGGGGAAGCCCGCTGATCATCGTCGACGACAGCGAGGCCGCGGCGACCACGCTGCAGCACGCGGGAACGCACGAGTTCAGCCTGCTGCGGGTGCAGGACACGGGGAAGGCCCTGCTGCGGCTGGCGGCGGCCTACCGCAAGACGCTGGAGACCACGCGGGTGATCGCGGTGGGCGGCTCCAACGGGAAGACGACGACCACGCGGCTCATCGGGGCGGTGCTGGCCTCGGGCCTGCGGGGGACGGCGTCGGCGAAATCGTACAACAACGCGATCGGCGTGCCGCTGACGATCCTTTCGGCGTCGCCCGGCGACCATTACCTGGTGTGCGAGGTGGGGACGAACGCGCCCGGCGAGATCGCGCAGCTCGCCAACGTGGTCGAGCCGGACGTCGCGGTGATCACCAGCATCGGGCGCGAGCACCTGGAGGGGTTCGGCACGCTCGAGGCGGTGGCGAGGGAGGAGGCCAGCCTGCTGTCGTACGTGCGACCGGGCGGGCTGGCGGTCCTGACGGCCGATGCGCCGGGCGAGGGCGGGGCGATCCTGAGCGAGGCGGCGCGGTGCGTGCCCAACGCTGTCACGTTCGGAACCAGCGCGGGCGCAGACCTTCGACTCAGCGACGTGAAGCACGCTCGGAGTGAGTCCGGCGAGCTCGGGCTGAGCTTCACCATCAACGGGAGGGTGAGCTGCCGGCTGGGGATGCTCGGCGAGCACAACGCGCACAACGCGCTGGCGGCGTACGCCGTGGCAAGGCGCCTGGGCGTCGAGGAGGCTCGGATCGTCGAGGCCCTGGCGGCGGCAAAGGGGCCGGAGATGCGGCTTCAGCAGGTCGTGGTCGAGCTTGGCGGCGGGGCGGCGACGATCATCAACGATGCGTACAACGCCAACCCGGACTCGATGCTGGCGTCGCTGCGGACGTTCGCGGCGGTCGCGGGGCTGACCAGGGCGACCGAGGGAACGGCGGGCGGCGTGCACCGGCGGGTGGTGATCCTGGGGGACATGCTGGAACTGGGCAACGCGTCCGAGGCCTCGCACCGCGAGATCGGCCGGTTCGTCGCCGCCCTGGCAGGGCCAGAGGGGTTGCGCATCGACTTGGCCGTGCTCGTCGGGCACCAGTGCCTGCACGCGGCGGACGAGCTTGCCCGGGCCGGATGGGCAGAAGACCGGATCCTGCTGATGAGCGACCTGGAGGGCGGGCAAGCCAGGGCGGTCGCGACACGCCTGCGCGCGGGGGACCTGGTGCTGCTGAAGGGGTCGCGGCGCATGCGGCTCGAGCGGATCGTCGAGGCGCTCAAGGAACGTGCGGGGACGACGCGCCGGGGGACAGGGATCGGGCCGGGGGCGTAAAGGCAAGCACGGGGATGGGTCGGGGAGGAGGGGGATGGACGATGGCCGCGGCTCCGCGATGCTCTATTACCTGCTGGACCAGACCCGCGACTGGCTGGACGACCACAAGGTCTACTGGGTGTTCTCCATCCTTGACCAGCTCACATTCCGCGCGTTGGCCGCGTCGGCGCTGGCGTTTCTTATCGTCGTGATGGCCGGGCGCCCGGTGATCTCCTGGCTTCGCCGGAAGAAGATCGGGGACACGGGCCTGACGGACGCCGCGGCGCTCGAGCGGCACACCGCGTCGAAGGCCAACACGCCGACCATGGGCGGCGTGCTGATCGTGGTAGCGATCGCCGGCTCGGTGCTGTTGCTGGCGGACATCACGAACATGTACGTCGTGATGGGGCTGGTGGTGCTCCTCTGGCTGGCGGGCGTGGGGATCGCCGACGACTGGCTGAAGCTGACGAGCGCGTCGCGCCGGACGGCGGGGGCCGCGTCGCGCCAGGGGCTGTACGCCTGGGAGAAGTTCGTCTTCCAGGTCGGCCTGGGCCTGATCATCGGGTACTTCACGTACAGCAAGGGGGACACGCCCGAGCTCGCCCACGACCTGGCCCACGCCGTGACGCTCCCTCTCCAGGCGGTCTACGTCCGCTCGGCGGAGAAGGGCCTCATCGTCAACCCGGACTTGATCTACCTCTCGCGCCCGCTGTTCATTCTCGTGACCGTGCTCATGATCGCGGGGATGTCCAACGCGGTGAACATCGCCGACGGGATGGACGGCCTCGCCGCGGGGGCGACGACGGTGGTGTCGATCGGGCTCGTGGTGCTGACGTACATCGCGGGATGGCAGGCCGCGGCGCAGTACCTGAAGGTGCCGTACATCGCGCAGTCCGACGAACTGCTGGTGATGGGCGCGGCGATCGGCGGCGCGTGCCTGGGGTTCCTGTGGTGGAACTGCTCGCCGGCGCAGGTGTTCATGGGGGACACGGGCTCCCTGAGCCTGGGCGGGGTGATCGCCTACATCGCGCTGGTGATCAGGCAGGAGGCTCTCCTGCTGGTGATGTGCGGCGTGTTCCTGGCCGAGATCGCCTCGGTCATCATGCAGGTGGGGTGGTTCAAGTACACACGCATCAGGACGGGGACCGGGCGGCGGATCTTCAAGACGGCGCCGCTGCACCACCACCTTCACCTGTCCGGCTGGACCGAGCAGCAGATCGTGGCGAGGTTCTGGATCCTCTCGTGCATCCTGGTGGTGGTGGCGCTGGCGATGGTCAAGGTGCGGTAACACGCCGGGTCGCGGTGCCCCAGCGCGGACGAGCGGCGGATGACCGCATCATCGCGCCGGCGGACCGAGCAGGATCAGCGCCCGGCGCAGCAGCAGACGGTCCTGGATCGGGCCATGCTCGCCGGGGTCCACGGTGATCCTCAGCCGCCCGGCTGCACCGGCGAGGGCGACATTGAACTCCGCGACCGGGCGTTGTCCGTTCACTCGCTGGCTGAAAAGCTCGTGGTATTGCTCCCCCGGGCCCACGAATCCGATGGAGAACACGCAGTCGCCCCAGACGAGCGAGTCGTGCGGAAGTTCGGCCCAGCCGGCCAAGCGGGCCGCGCCACCGGGGAGTGGCCATTCGACGGCCATGGGACCGGGGAGGAAGACGTCCGGGGCGTCCAGAACCGGGTGGGAGACCGCGTCAACCGGCACGTCGTTCCACAGCATCTCGACGGGCTCGTAGCGGCGACGATCGCCGACGGCCTTCTGGGAGGCGATCGTGAGCTGCGCCAGGGGCACCAGGCGCGAGGCGTCGGCGACCATCGCGGCGATGGCGCCCAGATCGATCGACGAGGCGCCGATCGATGGGACGGCGACGGCCTCGCTGGGCCGGTCCTTGGACGGCGCCGCGGTCTTCTTGCTCGGACCGCCGAGCGACGGGCAGGCGATCTCGACCGGCACACGTCCGTCGACGCCGACTTGCCCGAAGCGCGCGACCGAGACGACCGTGCCGTCGCCGAGCCAGAGGCGCGGCAACGGATCGGGCGTGCGCGACGGGTTCTGCAGCGTGATCTTCGCGATCTGCTCGAGCGGCGCGCCCAGCGCCTTGCCGCCGACGCTGATCGTCACGGTCGCCCCGACCGACTCGACGAAGCCGGTGACGACATCACCGTTGACCATGAGAACGCGGTCGTTCTTGGCGGGGGGCGATCCGGCGCCACCCGCGGCGACGCCCGGGGCGGCAGGACCGGGGGGGCGGAGCGAAAGCTCGCGGATGTTGTCCAGCGGGAACACCAGCGTGCCGAACACGGGATGGTTCCACGCCACCGCGTCGGCGACAGGCTGGCCAGCGCTGCTGATGCGCCCCGTGAAGCGCTGGCCGTCCGTAACGCGGAGCAGACCGGAGAGGGCGTCGTCGACGGCCAGGTCGGCCGGGGCGCCATCGAGCGGCGACGCACCGCCATCCGGCGCGGGCGGCGCCCACCAGAGCGGGACGAGCGCGGAGACGTCGTCGACGGTCAGCGGAACCTGCGTGCCGCCGGCGTCGACAAGCGCGACCGACCGTCCGGCCGCACGGATGCCGGCAAGCTGCAGAGGCGAGGCGTGCAGCGAACCATCCAGCAGGAGGAAGTTCGGCCGCGGCGGGGTTGCGCCTAGGACGGGCTGCCCCATGGGGGGGCGGGGGGGGGCGGTGAAGGCGGCGGGGACCGAGGCGAGCATTGCGCCCGCCAGCACACCGACGAGCGCCGCGCGTACAGCCGCCGGACGGGTAGGAACAGAGCGGCTGGTCGGCGGTGTGTGCGTCATTTCTGGAAGATCGGCAGGAAGCGCTTGGGCATCTGAAGGATGATGAGCGCCATGGAGGACCCGTAGCTGGGACCGACGCTGGGGTCGGCCCAGGAACCGTCGGGCTGCTGCTTGCTGAGCAGCTCCTGGCGGATGGCGGGCCACCACTTGGCCCAGGCCTCGCCCCCGGCCAGGTACATCGACTGCACGGCGTAGTAATGCCCGTAATAATAGTGGGCGGCGGGGCGGTTCCCGTCGCCGGGCATGGCGTTCTCCTGCAAGTAGGCCACGCCGCGGTCGATCGCGTCGTCCTTGTAGATCCCCGCGTAGAACAGGCTAGCGACGCCGGCCGCGGAACGGGGCCACATGCTCATGCCGGTGGTGAGCTGGTACTTGAAGCCGCCATCGGGGTTCTGGCACTTCCGGACGTAGTCCACGGCGCGATCGATGGTCTCTTTCGGGATCTCGATGCCCGCGTTGCGCGCCGAGCGGAGGGCCATGATCTGGCAGATCGTGACGGAGATATCGGCGTCGTAGGGGACGGGGTTGTAGCGCCAGCCGCCCTCCTCGTTCTGGGTCTGCTCGATCAGACGCACGGCCTTGACGAGGGCCTCGTGGACGCGCTGGGAGAGAGCCGTCTCGCCTCCCCCCTGCGTCATTCCGTAGACCTCGCCAAGGAAGAGCGCGGCGAAGCCGTGCCCGTACATGGGGCCATTGGTGGCGTCGGCGGCGAGGAGGCCGGTCTCGGTGCTGGAGGAGAGGACGAAGTCGAGCCCGCGCTCGACCTGCTTGGCGAACGGGCCGCGCCCGGGAACATTGCCGTCGGCCATGAAGGCCAGGCAGGCCAGCGCCGTGACGGCGACGTTCTTGTTGTAACGCCCGCCGCCGAAGGAACCGTCCTCGTTCTGCTCCTTGGCAAGGGACTCGAGGCCCCGGGTGACGGCGGCCTCGAGCTCCGGCGTGATCTCGTTCTCGACGGCGTTGTTCTGGGCGGTGGTGATCTTGTCGGCGCCAGGCTGGGCGGCCGGCGCAGGCTGACCGGGCGGATCGGCCGGCTTCACCGGAACCGGAGCTGGAGGGGGCGCGGGAGCAGGCACGGGGGCCGGTACCGGCTTATCCTGCGCAATCGCCCGCGTCGCACCCGCGGCAACGGCCATGCACACAGCGCCCGTGCCGATCCAGCGCACGGGCGCGGCCGGAAACCGGCGCATCGATCGGGCCGCGGGTGTCATGGCTTGCTCTTCGCTTCCTCCGCGAGCTTGCGGTAGTAGGCCTTGGTCATCTCGGCATACAGCTGGCTGTAGGCGTCGTCCCTGCCCTGAACGAGCATGTCGCGGACGCGGTCGGGGAGCTTGCCCCAGCTCGAGCGGACCGCCTCCATCCCGGGGCGGAGCGGGCCGTCGCGCCGGGCTGGCGGCTCGGCGGCGCCCTGGTTCTCGCCCTGGCCCTCCTGACGCTGACCGCGCGACTGCTGGTTGGGAAGCTGCTGGTTGGTGGGGCTCTGCTGCTGCGAGCCGGAGGAGCTGGAGCTGGACTGACTCTGCATGTTCTCCAAACTGTTGATGAGCTGGTCGAGCCGCTTGACGATGTCGTCCTGCACCCGCTGCGTGACCACTCCGGTGTCGCGCGCCTTCTGCAGGCGCTCGGCGGCGTCGCCCATGAGGGCCGCGGCCTCCTTGAACGCGTCGCCGACCTCGGCACCGGAGAGCAGACGGTCTAGGTCCCGTTTCGAGGGATCGGGCGTGCCGGTGCCGGCAGGGTTGTTGCCGGTGATGCCGAGCAGCTCATCGAGGCTGGGAAGCGCGGGGTCCTTGGGCCTCTCCGGCGGCGCTTTCTCGTCCTTCGGCGCGGGCTGGGCCGGCTGTTCCTTCGGCGTCGGCCCGGGCTTCGGCACGGTCTGCGGCTTCTTCTCCGCCGGCGTCGGCTGGTTCGGGGAGACCGCTGGTGACACCCTCGGTGCGCCGGTCGGCTGCCCCCACGCGACGGTCGCGATGGTCGACACCGCCAGGAGCGCGATGCCCACGAGACGGCCGACGGGCTCAGGGGCCGCACGGGCCGCCCGAGATCGGAACGATGGCTGGCTCATCCTGCGTCTCCCTGTCCGGGTGGGGGTTTGGGCGGACCGGGCGGTGGATCGCCGCCGCCGGGCTGATCGGGCGGCTGCCCGGCCGGCGCAGGATGCGGGCCGCCCGGTCGCTCGGCGAGCTTCTTGATGAGCGTCGCGGCGTGGTCGGCCAGATCACGCTGCAACCGCCCGACGGCCTCGACGTGCTCGGTCGGTGCAGCCGTGTCGCCGCCCAGCTCCCGCGTCAGGTCCGCCGCTTCTTCCTGCATCGCTTTGAGCAGCTTGATCTCGGCCATCGGGGGCACGAGCGGGGCCTGGCCGCCCCCCTGGTTTCCGCCGCCGGACTGCTGCTGCTGGTTACGGAACTCCTGGTCCTTCTTCTGCGAGTCGTCCAGGGCCTGCACGAGCGAACGGAGAACACGGATGGCCCGATCCTGGTTCCAGGTCACGTCGCGGTCGGGCTCGCCGCCGCTCAGGTCCCTCGAGGCCTTTCCCATTGCATCGTCGAGGCGTTTGTGGGCGTAGCTGAAGAGCACGGTGTCGCTGAGGTCCATCGTCTGGCTCTCGAGCCTCACCAGGGAATCCTGGAGCGTGCCCTGCCGCTCGCCCAGCGAGAGGGCGGTCGCGCGGGTCCGGCGCGTGGCCTCGGCGCCCACCAGCGGCTCGGTCTGGTCGCGGATCTCCATCTGCTCGGTGAGCGCCTCGGTGTAGGCCTTCTTCAACTCGGCCCGCTTGCGGGCCGTCTGCCGGTTGGCCGCCTCGCGGTCCAGCCGCTCGGCGGTCTCCTTGGCCTCCTTGAGCTTCTCCAGGCTGATCGTCTCCTGGCCCTGCGCCTCGTCGGGGTTGGTCGGGACGGCGCGCAGGGCGACGACCGCGAAGGACTGCGCCTCCCCGGCGGCGGCGATCAGCTCGGCCACCGGTGCAAGCTCGCGCGGGCCCTGACTGGCCTCGTCCAGGACGCCCAAGGAGTTCTGGTGCAGGCGGGCCATCCCCTTGTCCACCCCGGACAGCTCGCCCTTCTCGCGCGCGCCCGCCAACTGCGAGAGCTGCACCTGTTGCTCCTTGATGAGCGCCTCCAGCGACTCGATCAGGCTCGCGAGCTTGCGCCGGAGAACCTCGTCGCGGTTCTTCGCGGCGTTCTGCAGGCTCTGCAGCATCTGCTCCAGCGACTCGATCGCGCGGTCCTGCTGCCCCTTGGCGCTGTTGGTCTGGTTCTGCTGCACCTGCTGCCCGGCCTGCTCCATCCGCTGCGGCACCTGGTCGCGCTGCCCGCGACGAGCGGCCTCGGACAGGGCATCGGCCCCGGCCGGATCCTTCTTCTGCATCTGCGGCTGCGCGTCGACCATTCTCTGGATCGCCTCGGCGGCCTTCTGCGAGAGGCTCTTCTGGTCCGTGGCGATCTGCTCGAGCTCCTTGCGCTCCTCCGGCGTGAGCTGGCTCAGGTCGCGCCCCGTGGTCTTCTGCGCCGCCTGCGCGGTGCGCTCGCGGAGCGACCTCTGCTCCGAGAGCACCCGCTCGACCGCGCGACGCATCGCCCAGGTGTCCTCGCCCTGATCAAGGAGCTCGATCAGCTCGCCGAGCCGGTCGCGCACCTCCTGCTGCGACTGCCCCGCCTTCTCACGTTGCGCCTTGCTGTCGGCGCCGGGGTCCTTCTGCTCGACCTCCGCGGCATCCTTGAGATCGCCCGAGGCGGCGACCGACGACTTGCCCGCCTCGTCCAGCAGGCGCTGTCCCTGGCGCAGCACGTCGTCGAGCGTCTCGTCCTTCAGGCCGTTCTCATCAATGCGCTGCTTCACGCGATCCAGGGCCTGGCGATCACGCGCGACGCGCTCAGTCAGGCCCGCCTGCGACCGCTCCAGTCGTGCCGCCTCGCCGCTGCGCTGCGCGTCGCGGACGAGCCGGCCCTGTTCCTCCTCCAGCCCGATGGCCGAGCGCCGGATCCCCGCCAGGTCGGCCCACACCTGCTCAACAAGCTGCTCGGCGGAGATGATCTTCAGCCTCCGCACCGGCGAACGGGACGGCTCGTGCCCCGTGCCGTCGAGCCTGTACGCGTCGGCGGCCAGCGCGGTCAACCAAAGTTCATCGCCCGCCTTCAGCCCCAGGTTTGAGAGGTCGAACCGGGCCGAACCTTCCATGCGCGTCGGCAGCACGCCGGGCGCGGAACCGGCGGGGCCGTCGGCGATCGGCGCACCGGCCGCTGCCCCCTGCACACGCGTCGCTTCCACCCATTCCTGGATCGGCTCGGCCGGGGCGCCCTCGCTCCCGGTGGGCGGGCGGGCCAGGCGGCTCTGTAGCGCGACCCAATCCAGGCCCACGTCGTCGCGACCCTCGCCGCGGAAATCGACCGACGCCGTCGACAGCACCGTGCGGTCCTCCTGCGGCTCGGTGACCGTCGCCGTGGGGGGACGATCCTCGAGCGACTCGACGACGTATACGCTCTCCTCGACGCCGGTGATGCCGTGCTCGTCGGTCACCTTCACCGGCACGCGGACCGTCTGGCGGAGCGTCCACTCCAGCGTCCATCGGTCGCCGGCGAACTCCCCTCGGAATCCATCCGGCGAGGCATGGTCTCCCGCCGTTCTCCTGGCCGCGGCCTCGGCCTGGTCCGCCTCCGCCAGGCGGGCGATATCAGCCCCCAGCGACGCCGCGATCCACTCCGCGCGCTTCTGTGCAATCGTCGGCGTCGGCACCGGCTTGTTGAGCGAGATCACCATCCGCACGCGCGAACCGGCGAGCATCGCCGGCGGCGCGGCCCGCTCGTCGTTCCCCGCGCCCAGGTCGATCTGCCTGGCGCGGGCTTCGCCCGCACCCGCGGCGCCCGCCGTCGGCAACACGTACTCCGGCGGCACGACCTCGACCTTCGCCCCCATCACCGCGGGCGGCTCGACGAGCAGCACCCTCTGCGTTTCGGTCCGGTCGTCGTCGGTCTCGAACCAATATTCCAGTTCGAACTGGCGCAGACGCCCGGGCGCGTCCTGCGGGGCGCCGGCGGTCAGTCCGGCCGGCTCGATCAGCCGCTCAAAGAGCATCCCCTTCCGCAAGGGTGGCGGCCTCGCCCCGGCGTCGCCACCCTGCTCGGCGGATGGCGACGGCACCTCCACCATCCGATCCTGGCTAGTCAGTAGAACCCTGCGCACGGGCCCCGCGATCCCCTCCGCGACCACCCGGTACTTCGCCGCCACGCGCGTCTGGCCCGCCTCGACATCCTGCCCGAACCCGCCCTGGCTCTTCAGCAGCGCGGCCCGCAGCGGCAGCGCGGTCCCCAGCGGGTGCACGCTCACGCCGGTCGCGTCCGCGACCTCGGTCAGCTTCGGCCACTGCGCCCCGGCCCACGGCGTGAACAGGCGCCGGGCGCCGATCGCGGCGAGGCCGGGGAACGAACCCGCCATGGCCGCGCCGATCGTCACCACCACTGCCAGCGCGGCCACATCCATCACCGTTTGACCACCCCAGAGCGCCTTGCCCAGCCGGGCCGATCCGACCCGGCGCTCGGCCTCGATGACAACCGGCTCGACCTGTTCGGTCCCCGCTCGCGCCAGCTCCAGGCCCGAGGCCAGCACTCCCTCCAGCCCCGCGCTGCGCCCCGACTGGCTCCGCTCGATGCGCAGAGCGATTTCCGTCAGGCTCGGCGAGAACCTCAGCGCGGGCGCCACGACGCGCCACAGGGCCCAGATGAGGGAGAACGCTCCCGTGAAGAGCACCGAGCCGCGCAACCACGACGGCGTGCGCAGCAAATAATCCACGCACGCCGCCAGCACGCACAGCCCGACCACCCAAGCGGCCACGAGCCCCACCCTCTGCGCGACGAGCATGACCTTCGCCCGCCGGCGGATAACCCTCAGCGATCGCTCGATGCGGCCCCTGACCGATGACGCGCCGGCTGGTCCCGCACTGCTCTCGCCGCGCTGCTGCATCATGCACCGGCCCTCGTTCCGCCCCCTGCTCCCGGCCCGCCGGAACCGAACTGCTCTCTACCAAGTATCGGCCACGTTCCCCCCCGCGGCGACCCGCCCCTTTCCCAAATGTCCGCTTGTTACCGAAGGTCTACCCATTCTCCACGGACAAAGTTCCCGGATGGCCCGCCTTTCCGCCAGGAACCAGATTCACCAACGACCGATGGTTGGCTGTCGTTCCCCCTTCCCCGGGCGCGCCGCGCGCGATGACCACCGATTCGCCGCATGGTCCCCCAGGGCACGCCCGGTCCCGACCGTGCACCCGGGCCTTATGATCACTGGCTGTGCTTGGCGACCAGTTCGCAGGATTCCCGCCACCGCGCCTCGATCTGCCCCCTGACCCTCTCGATCGCCTCGTCGGTGATCCCCGGCGGCAGCGCACGCTCGCCCATCATCGCGAACTTCAGCCGGACCGGGTCGTCCTTCTTCAGTCGGGACATGGCCCGCTGGATCTTCCGACCGTGCTCGGTGGTGAACGCGCCCGCCGGGCTCTGCTCGATGAAGGCCTTCACGGTCTCGCCGGTCAGCAGCAGCAGGCGCGTGGCGCGGAACGTGACCACCATGTCCTGTTGCTGGGCCGCGTGGTCGATCAGCCCGTACATCGCCGCGAGCCGGTCGACGCAAGCGTCCATGTTCCCGGCCTGCCATTGCCGGCTGGCGTCCGCGCGCAGCACCGCCCCCAAGAGGAGCATCTTCCGCATGACCACCTCGGTCGCGGGGGTGGCCTCCACATCAGACGAGAGCTTGAAGTCGCAGGTCTTCTGCGCCGCCGCGCCCAGGATGTCGTTGATCTGCTTCTGGTGCGCCACCAGCAGCTCGCTCAGCTCTCTCCACGTCGGGGCCTTCCCCCGCGACTCCGGCGACACATCGATCCGCGGAACCGCCGAGTTGAAGACCACGAACGCCGATTTGTCCGCCCAGTCCGCCGGCCATGACCGCCACAACAGCTTGTACCGGTCGGCCGCGTTGCTCGAGACGGCCAGCACCGCCGAGTCGTCGTCCGCCACCGGCGGCGGGGGTGGTGGCGGAGGCTTGCGGCAACCGGCGGCGTGCAGGACCAGCACGATCCCCATCCCAAGCACGCCCACAAGAATCCGCATGATCCACCCTCCGCAAATTCACTTGGCCTCTGAACGCCGTTGGCCCACCAGGAAGATACCATATGTTCGCGATCCGTAGGCTCAGGTCGAACCCTTACACATTCTCAGGAGAAAACAAATGAAGACGAAGTTCTCGACTTTCGCGCTGGCCGCCCTTGTGCTGGCGGCCGCCGGCATCGCCGGGTGCGCCTCGGAGAAGAAGGCCGACGCGGGCGGCCCGGGCGCGGTCACCGTCGCCGCCACCAACACCAAGTGCCCCTACACGGGCAAGCCGGTCAACAAGAGCGTGACCTCCACGTACAAGGGGCAGTCGATCGGCTTCTGCTGCGCCGGTTGCCAGGGCAGGTTCGACAAGGCCTCCGACGCCGACAAGGCCGCGATGTGCTCCAAGGCCACCGCGACCAAGTAAGCCCGCGAGGTCATCCAAACTGGAAAACAAACACGCCCCGGCCACCAGCCGGGGTTTTTTCTGCGCCTGGCCGGAGCCGTATGTCCTGCGCCGGTCCTGAGCCCCGACGCCTGATACGCTGATGACGCCTCCGACGCTCGCGCCCTCGATTCCGCCTCGCTTCACCTCCTACAGGTTCATGCACCAGGCCGGCGGAACCCAGGGAGTGATCCTCGCGATTCCCGCCATGACCACCCGCCCTCTCAACCGGATCGGCCTGCTCACCGGAGGCGGTGATTGCCCCGGCATCAATGCCGTCATCCGCGCGGTCACCAAGCAGTCCCTCTTCCACGGCATCGGCGTCGTCGGTATCGAGGACGGTTTCCTGGGCCTCATCGAGAACCGCGTCCGTGATCTGTCGCTCCGCGACGTTTCCAACATCCTCGCCACCGGCGGGACCATCCTGGGCTCCTCAAACAAGGACAGCCCGCTCCGCTTCCCCGCCGGGCTCGATGCCGCGGGGAGCCCCGTCTATTCCGACGTCACCGACCGCTGCCTCGCCAACCTGAGGAAGAACCGGCTCGACGCGCTGGTGATCGTCGGCGGCGACGGCACGATGACCATCGCCGCGCACCTGGCCGCCCCCGGCGGCGATGCGCGCGCGGGCGTGCCGGTCCTGGGCATCCCCAAGACCATCGACAACGACATGGTCGGCACCGACCTGACCTTCGGATTCCTCACCGCCGTCGCCACCGCCACCGACGCGCTCGACCGCGTGCACACCACCGCCGCGTCGCACCACCGCGCCCTGGTCGTCGAGGTCATGGGCCGCAATGCCGGGTGGATCGCCCTGCACGCCGGCGTCGCCTCCGGCGCCGACGTCATCCTCATCCCCGAGATCCCCTTCTCCCTCGCGGCCGTCGCCCGGGTGGTCGCCGTCCGCTCGCGCGCCGGGTCGCGCTACTCCGTCATCTGCGCCGCCGAGGGCGCTCGCGCCGCCGGCGGCCAGCCGTTCGTGCTGCGCACCGATCCAGGGGCGCCCGAGCCCATCCGCCTGGGCGGCGTGGGCAGGTTCGTCGCCGATACCCTCGAGAACCTCACGGGCATCGAATCACGGCATGTCGTGCTCGGGCACGTCCAGCGCGGCGGTCCGCCCATCGCCGCCGACCGCGTGCTGGCCACCCGGTTCGGCCACCACGCGATGACCCTTCTCCGCGCCGGACGCACGGGCCGGATGGTCGCCATGGCCGGCCTCATGCTCACTGATGTGCCGATCGCCGAGACCGCCGGCAAGCAGCGACTCGTCCCCACCGATCATCCCCTCCTCGCCGCGGCCCGCTCGGTGTACACGAGCTTCGGCGACGAGCCCGAGTGAGCCAGGCGTGCGCCCGCGCGCCGGGCTAACAGCCGGCAAAGAACGCCGTCAGGAAATCGAAGAAGTCCTGGCTGTTGGTCATGCCATCGTGGTTGAAATCCGCGGACCCCGCGAAGAACGACGTGAGGAAGTCGAAGAAATCCTGGCTGTTGACCACGCCCGAGTGATTCCAGTCCGCCGCGCACATCGGAGCTCCCACCAGCGTGAAGCTCGCACCGGCGTTGTTGGTGAACACCGCGGCGCCCGTCGTCACCGCGTAGTCCGTCGAGTCGGCCACGTGCAGCGCCGTGAACGCGTTCTGGAAGCGCAGCGCCGTCAGGCCCGTGCTCGGCAGCGGCCCGGCGAACGGCGGGCCGAAGACCCCGTCGGCGTCGTTCGTGAACGAGCCGGTGTTCGGCCCCGTGTAGTTCCCCCAGCTCACCGACCAGTAGATGATCCCCGTGTCGCTCTCGTAGATCAGCCTCCCGGCGGCCAGGTAGCTCGCCGGGATCGGGTTGGTCATGATGAAATCCGCCTGCGCGGCGGGGTTGGTCAGGTTCAGGAACTGCTGCGTGCAGATCAGGATGTGTGAGCCGGCGTTGGCGTTGTTCACGTTCGTCATGAAGTCGATGACGGTGATCGAGTTCAGCCCGGCGGCGTCCACGACGCGCATCCGCGCGAATGACACAAAGTTTTGTCCCAGGGCCCGCATCCGGAGCTGGATCGCCTGCGCCGTCGGGTCCCCGTTCACCCCGCCGATGATCTGCTCCACCTGCATGAGGTGGAAGCTCGCCCAGCACCGCGGCGCGAACCCCAGCAGCCCCACCGCCAAGGCGAGCACCGCCACCAGCCGTCCCGCCCCGACCCGCAGCCCTGAACGCGTGAACATATTGGCTCCTTGTCTTCCGGCCGGTACCGCCACCGCGGGCCGGCGCCGGCCGAGGCGCGGCGTACGGCCCCGCGGGGGTTGTCTGGCCTCTCTCCTCATACCACAGACTACCGACTCTCTTGCATGATGCAAGGGCAGCGCGCGCGGATCTGGTGAAATCAGGAAGGCCGGGCAGCCAGCACGCGCCACGCGGGCGAGCGCCCCGACTCCCCTCCCCGTTACGCCGCCAGGAACCGCAGGTACAACGCCAGCTCCCCGAGTTCCTCGTCGCTGGCCTCGTCCAGCCCCAGCACCAGGCGGAGCGATGCCGGCGTCTCGGCCCCCGGCCGGACGGTGCACGAGAGCAGGTGCCGGCCCGTCTCGTCGTTGATGAACGCCGAGGCGGTGCCGTCCTCGCCCCGCACCACTTCGATCTCCTGCCCCGCCACCAGGAACCGGCGCGGCGCCGTCGAGGACTCCGCCCGGAGGTCGTGCTCGATCTGCTGGTCCATCACCCCGACAAGCTGGCGCTGCACCGAGTCCGCCAGCTCGTCCACGTCGTCGATCTCCTCGGCCAGGTCGGAGAACATCTGCGACGTCGCCGCATAATCCGCGCTCGCTAGCCTCACCACTTTCTCAAGCTCCGCGGGCACCACCTGCAGCACGCGACTGGCCACCGACGCCAGCGGCACCTCCTGCGCAGGCTCCCCCTCGCCGCGCAGCGACACCGCCCCGGCGTAGTACGACACTTGGCGCAGGGTCGCCACCGGGTCCTTGGTCCGCCCCAACGGCGGGGGCACGTGGTGCATGGCGATCGGGTGCGCCAGGATCTCCGGCAGCCCCCACCTGTGCACCATCGCCGTCACCACGTCCACGTGCGTGAACTCCAGGCTCGCCAGCTCCGCCGCGTTCATCTTCGTCGGCGACATGCCCGAGTGGTAGATCTCCTCGAACGCCGGCCCCACCAGGCGGGCCATGATCGGTACGCCGCTGTCGAGCATCAGCCCGATCAGATACGCCTCCGGCGCAAGCTGCGGGCACCGCACCTGCGCCAGCGCCGAGCACAGGCACGCCCGGTAGACGGATTGCCCCCACACCTGGCGCGAGATCTCCCGCGCCCCCTGCGCGCTGGCGGCGCGGCTCATGTAGAACCCCAGCGAGATCGCCTTCACCCGCTGGATCCCCATCAGCACCAGGGCCCGCTGCAGGCGCGTCACCGGGTGCCGCTGCGCGTAGAACGCGGAGTTCGCCAGCCGCAGCAGCCGGCCCGACAGGGCGCTGTCGGTCCGGATGGTCTGCTCGTAATCGCTCAGCTCCACGTCCGCCCGCTGCGCAAGCTGCAGCATCCGCAACGCCACCTTCGGCTGGGTTTCGATCCCCACCTCCTCCAGCCTCCGCGCCAGCCGTGTGTGCAGCGCCTCGACCTCTTCGGTTGTCAGCATGTGGCGCGGCTTCATGGTGGAACGGCGGGGGAGGTCCAGGCGTGTCGGCGGCTCACCCGGACGCGACGATCGCGCACGGACAACGTTCCCCCCACTCCAATTTCGGTCACAGGCCGGGCCTCCATCGCCCCCGCCGGGGTATTTCCGGGCCGATTCCTCGCCCGCCTCCGGCTTACCGGACGTTCACCTCCTCCCCCGGTCAGGGCTGCAATCTTGTCCCCGTCCAGCCTCCGTCCGCCGCAAACCCCGGCGCACTGTCCACCACCGACGGCCGCAGCCCCCTGGTCCATCCCGCCCGATCGTGCAGGCGCCCG
>JBGPJM010000030.1:0-32995 GCA_041485385.1 Phycisphaerae bacterium | reverse complement strand
TCTCCCATCTCCACTTGTCCATGGCGTAATCCCGGACGTATTCGATCCCACGGCGCCGCAGACGCTCCCACTGGATCTGCAGCCGCTCGCGGGGTGTCAGCGTCGGCATTTTCGGCGGAAGGCTGTCGAGCATGATCAGCGTGGCGACCTCCTCGCCCGCTTCAAGGAGCTGGTGGGCCATCTCGAGCGCCGTGATGCCGCCGCCGGAGAACCCGCCCAGGAAGTACGGCCCCTTGGGCTGGGTCAGCCTCACCTCCTGCAGGTAATCGGTGGCCATCTCCTCGAACGTCTCGTGCGGCTTGTCATCCCCGTGCAGCCCGCGCGCTTGCAAGGCGTACACCGGCTGATCCTGACCGAGGTGCGCCGCCATGTGGCGAAGGTTGAGCACGTTCCCAAACATGCCCGCCACCACGAAGAACGGCGCCCTGGTCGCCTCCGGCGTCGTGTTCATCGGCACGAGGAACCGGTGACGCTGTTGGCGGGTGATCGGCGCCGCGCCGCTGGTGTCCATCGTCTCGCCGCGTTCGCGCCGGAGAAGCTCGGCACACCGCGCAATCGTCGGCGCCTCGAAGAGCGTGGAGAGCGGGTACTCCACGCTGTACGCTTTCTTGATCCTCGCGAACAACCGCACCGCGATGAGCGAGTGCCCGCCGAGCTCGAAGAAATCGTCGTGGATGCCGACCTGCTGCACGCCCAGGAGGTCCTCCCAGAACCCGGCGAGCGTCCGCTCGATCTCGTCCCGCGGGCCCTCGTACTTGCTCTGCAGGTCCGGCCGGCTGAACTTCACGACCCCGGATTTGTCCGCCGCGACGGCCGCCTCCCCGGTCCGTTCGATCAGGACAGGCAGGTCGACCGGGGACACGGCCACCTGCGGCCCGGGTGACTCCGCGCCCAGCACCCTGTCGAGCACCGCCATCCCCTCGACCGACGTGATGCCCGCCTCGTACGCCTCCAGAAACAACCGCTCGCCGGCGGAGAGGTTCGCCGCGGCCGTCCCGCCGGCGGTGTCCGCCGACGCGGGCGCGGCCCTCTCGCGCGACGCCGTCTTCGCGAAGGCCGCGGCATCGGCCAGCTTCCGCATCGAGAACTGCTCCACCTCCACCAGAGTATTGCCCTCCTCGTCGGTGATCGTCGCGTCGAAGGTCGCAACGTCTCTGCTGGCCTGGTTCTTCGCGTCGCCCCGGACATGGCTGAATACTCGCGCCGTCAGCGGCGCGTGCACGCGGATCCTGCGGTACGTCAGCGGCACATAGAGCTGCGTGGCCCCGTCGTACCCCTCGATCAACGGAAGACAGAACCCCGTCGCCAGGTCCAGCACCGCCGGGTGCAGCTTGAAGTCCTTCAGGTCCGGGCGGAACTCGACCGGCAACTCCAGCTCCGCGATCGCCTCCCCCTCGCCGAAGTTGATCCGGCGGAGCGTCCGCCAGCGCGGCCCGAACGCCAGGTGTTCTCCCTGCGGGGTCTGGAGCGCCGGGCCGCCGGACCTCCCGAGTTGACGCGGACATCTCGCGACGATCTCGTCGAGCATGAGCCGCCCGTTCTGCTCCACCGGCCCGGTGGGTGCGATGGGCTCGCTGGCCTTCACCGACCCCTGTGCGTGCAAATCCCACTCTCCCCCGCCCACACCATTGACGAACGACCGGCTGGTTACCTCGAACGCATACCGGTCCGCGTCGCGATTCAGCGACACGCGGACCTCGCGGGTCTCGTCCTCGCCCACCGCCAGCGGGGCCACGAACGACAGGTCGCGGATCTCCGCCCTTTCGGCCTCTGTGACGTCGGCGATCGCCGCACGAGCGATCTCGATGTACGCCGTTCCCGGCAGGAGCGCCTGCCCGGCCCTGGTCCGGTGTTCGCCCAGCACCCACCGGTCGCCGGTCCGGTACCGCGACGCGAACACGATCTGGTCCGCGGTATCGATGATCCGCTCATCCAGCAGCGGGTGTGCCGTCGCCACGTGCTCGGAGGGCTCGTCGGCCTCCTGGCCCTTGAGCCGGTGGCTGATCGCCGTCGCCATGCCGATGTGCTTCCAGACACCCCAGTTGACGGCGATCGTGACCCCGGACTGCGGCGCGAGGCGGCTGCGGGCGAACGCGTCGAGGAAGGCGTTGGCCGCCACGTAGTCGACCTGTCCCGCCGCACCCATGAACGAGCTGGTGGACGAGAACAGCACGAAAAAATCGAGCGGCGCACCCTTCAGCAGATCGGCCAGCAGCAGCGTGCCGTGGATCTTGGGTGTGAAGATCCGCTCGACCGCCTCCTGCGTCTTGCCGTGGATGAGGCCGTCCTCGACCGTGCCCGCCGCGTGCACCACCCCGTTGATCTCGCCGAATCGCCGGCGGGCCTCGCTCAGCACGGCCTGCATCGCCTCGATGTTCGCCACGTCGGCCGCGCCGACCAGCACCTCCCCGCCAAGTTCCTCGATCGCCCTGAGACGGCGGATCTTGCGGCTCGTGCGGTCTCGCTCGTTGTGCGTCCCGAGCCAGCCGTCCCACTCCGACCGCTGCGGCAGGCCCGACCGCCCGACCAGGACGAGCCTCGCCCGAGCCGTGCGGGCCAGGTGCTCCGCGGCAGCCAGGCCGATCCCGCCCAGACCGCCCGTCACCACATACACACCCCGCTCCCGCACGCACGATGGCATGCCCGTCGGGGCGGCGAGCTTGACACGCTCAAGGTCCTGGCGCCAGCGGGAGCCCGCCCTATACGCCACGACCAGCGCCGGGGCCCGCGCGTCCAGCTCCTGCATGACCTGCTCGGCCGCCTGGGCCACCCGCGAGCGGTTCGCCTTCCCGGCGGTCTGTCCCACCGCGGTGTGCGGCAGGTCCACGTCCACGCTCTGCGTAGCGACACCCGGGAACTCTCGCGGGATCACCCGCACGGGCCCCAGGAGCGCCGCCTTCTCGGGGTACGCCAGCCGCTCCCCGTCCAGGGACTGCATCCCGTTGGAGGCCACCGCAATCCGCAACCCCGCCGGCAGGTCCTGCCCGCCCAGAGCCTGCATCATGAACAGCAGGCTGTAAAACCCGCGCTCCAGGTTGCGGTGGAAGAAGCTCGACCCCGGCCGGAACTTCTCCTCCGCCGTGATCATCCACATGTGCACGATCCGCGTGGGCAGCCGCTTGTCCGCGGTCAGGTCGGCGAAGAGCTGGTCGTATCCCTCTCGCCCCGCCTCGGGCGCCAGCGCGTACTCGCCGTCCCGCAGCTTGTAGAACGCGTCGCCGTCGCGAACGGTGACGACCTTATCCCCACGACGCACGAGACTCGACACGAGCTCGGCGCCGACCCCCGCCGTGTCCAGGAACACAAGCGTCGTGTGCCGTTGCCCGTTGGCGGCCGCCACAGGCTCGTGAACCAGGGCTTCCTGTTTCCACACCGGCCGGGAAAACCACTCGTCGACGCCCGCCAGTCGCTGCAACCGTCGCTCCGCGGACCCCTCAACCGCCACCGTCTTCACCGGATCGATCCAGTAGCGTTGGTGCTCGAAAGGGTACGTCGGCAGCGGCACACGGCGTCGCCGCTTCCCCTCGTGCAGCTTCGCGAAGTCGACCCCGACGCCGGCCACCCAAAGCCGGCCGAAGTTGGACATCAGGAACCGCAGGTCGGGTGTCGCGTCCTCTGGATGCCGGAGGGACGAGAGGACCGCGACGGGCTTGACGGGTTGCTGCCGCGCGAGCGAACTGAGCGTCTGCCCCGGCCCGACCTCCATCAGCAAGCGCCCCTGCTGATTCAGCAGCTCCGCCGCGCCCTGCGAGAACCGCACGGTGCCCCGGAAGTGCCGCACCCAGTAATCCGGGCTCTGTGCATCCTCGGGCCGCACCCACGTGCCGGTGACGTTTGACAGGTACCGCAGCTGCGGCGGGTTCAGCCGGATCGAAGCGATCCCCGACCGGAACTCGGCCAGGATGGGCTCCACGAACCGCGAGTGGCTGGCGCCCGCCAGCCGCAGCCGCTTGCACTCCACGTCCTTCGCCAGCAGCTCCTGCTCCAGCCGCGTCAACCGCTCGGGCCGGCCGGCGACAACGCACAGCTCCGGTCCGTTGACCGCGGCCAGGTCCAGGTCGTCGCCCAGGAGACCACTCGTCTGCTCCTCCGACAGCGGCACGCTGAGCATCGCCGCGTCGGGGACACTCTGCACCAGCCTGCCGCGCAGCGCGACGACCCTCAGCGCATCGGTCAGCGACATGACGCCCGCAAGGCACGCGGCCGTGTACTCCCCCAGGCTGTGCCCGGTCATCGCCGCCGGTTGGATCCCCCATGACATCCACAGCCTCGCCAGCGCATACTCGACGGTGAACACCGCGCACACCGACGCACAAGCCTTTTCGAGCAGGCCCCCCGCCTCAGGCTCTCGCCCGGG
Organism: Phycisphaerae bacterium; assembly: GCA_041485385.1. GTDB lineage: Bacteria > Planctomycetota > Phycisphaerae > Phycisphaerales > UBA1924 > JBGPJM01. The sequence continues at coordinate 28,638 of JBGPJM010000030.1, read as the reverse complement.
CGCCGGGAACATGAGCCCGCGGAGATCGAAGTCCACCAGCGCCCGCAGGATTTCCAGGCAGCGATCCACCTCCTGCCTGTATACGGCCTGGTGTTCATAGACTCCACGCCCCATCCCCGGGTACTGCGCGCCCCCACCGGGGAACATGAACACCACCGACGGCTCGGATTTGGGCGCCCGGCCCGTGAACACTCGCTTGGCGTCCTTTTCCGACAGCGCCGTCGCCGCGTCCTCGAGGCTGTCGCACGCCACCGTCCGGCGGTGCTCGAACCACTCCCGCCCGATCTGCAGCGTGTGGGCGACGTCGCCGAGGTTCAGACCGGGACAGCTCCTGAGGTGCTCCGCGAGGTTCGCCGTCGCCGCGTCCAGGGCGCCGGGCGTCCGGGCCGAAACGACGAGCACCTCGCACGGCCGCGCCGGGTCCGTGGGGCCAAGCGCCGGGGCCTCTTCCAGGATCGTGTGCACGTTCGTGCCGCCCACTCCCAAGGAGCTGATCCCCGCGCGCCGCGGCCCACCATTGCCCGCCCATTCCGTCAGCGCCGTGTTCACCACGAACGGGCCGGTCGCAAAGTTGATCGCCGGGTTCGGCGTCTCGAAGTTGATGCTCGGCGGGATCTGCCTGTGCTTGAGCGCCTCCACCACCTTGATCACGCCCGCCACGCCCGCCGCCGTGTCGAGGTGTCCGATGTTCGCCTTCGCGGAGCCGATCCGGCAGAACCCCTTCTTCTGCATCCTCTGCCCGTACGCCTGGGTGAGCGCGGCGATCTCGATCGGGTCGCCCACGAGCGTGCCGGTGCCGTGGGCCTCGAGGTACGACACCGATTCGGGCTCGACCCCCGCAACGCCCAGGGCCTCGGTCACGACGCGCGCGTGCCCGTCCACGCTGGGCGCCAGATACCCCACCTTGCCCGAGCCGTCGTTGTTGACCGCCGACCCCCTGATCACCGCATGGATGAAGTCCCCATCGTCGATCGCGTCCACCAATCGCCGCAGCACCACGACACCCACGCCGCTGGTAAGCACCGTTCCGGCGCCCCGGGCATCGAACGGCCGGCAGTGCCCGTCGGGCGACTGCACCTCGTTGGGCGCGTAGTGGTACCCCTGCCTGTGCGGGATGATAATCGTCACGCCCCCAGAGATCGCCATGTCGCACTCGAGGCCCAGGAGGCTCTGGCAGGCCATGTGGATCGCCACGAGAGACGTCGAGCAGGCGGTCTGGATCGCCACGCTCGGGCCGCGCAGGTTCATCTTGTACGAAACGCTGGTGGGCAGGAAATCGCGGTCGTTGCCCGTGTGCCGAAGAAGGAACAGCCCCACGCTCTTGAGCAGCCCGGGGTTGCCCAGGATGTTGTAGATGAAGTACGCGTTCATCCCGCACCCGGCGAAGACACCGATCGAGCCGTCGAACCGGCGCGACGTGTGCCCCGCGTGCTCCAGGGCCGCCCATGCGCACTCGTAGAAGTGCCGGTGCTGCGGGTCCAGGATCGCCGCATCCTTCGGGCTGAAGCCGAAGAACCCGCTGTCGAAACCCTCCATGTCCTCCAGCACCCCCCCTGCCTTGACATAGTGCGGGTCGCTCAGGATCGACGGGGCTACGCCCGCGGCCTTCAGCTCGTCGTCGGTAAACCGCCGGATCGCCTCCACGCCACCGCAGAGATTCCGCCAGTACTCGTCGATGTTGCGCGCGCCCGGTAGCCGCGCGGCCATGCCGACCACCGCGATCTCCGTCCCGCTCAGGTTCATTTTCTCCGACTCTCTCATGCGCCGTTCTCATCTCCGGTCTGGCCGGGGCGGGTCCGCGCCCGCTGACGCTGCACCAGCAACTCGCGCCGGCTCGCCGCTCGTTCCTGGCTCTTCTGAAGGGTCCCGTCACCCCCCGTGTCGCCCAGGAACGCCGCCAGAGACCGCACCGTGGGGAACCGGAACAGGTCCGTGATCGCGATGTCGCGCTGGAAGGCCTCTTTGAGCTTGCGGTGCGCCTTCACCGCCAGGAGCGAGTGCCCGCCCAGGTCGAAGAAATTGTCGTCCGTGCCCGCCTCTTCGAGGCCCAGCACCTCCAGCCATACCCGGACGATGATCCGCTCGATCTCGCTGGCCGGCTTGCTCGGGCCTCGCGCCGCCCCCACGGGCGCTGTCGCCCCGGAGCCGCCCGGCGCCCTCGCCGCCGCGCCGGGCTCCGTCGGCGCCGGGAGCGCTTTACGGTCCACCTTCTTGTTCGGCGTCAGCGGCAGCGCGTCCATCACCACCAGGTGCGACGGCACCATGTGATCCGGCAGCCGGGCTCGCAGGCTCTCCCGCAGGCCCTTCACCGAAACCTCGCCATGCTTATGCGGCACGACATACCCCACCAGCCGCTTGTCGCCCGGCGTGTCCTCGCGTGCGATGACTACCGCCTCGCGGACCTTCCCGCCCGGGAACTGCATGATGGCGGCCTCGATCTCCCCCAGCTCGATGCGGTGGCCCCGGATCTTCACCTGGTGGTCCCCGCGCCCAAGGAACTCCACCACCCCGTCCGGCATGAACCGGGCCACGTCGCCGGTGCGGTACATCCGCGCCGCCCCCTCGTGGAACGGGTCGCGAACGAATCGCTCGCCGGTGAGCTCCGGCCGGTTCAGGTACCCGCGAACCACGCCCGCGCCGCCGATGTACAGCTCACCGGCCACCCCGACCGGCACCGGGTTCAGGCGCGAATCCAGCACGTAGAGCCGAGTGTTGGCGATCGGCCGCCCGATCGGCACGGTGCTCGACTCGCCCGCCCCGTCCGCTGGGTGGGTCGACGACCAGATCGTCGTTTCCGTCGGCCCGTACATGTTCGTGATCTGCGCCCGCCCCTCGGTCACCGCGCGCAGCTCGGCCGCCAGCGAAACGGGCAACGCCTCGCCGCCGATCATCAGGTTCCGCACCGACCGCAGCGCCTCCCGGGACTCCTGGTCCACCAGCAGCATCCCCGCCATCGAGGGGGTGCACTGCAGGTGCGTGACGCCATGCTCGCGGATGAGCCGACCCAGGCTCCAGCTCTGCAGGTCCACGCGCCGCGCCGCGCCGCTCACACGCTCCCGCACCCTGCTCAGAAGCTCCAGGTGTTCCAGGACCGTGTCCGACGGCACGCCGTAATCGATCAGGCACGCGATGTCATCCACCCCCGCCGCCTCGAGCGCCTCGGCCGTGCGCACGCACTCGTCCGGGGTACCGAACAGGCCGCTGGTTTCAAAGTACCGCTCGAACGAGAACGCCAGCAGGTCGTTCATCTCGTCGTCGGAGAGTGTCTTCAGGTCGATCCCGGATTGCGCGATCGTCCCGTCCGCCTTCCGCTTGAACGCCGCCCACGACGACGCCACGTTCTTCACCAGGCTCAGCGAGCTCCGCAGGTACTCGATCATCGGCCGGCGCACGATCTCTTTCACCCGCTCGCGGTCCTCGCCCACGAACGTGTGCAGCATGATCGAGACGACCCCCGCGCCGGAATGCCCGGCCGTGTGCCACTCGTCGCGGTAGACCCGAACCTTCTCCGCGACTTCGTCCACCGTCTGGCCAAGCAGGTGCGTGAGGATGTTGGCCCCCGCCCTCGCCGCGCTCTTCCAGGTCTCCAGGCTCCCCGCCGTGGTTACCCACACCGGCAGCTCCGACTGGATCGGGCGCGGCAGCGTCCTGATCTGCGTCATCTCGCCGGTCACGCCGCGGAACTCCACCGCCTCCCCTCGCCACAGCTTCCTCACCGTCTCGATCCCGCTGTACAGCAGCGCGTTGCGGTCCTGGTAGTTCTCGGGGCGCAGGACGAAGTCCACCGGCTGCCACCCGGACGCGAAGGAGATCCCCACTCGCCCGCTCGACAGATTGTCCACCAGCGACCACTCTTCGGCGATGCGTATGGGGTGGTGCAGCGGGAGCACGACGCTTCCTGCCCGAAGCTGTACGTTCTTCGTGATCGTCGCGAGCGCCGCCGCGGCGACCGACGGGTTGGGGTACAGGCCCCCGAATGCGTGGAAGTGCCGCTCCGGCGTCCAGACCGCGCCGAAGCCGTTCCGGTCGGCGAACTTCGCCCCCTCGATCAGGAGCCTGTACTTGTCCGCCGCGCCGCCCTCGCCCAGCTCCCCCTCGTCGCTGGCGAAGTAGAACAGGCTGAAGTTGAGCTGCCCCGCCCGCCCCTCCACCCGGCGCGTCGCGCCCGGGTGCCGGATGTGCTGGTCCGGCGCGATGACGACCTTGAACCCCCGCGCCAGCGTCCACATCAGCTCGAGCACCGAGATGTCGAATGACAGGCTCGTCACCGCCAGCCACACCCCCGGCGGATCGTGCGCCAGCTGCTCGTCCATCCCCGTGCAGAAGTTCGCGACGTTCCGGTGCTCGACCATCACCCCCTTGGGCTTGCCCGTCGAGCCCGACGTGTAGATCACGTACGCCAGGTTCGCCGGCGTCGTCCCGCCGACCGCCGCCAGGTTGCCCGTGGGCATCGCCGCGATGGCGGGCCAGTCCCGACCCATCCGCACGAGCCGCCCCGGGTGCGCCGGGAGCTGTCCGGCGAGCCAGTCCTGGGTGATGATCACCGCCGCCTGTGAGTCCTCGAGCATCAGGGCGATGCGGTCCGTCGGGTACGCAGGGTCCAGCGGCACGTACGCCCCACCCGCCTTGAGCGTCCCCAAGATCGCCACCAGCAAGTCCAGCGACCGCTCGATGTAGATTCCCACCAGGCGGTCCGGGCCGACCCCCAGTGTGCGCAGGTGCGTGGCCAGCTGGTTCGACCGCTCGTTGAGCTGGCGGTAGGTCAACGACTCGTCCCCGAATGCCGCGGCGACCGCGTCGGGAGTCCGCGCCGCCTGCTCCTCGAACAACTGGTGCACGCACAGCTCGCGGAAGGGTCGATCGGTCTTGTTCCAGTCGACGAGAATGCGCCGCCTCTCCTCCGCCGTCAGCAGCGAATGCTCGCCCAGCGCCCGGGCCGGTGCCACCGCGAGGCTCTCCAGGAACGCCGCAAGCTGCCGCTCCAGCGCCGCCGCCCCGTCGCGCGAGACCCTCGCCGGGTCAAACCGGCAACGTACCGATGAGCCGTCGTCCGCGACCGCAAACGCAACGATCTCGCCGTCCGACCCCGGCTCGACCCCGCCCCCATCACCCCGCTCGATGATCACTGAGAACGCACGTCCGCCGACGAGCCCCGAGTGCGCCCGGAGCTCGGGGTGCCGCGCCACGACATCGCGCAGATAGGTCCCTCCCCGGCGCACCGTCTCCAGCTCGGCCGCAAGGCTCGCCCGCGCCGCGTCGAAGATTTTCGCGGCATCGACATCGATCAGGAGCGGCACGTGCCCGGCGAACCACGGCTCGAACCCGGCGATGAGCCGGCGCAGCGAGCCATCACGGAACCCCACGTGGAAGCTACTAACGTCGCCGATCCTCGCCAGGTACGCCCCGATCGCCGCGATCACCACATCGGCCCGCTCCGCGGCGCCGGAGCGCGCGTGAAGGTCCGCCGGCACGGGGATCGTCACCGGGGCCGCGGCGGGGTCCGCATCGGGCTCGCCACCTCCCGGCAGCTGCAGCTCGATGGGCTCAAGTCCCGCCAGCCGTCCCACCCAGAACTCCTCCGCACGGCGGACCAGTCCGTTCAGAGTCGTGAGTCGCTCCGCCTCCTCCGCCGAGAGCCGCCCGAGGGCGCTCCCCACCCGCACCGCCGTTCGCGACGCCAGTTCCGTCGGGCTCACGCCCTGCCCGCCTGTCGTCGCGAAGGCCCGCAGCGCGAGCACACCCTTTCCCGTCGCCACACGGATCTCGCCGTCGTCGATCCCGACGACCGTCCCCGGCTCGCCGGCCCCCGTACCCTGCGCCTCCGCCGCCTCGTGCACGATGAACGCCTCGCCCCGCACCTGCACCTTCGCCACACCCAGCAGGTTCGCATAGCGGCCGAAGTCCAGCGCCCGAACCTGCGCCTCGAGCTCCGCCGCACTCCGCCCCCAGTCCAGCGCGCAGGCCGCCGGCGGGAGCGTGTGCTTGCCGAAATAGGTCCGCTTCGAAAAATCCTGCACCGTGCGTCGCTGGGTGCCGGCCGCCAGCTCATCCACCAGCTCGCCGAACGAGTCGATCGCCGTTTCGAAACACCGCGTGTTGAGCGTCAGCGCCGTCTCCCCCGGCACGATCTCGAAAAGCCGCTGCTTCAGGATGTCGCCCTTGTCCACGCCCGTGGTGATCACGTGCCAAGTGATCCCCCATTTCCGCTCACGGTTCATCAGGCCCCACGCCGGCGTGTTCAGCCCGGCGTAGGCCGGCAGCGGCCCGTCGTGGAAGTTCACGGCCAGACGCGACGGCCTGGCCAGAACCGATCCGGGGATCAGCGAGAGGTACGTGATGCTGAACAGGAATTCGAACGCCTCGTCCCCGAGCTCCGCGCCAAAGTCACCCGCCGGCTCGATCCACCGAAGACCGCCCTCCCGCGCCCAGTCCGCGATCCGGGCCGTCGCCGAGATCACTCCGCGCACCTCGTGCCCTCGCTCCAGCAGGATGTCGCCGCACTCGATCAGCAATGAGTCCGAACCAATGAGGAAGCAGCTGAAGCGCTGGCTGTTACCCATTCCGCCGATCCTCCGCGTTCCACTTCATCGTCACAGGCAGCCCTTCGCCGCAGCACGGCGGCGAGCCGCTCTCCCTCCCCACACCGCAACCCGCACACCCGCCCGCGCATGCCACAAGCCGCTCACCCCGCCCATCGCATGAGCTGCGCCCCCACGTGCTCGCATCTCGCGGAAGACCCATCCTATGCGACGAGACCGCCCGGCAGCCGTCGTGCACCGACGCAATCAGTCGCCGCTACGCCGCCGCCCGCGTGCGATCTGCACGGAAAGCCCGGTTCCGATAGTCTCTCAAGGCCCCGGCCGCCCGCGCCGGGCGTCCATCGAGCGGGCCAGAAAGTCCCAGCGCAGGCAGCACAACCGGAGCGAGTCCGCACATGGAATACCGCAGAGTCGGCAACAGCGGCCTCCGTGTAAGCGCCGTCTCCATCGGCGGATGGCTCACCTTCGGCGACCGCCTCGGCGCCACCGCCACGCGCCAGGTCCTCCGCTGCGCGATCGACAACGGCGTCAACTTCATCGACCTCGCCGATGGCTACGCCGGCGGTGGCGCCGAGCGGACCGTCGGCGCCTGCCTCGCCGAATTCCGCCGCGCCGATCTCGTGATCTCCAGCAAGCTCTTCTGGCCGATGAGCGACAACATCAACGACCGCGGTCTGAGCCGCAAGCACATCATGGAGAGCATCGACCGGACGCTCCGTCACCTCCGGACCGACTACCTCGACATCTACTTCTGTCACCGCAACGATCCGGATACCCCCCTTGGCGAAACCATCCGTGCGATGGACGACCTGACCCATCAGGGGAAGATCCTGCACTGGGGAACGAGTCTCTGGCGGGCCAGGCGCCTCGCCCATGCGCACTGGATCGCGCGCCGGAACCGGCTCACCCCCCCGCTTGTCGAGCAGCCCCCGTACAACCTCCTCGAACGATGGATCGAACGCCGCCTCGTCCCCGCGACCGCGTGGCTCGGAATGGGGCTGGTCGTCTGGAGCCCCCTCGCGGGCGGACTGCTCACCGGCAAGTACAACGACGGCCCTCAACTGGGCAGCCGCGGGGCCACCTCCGACGCATTCAGGGAGAAAAACAATCCCGAGAACGTGCGTCGCATCCGCGAGATGTGCTCGCTCGCTTCTGAGCTTCACGTTGAGCCCGCCCAGCTCGCCCTCGCGTGGATCCTCGCCCAGCGGAATATCGCAAGCGTTATCACCGGCGCCACCAGCGCCGCCCAGATCTCCCTCAACGTCAAGGCCGCCGACATCAAGCTCGATGCTTCCACCCTGGCCCGCCTTAATCGGCTCTTTCCCCGTCAGGGATAGCGCCGCCCCGGCGCGCCCGCCCCGGCCGCGCCTCCATCGACGCCCGTGTCCAAGCCACCCGGCGGTCCAGCCACACGTCCTGCACGTTCTGGTGGGCGAACTCCACCGCCCTTCGGCAGCGGTCCGCGAGCACGGCGCGGTCCTGGCAGAGCGCCGCCAGCCGCTCCGCCATCGCCTCCACCGACGGCCACTGAACCACCTCCACGGCCCCGCTCCGCGCCAGGTCCCGGTAGTAGTACGTATCGAACGCCAGGATCGGAAGGCCCGCGGCCATCGCGTCCAGCGCGCTCCGCGGCGTGTCCTCGCTCAGCGGCGCCGCCAGCAGAAGGTGATAGCCGTACAGCGCGCCGAACAGCTCCGGTCCATACCGCAGCGGCCCGTGGAAGATCACCCGATCCTCCAGGCCCAGCTCGCCCGCCAGCCTCTTCAGCGCCCCCTCGTCCTCGCCGCCGCCGATCACATGGAACCGGAAACCATCGACGCCCCGCCGCCTGACCATCTGGAGCGCCCGCAGGCAGCGGTCGATCCCCTTGTACCCCGTCAACCGCCCGAAGTAGACGATCTCCAGCAACGAGTCCGGGGACGCCATCGTCTCCAGCTTCCGCTGCAGGTCCAGGTCCGGGATGATCTGCCCGGCCGAGTACGCCGAGTCCAGAAAATCGTGCACGTTCGCACGCCCGCGCCCGAAGTCCTCGCACATCTTCGCCCCCTTGAGCAGAACGACCGAGCACGTCCGCACGGCCAGCCGCAGCTGAAAGTTGCGGATCGGGTCGTAGACGAAACGGCAGACCAGGTAGCCCCGCCGCGACCACCGCCCGCAGCGGTAGTTCATCCACGCCTCTTGCCGCAGATCGATGTCGTTCACGCTGACGGTCACCTTCCGCAGAAGGACGCCCATCGCCAGCGCGCTCGCCTCGATCGGACGGTACAGGTTGTGCGAGGGCCCCGCGTGCACCGCCCCGCTGGCCCGCACGACTCTGAAGAGCTTCCGCAGCACGGGCACGAACTCCCGGAGCAGGAACCGCGCCCGGCCGACCGATGCCGGGAACAGCGCGACAAACTCGATCCCCTCCCGCGCCTCGTCCACCTCCATCATGCTCGCCCGGGCCAGCTCGTAGGTCTCCCGAGACATCTCCGGTGTCGCCACGACCAGCCGTCCAAAGGTCGGCGACAACTTCTGCCGCAGCAGCCGCAGATGCTCGCCGAACGCGCTGTCCACGACGAACCGCCCCTCTCCCAGGCGGTGCAGCGGCACAGGCACCACCATCAGATAGTCGGGGCTTTCCCGGCCCGCCTCGCGCACGCCGCCCTCTCGATCCCGGACCGCGGCGCCGGCGCGGACATCGGCGCCCGCCGTCGTCACGACACCTCTCCCGAGTCCACGCTGACGCCGTCCGCCACCCTGGGCGCCGCCACCCCCTCCCAGGCCGACACCGCCATCAGACGCGCCGCGAACGGCACGCCGTCCACCAGATACCGCTTCGCCAGCCGGCCGGGCTCCTGCGCCAGGCGGTGCGTCCATTCCAACCCCCACCGTCTCATCCACACCGGTGCCCGCTTGATCTCGCCGCTCACGAAGCTGAACGTCACGCCGATCCCCAGGAACCAGCTCCGCGTCAGCACGGCCCGGAGCTGCGAGATCAGCCGCTCCTGCTTCGGTGATCCCAGCGCCACGAAGACAATGTCCGGCCGCACCTCCACCAGGCGTTCCGTCAGCCCCGCAAGATACGCCGCGTCGTGCTCGAACCCGAACTCCGGGCATTCCGTTCCGGCGACGCGCAGGCCGGGAGATCGCGCGCTCAGCGCCGCGGCGGCCGCCGCCGCCGCGCCGGGATTGCCCCCCAGCAGAAACACCGACCATCCCTCCGCCGCCGCGCGCTCGCACAGCGCCCAGATCAGGTCCGACCCCGCCGCACGCTCGGGCAGAGGGCACCGCTTGAGCCTGCTCGCCCACACCAGCGGCATCCCGTCCGCCAGCCGCAGGGTTGTCCCCTCGGCCAGCTGCGCGAACCTCCGGTCCCGGACGATCCGCCGAAGAATGTCGAGATTGGGCGTGATGACCCATCCGCCGACGCCGGCGCGAAGCGAATCGCAGATCCTCGCCACCGCGCCCCCGAGCGTCACGCGGTCCAGCCCGAACCCCAGCAGGCGCGTCCGCCCCGGACCCGCCTCCGGAAATGCCGCAGTGCGATCCGCGCCCGCTGCGCGCCCTGCCCCGCCCGTGCCGGGCTCCTGCTCGCTGATCATCACGCCTTCCCGGTCGCCCACTGCGCGCTCCACGCCGTGGCACTCCGATCGTTCGTCCTTCGCGTCGCCGCCGCCTTCCCGCGGAACAGCGCCTCCCATTGGTACCTCCGCAGGAACCGCCTGAACCCGGCGTCGCCGTACCGCGGCCTCCGCCGGGCCATTGCCGAGAGGTACCCCCAGAGCATCGCGGCGGACCCGACGATCGCCGGCGGCTCCAGCAGCCGGAAGAGCGCGCTCGCCGCGATGTAGCTCACCCCCGTCCCCATGAAGTACTGCCCGTACCCGTGCCGCTTCCGCCCCGTCCAGATCCCCTTCTGGCTCGACCCCATCGGCCGCAGGTGCACGAAGCGAAGCTCCGGCTCGTCCAAGCTGCACGCGATCCACCCCAGCATGCGGCAGCGGTGGCAGTCGATCCCATCCCACATCACCTCCCGCACGAACCCCCCGATCTGACGGAAGCACTCCACGCGGTAGAACTTAGTCATGCCCACCGACATCTCATCCCCGCAGACCTCCGGGACCAGCTTCCCCGTCGATTGATCCGGGAAATACGGCTTCCCCGAGCACGTGCCCAGCCGCGCCTCGGCCCGCATCCGCTCGATCAGGATCTGGAAATACCCGGGCGGCAACTCCAGATCAAGGTCCAGCTTGCACACATACTCGAACCGCTCCAAGTCCACCGACGCCAGCCCGTCGTAGAACGCCTCGATGACCCCCGGCCCGACCGCCCGCTTCCCCCGGTTGGCGCGTGTGACCACCCGAAGGTAGGGCAGCCTCGCCCGATACTCCTCCAGGATCCGCGCCGTCTCGTCCGTCGAGCCATCGTCGACGACCACCCACAACGCCGGCGCCGCCGTCTGCGACGCCACGCTCTCCAGCGTGCGACGCATGTACGCCGCCTCGTTCCGGCACGGCGAAATCAGGACATACCCGCGCGCGTCGTCCATCGCAGTCACCTGACCAGGACCCCCGTGCGTCGTTTGGTCTCGACGGCCCGATCCCCCTCGCCCTGGTCGCCACGCTCTCCCCCCGGAAGGAGCATCGCTCGGCCCTCCCAGGTATTGCCTGAACAACCGCTCCATCTGCTCGCCCGTCCCCTCGATCGAAAACTCGCCGACGATCTTCGACCTCGCCGCCGCCCCCATCTCCTTGAGACGCTCTCTGCCCCGCGCCATCGAGAACAACCCGTCGGCCAGCGACGACGCCGACCCCGGAGGCACTACTTCCCCGGTCAGGCCGCGCTCCACCAGCTCGGGGATCCCGCCGACATTCGTCGCCAGCACCGCCTTCCCCATGGCCATCGCCTCCATAAGCACCACAGGAACGCCCTCCATGAAACTGCTCACGACCACGATGTCCGCCCGCTCGTAGTGCTCGCGGATGGCGTCCTGCCCCACCGCGCCGCTGAACACCACCTGGTCGTCGATTCCCAGCTCCCGAGCCCGCGCCTCCAGCTCGCCGCGCATCGGACCGTCGCCCACCATTTCCAGCCGCCATGCAACCCCGCGATCCTTGAGCATCCGGCAAGCCTCCAGCAGCAGGGGGTACCCCTTGATCGGATGCAGCCTCCCCACCGTCAGCAACCCGAGCTCTCCGCCCGAGGGCCCCCCGCCGGGTCGGAACCGCTCGACGTCCACGCCACAGTGGATCACATGCATCCGCCCCCACGCCGGCGGGTCGCTCCAGGCCATCACCTGCGCGCGGCAGAAATCGGAGATGCACCGCACGAACATCGCCCCCTCCGCCTTCGCCTTCAGCGCCCACGTATCGACATGGAAGAACTCCGCGGATCCGTGGATGCTCAGGCTGTAGCCCAGCGACCGATCGATCACCGTTGCAAGCAGCGCCACCGCGGCCCCGTTGTTGGCCATATGCACGTGCACGTGCCCCAGCCCGCGGCGCCGCAACAACCTCGCCAGCCGCGCCGCCTCGAGAACGTACGCCACGTGCCTCAGCCTGCTCCCAAGCCCCCCGCACGACAGCCGCTGCGATGCAACCAGCGCTCTGGCCGTGCCCGCGGGCCGCGACAGCGCCTCCGCCAGCGCGTCCTTGAGAAGTCGCCCCCAGCCGTCCAGAACGCACACCACCTCCTCCGCCGCCTCATCATGCTCCCGGCTCAGCCTCCCCGTCGCCCCGGTCCGCCTCACCGTGAAAGGGACGATCTCGATCCCCGCGCGCCGCACCGCGCGAACCTCGCGCTCGATGAACGTGTGCGAAAGGCTCGGGTACTCCGTGTTCAGGTAGGCCACACGGACCCGCGACCCGGCGGCGATGTCGCTCATCGGATCGCTCCGTGCAGCAGAGAGATCTCGGCGCGGAACGCCCGTTCGTCGTGCCGGCCCGCCGCGTTGGTCACCCGACGCGGGTTCATGTCCATGCGCCGCAGCCGCATGCGGTCTGTCCCCGCTTCGTTCCGGCCCGTCATCGTCGTGCACCCGTACGCGTACCCCGCCCGCTCAGCGGCCCCGGTCACCCGCGCATCGTGATCACCGTTCGGATAGCAGATGCCCTTGACCTCCCCGGCTCCCAGCCACGACTCCAGCCGCCGCCTCGAGCCCGCGAGCTCCTCGTCGAGCTCCGCCTCGGAGAGCTGCGGCAAGAGCGGGTGGCTCACCGTGTGCGAGCCGATCTCGTGCCCAGCCGCGTGCAACGACCGTATTTCCTCCTCCGTCATCATCCGATCCAGCGACTCCCTTGCAGGCCGGTCAATCTTCGGGAGCGACTCCAGGATCGCCGTGCGCCTGCCCGGCGGCAGTCGTTTCAAGAATCCCATCCACTCCGCCAGCACCGGCCGCTCGCTCCGGCCCGCCGCCGGCTCCACGCCGGACCCTCTCGCCGCATCCGCCAGCTGCACGCCCGTCGCCATCTGCCATTGCCGGGCCGCGACATCAAACCACAACAGGTCCAGCGTCCCCAGAGTCCCCGTCGTCACGAAGAATGTCCCGAGCAGCCCACGCTCCTTCAGCACCGGAGCCGCGATCGAGAAGTTGTCGGCGTAACCGTCGTCAAAACTCACGCCCACGAGCGGCCGGCTGTCCCCATCGCGTGCTCTCCCTTCCGACAGGCCCGACAACACCGCCTCGCCCACGGTCATGACGCAGCACCGCCCCGCAAGCCAGCACATCTGGTCCCTGAACACGCTCAGCGGCGTCACCAGCCCTGGGAACAAGCAAGCGCCGCAGAGCTCGTCCGGCAGCACCCGGTGGTACGTCAGGACCGTCAGCCCCGCGCGCATCCGCCGCTCGCTCCACCCGAGCAACCCCGTGAACTCTGCCGCCACATCCAGCGCCGACCGCGCAGCCCGCCGCACGCTCATCCGACCCCTCCCGCTGCCGCCCGACCGTGACGCCGCGCCATGGCTCGATCCCGACCCGCTGCTCGACCGCCCGCCCAACGGCCTCATCGCCCCCGCCAGTACTTTATCTGTCCCACCACCTGCGGCCACTTCGCCAGCAGGCAGAAGACGCTGTACACCCACGCGTCCCCGGCGCTCCGCCCCTCCCGGGCTGTCCGCAGGCACACCCGGAAGACCTGCATCGCGTACACGATCATCAGCAGAACCGGAAGCGCCCCGAGCCATCGCCACCACGCCGCGCCGATGAGCCCCGCCACGCCGACCATCGGCATCACCGCCGCCCACAGCACATTGGACCACACCCTCCGCCGCTTCTGCTCGCTCCGCACGTCCTCCGGCAGCGCCGCCGAGAGCGCGTACGCGTGCCCCGCGTGCACCGCCCGCCGCCACCAGCCCCCCAGCGAGTTGATCCCCGCGTCGTGGACCCCCATCGGCGCGTCGATCCGCACGATCCTGCTCCCCGCCTTCCGCAGCCGCCCGCACAGCTCCCCTTCCTCGCCCCAGCGGATCGCCGCGTTGAAGCCCCTCGCGCCCGCGAACGCCGCCGCGCGGTACATCGCGACCCCGCCGCACTCGCGGATCTCCCCGACCGGGCCGTCCCACTCCATGTCGCACAGCCTCGCGTAGACCGACCGCTCCCGCCATTTCTCGCGCAGCCGTCCGCACACGACGCCCAGCGTCGCATCCTCCCGCAGCGCTGCCGCGCCCCGCTCGAGCCACCCGGGCGCGATCTCGCAGTCCCCGTCCACAAACTGCACGAACTCGGTCGGGGCCCCCTGGGCAAGCCTGGCGAAACCCTCGTTCCGTCCGCGCGCCGCGCTCAGCCGGCTCGACCCGTCCAGCACGACCACCTCGACGCCCATCTCGCGCGCCCGATCGGCGCTCCCGTCCGTAGAGGCCGAATCAACGTACACCACGACGCCGTCCTGCCCGCGCAGCGACTCTAGGCAGCGCGTCAGCCGCTCGCCCTCATTCCGCCCGATGACGACGATCCCGATCACTCCGCTGGCCGCCGAGGCCGCTCCGTCGCGCCCCGGGGCCACGTCCCTCTGTGCGGTCCCGACATCATTCGCCGCCGTCACGCTCTTGATCCCCATGGCCGCCATCCGTCAGCCCGGCAGCTCCGGCATCCTCAGCACCGGCGCACGCAGCCGATTCTTCAGGACCCCTTGTGGGCGACCGGCGAGCCGCCACTTCACCTCGCGCAGGCCCAGCATCGCGATCTCCCCGATCTCCGCCGCCACGGCCATCCCGAGGCCGTGGTGCTTCCGCAGGTAGTAGAACCTGCTCGGGAAGAAATACCGCGGGTTGCACCACCCGGGCTTCACCTCCGCGAGCTCCGCCGAGCTCGCGCCGCCCACGTGCCGCGCCACGGCCGTCCCCGTCGCCCAGATCGTCCTTCCGCGGTCCAGCACCCGGCGGCAGAGATCCGTCTCCTCGAAATAAAGAAAGAACCGTGGGTCGAACCCTCCCAGCTCCTTCATCAACCCCGTAGGGGCCATGAGCACCGCCCCGCACACCCAGTCTGTCTCGAACGGCGCTTCCCCGACCTGGATCTCGCGCCGTCTCCCACGCGGATGCCCCCGCCCGACGATCACCGCCCACGGCGTCGGCAGGCCCCCCGCCATCTGGAGAATGGTGTCGCTGACGATCGTCGCCGGCGCGACGATCCCCACCGACGGCCGCGAATCCAGGAACTCCACCAGCGTCGCGACCGCCTCCGGCTCGATCACCGCATCGGGGTTCAGGAACAGCACGTACGGCGTCTCGACCCGCGCCAGCCCCGCATTGCACCCACGCCCGAATCCGAGGTTGCGGTCGTTCAGAATGACCGTCGCCCACCCCGCCTCCCGCTCGAGAATCTCCCGTGTCCCGTCGCCGCTGAGGTTGTCCACCACGACCGCCTTCATCAGCCCCGCGTCTAAGCACCTCCTCGCCGCTCCCATCGAGGCGCGGATCGTCGGCTCCGATCGGTACGTCACGATCACCGCGGTGACCCTCGGCCCCGTCATCGATCCCTCCCAAGCGCCCGCTCCAGCCCTGGGTAGGCGCCGCTGGTCTTGTACAGCAGGTCCGCCACCGACCGCGGGCAATCCACCCGCCCCAGACAATACCGGTCCGTCTCGCCGGTGATCAGCACGTCACCCCCGTCCGCCACCGCCGAGCGGAAACCGCTCTCCCGCACCACCGCCACGGTCTCCTCGCACCACCTCCCGTACGGAAACGAGAAGTGCTCGGGCCGGCGCCCGACCTCGCGCTCCACGTCGGCCACGCACCCCGCCACCTCTTCCCTCGCGATCGCTCCCGTGTGCGCGCAGAGGTCCAGGTGCTCCTGTGTATGCGCGCCGATCTCGAACCCCGGGCTCATCCCCGCCAGCTCGCGGACTTCGTCCCAGCTCATCGTCAGCCGCGGCGGCTGTCCGCTCGGGCGGAGCTGCGCCTCGAGCTCCGCGAAGATCGGCCCCCTCTCCCCACGTCCGGCGATGAGGAGCCTGTCGTGCACGACCCGGTACGCCTCCCCCCCCTGCGCACGGTCGTCCAGATCGAAACGGCCCGCACCGATCGTCCCCAGATCCAGCAGCGAGTTGCGCCGCAGCGCCAGTGCCGCGCACAGCCGGTCCACCCACGGGCTCTCGCCCCGCGAGACCAGCCCCGTGGGAAGGTAGAACGTGGCGGGCAACTCCATCCCCACCAGGATCGGCGCGGCCACCCGCAGGTTGTCCACGTACCCGTCGTCGAACGTCAACACCACCGTGCCGGCCGGGAGCGTCCGGCCACCCTCGATCGCCGTCACCAGCTCCGACAGCGAGATCACGCGCCTCTTTGAGAGAATCTGCGCCAGGTGAGCCTCGAACTTCTCGGCCTCGATGCTCGTCCCGGGCGACATCCACCTCCGCAGGCCCGGTCGCGAAACGCTGTGGTACATCAGGATCGTCGCGCCGGCGACACGCCGGAGACGCACGTACGCCCGCCCCAGGTGACCCTGCGCGGCCAAGTTCTCGGCGACCGTCCGCAACGTTCGTCGAAGTTTCCCGTACATATATGCCCGGGCATCAGACCGCGTCATGCGGGCCGCGATCCTCTCTCCCCGTCCGCCGTCCCTGGCTCGGTACTCGGAATCATGCGTCGGCCCGCTCCTATCGCGGGCGACCGGCGCACCGACTCCGTTCTCACCAGCGTCGCGGACATCAGCCCCCCCATCGCGATGGCAAACAACGGGTTCAGCATCGCGTTGAGCAGCGTGTCGCACATGAACACCATGACAACGACCGCCAGCGCCGCGCCGCCAGCCACTTTCGCGTCGCTCCACGTCCTGCCCGGCCAGTGCCGAAGGAATCGCCAGACCGGCAGGAGCATCGAGGCCTCGAGCGCCGCGAGCCCCAGCGCACCGTTTCGCCCCAGGATCAATATCCACAGGCTGTCGCTGATCACCTGCCCTGCCCCTTCCCCCAGCGCCGTCCCCGACCATATGAAACTCGCGTTCCCCAGCCACCAATGCTCCCTCGCGTTCTGCACGATCCACGCCTCGCTGTTGAGACGGGTGCGAAGCGACGCGGCACGATCAGGGCTGATCATACCTGCCAGATCGATGAGCTCCTCGCCGTTCCAATGCAGTACAACCCGGGCGCCGATGTACGCTGCCGGGAAGAGCAGCATCCCCAGCACCACCAGCGACGTCCTCATCTTCGCCGTGGCTAGCAGCGCCACCACGCCCAGCAGGAGCAGCAACGTCGCGCCGGTCGACCTGCAGAGCACCGCCGTGCCCAGCGTCACCAGCACGAGCCACGACGTCCGGATCCCGGCGATCGTTCGGACCGCCCCCGTCCACCAGAGCCAGAACGTCACCAGCGCCACGCTGCTCATGAACAGGCCCACCGCCAGACCGTGCTGCATGAACACCGTCGGCCGCCACCCCCCCGCCCGCTTGGTCTGGCCGAAATCGTGCGCGTGAAAACCGTAGATCCAGTTGTGCAGCTGCGGGCTCATCCTCGCCTCGAACAGCACCAACGGAACGTACGCGAGCCCGCCGATCACCAGCCACACCGCCCACTCCTTGAGCCCCTCCAGATGCGAGAAATAGGCCCGTCCGATCAGGTACGGCACGCCCCAGACAATCACCTGGTTCACCGTCGTGACAACCCCGAGCCCCTCTCCGACGGATATCGACGACAGCGCCGGAATGATGCACCAGAGCACCATCGGGAGATCGGCGAGGCTCGGCCGGACCGCCATGAGCCGCGGCATGTCGAAGACGACCACACCCACCAATGCGCCGATGCCGACAGCGCTCATCTTCGTATAGATGTGCACGTTGGGGATGTCGAAGCTCGCCATCGGCAGGAACAGCCATCCCGCCACGTACGTCAGCGCCACGGCGCGCCGCGCCGGCATGATCATGAACATCAGCCATGCCAGCGGCGCCCACCCCAGGAGCGCGATCAGCGCAACCAGGTTCATCGGCTCTCCGCGCCCTCCCCCACCGCCGCCACCCGGGGCGCCGGCACGCTCTCGACCGCCGCCCTCCCCGGCTCACGCAGCGGCATCCCGAAATCCGGCTTCTCCGACCGCTGCCCCAGCACCCACCGGTACACCTCTTCCACCTGCCTCGCCTTCGCCTCCCACGTGAACTGCGAATCCACCCGCGCCATCGCGGCTGTCCGCATCCGCTCCAGCGATCCCGGCGCCGCGCCCGCCTGGGAGAGCCGGTCCCGGAACGCCTCGACAATCCGTCGCCTCGACGCGATCGGAACGCTGAACCCCGTTGACGGTGTCACCAGGTCCGCCGGCCCGCCGTAGTCCACCACGATCGGAACCACGCCCAGGGCCATCGCCTCCAGCACGACCGCGCCGCCGAACTCCCTGATGCTCGGAAACGCGAACACGTCCGCGTCCACGAGATGATCCTGCACCCGCCCCTGTTCAACCCAGCCCGTCAGCGTCACCCCGCCGCCGATCCCCTCACGCTCCACCATCGCCCTCAGCTCACCCATCAGCGGACCATCGCCGACGATCGTCAGCTCCAGCGTTCCCGCCCTGACCAGCGGGGCCGCCGCCTCCACCAGCATGTCCGGCCCCTTGTACGGCACGAGCCGCCCGACGAAGACCGCCCTCAGCGGCCCGGGCCGGCGCCCCGCCCGGCGCGCCGCGAACTTCGCCGGGTCAACCCCGTTCTCCGGCAGGTAGACGCACTTGCCCAGCGCCCACCGCGGCATCTGCGACCACGTGTCCCTCGATCCGATGAGGATCGCCGACGCATTCCGCCTCGTCGCCCCGTACCCCGGCATCAGGCGATGCAGGCCGCGGACGTACGACAGCCATTCTCGCTCCTTCCTTCTCGCGCCCCCGAACTCTCGCGGCCAGGGCACGCCGCCGTTCAGCGGCCCCAGGACAAACGGAACGCCCGCCCGCCGGCACCGCGAAGCGATCAGGCTCGGGACCGTCGGGCTCAGCGGGGTCAGCCGATGAACTACGTCGTACTCGCCGGCCTCGATCCGCGCGCCGAACGTCCACCACACCAGGTGCTCGAACCAGTAGTACGACAGCGCCGACAGCGCCGTGACCATCGTCCACCCCTTCCCCGACCCGCCCCTCAGCACGCCGGCCAGCCTCCAGAGGGGACGGGAAAACCGTTCGCTGTCGATGGCCGTGAAGCCCCCGAACTCCGGCTGCTCCGGCAGCCCCGCCCGGATGATCGCGTCGCGATTGCGCACCTGCGTCACCAGGTGCGCATCCAACAGTCCCATCAGCGCCCGCGCGTGCGACCACCCCACCAGCGGGACGCTCGTCCATTCCGGATTCGCCGCCTCCGCGATCAACAGCGCCCGTGTCACGCCCGGCCCCCGGTCTGAGCCGCCGGCGTTCCCCGCAGGATACGTCGGGCGAGCACCTCGGCGCTCCTCGTGCTGCCGAACTCCCGTCGGACCCGCTCCGCCCCCGACCGCCCGAGCCGCACCGCCAGCGCCGCGTCCCCCGCCACCCGGTCGATCGCCACGGCCATCTCCTCCGGCCGCTGCGCCGTCACCATGAGCCCGTCCACGCCCTCGCGCACCAGTTCCCCCACGCCCCCCACTCGCGTAACGACCACGGGCAGCTCCATGGCCATCGCCTCCATCGTGGCCACGCCAAGGGCCTCTTCGTGGCTCGCCAACGCGAACACGTGAGCACGCCCGAGCTCCTCAAGCACGATCCGCTCCGCCACCGCGCCCGCCAGACAGACCGCGCCCGTCAACCCCTCCTCGACGATCAGCCGCTCCAGGGCCGGACGCGCCGGCCCTTCGCCGAGGATCCTCAGTGTCACACGCTTCCCCGCACGCCCGAGATGCCCCACCGCCCGGATCAGATCCTGATGTCCCTTGCCCGCCACCAGCCGCCCGCATGTCACCGTCCGCAGACTTTCTCCCCCGGCCCATCCGGAGAACGCCTCGTACGGCGCCGACCTGCGGAAGACGTCGACCTCCACGCCCATAGGCACGACCTCGACCCGATCGTCGCCGAGCCCGGCAACCGCCCCGAGAACCTCCTTCTTCAACCGCTCCGTCACCGTCGTGCCGAACTCCGCGCCCCGCCATTTCAACGACTGCCCGCGCCCGAAGGTGTCCAGCCGGCTGTGCAGCGAAAGGCTGTAGCCGACATGACCGAACATGCTCGCGAACAGCCCGATGAACGCGGCATCGCCGCACGAGTGCACGTGCGCGTGCGTCCAGCCCTCCCGCTCCGCAAGGCGAGCCAGCTGGGCGCCCATCAGCGCCAGGCCCAGCAGCCGCACCCGGTCGGCCACTCCGCCGACCTCCGGAGACAGCAGCACGCGCGCCATCCTCGCCCACCTGACCGGACCAGCCGCGACCATGAGCCCAATCGCGCCCAGCACCTCAAAGGCACCCGGCGGGAACAAGTACCTCGTCCTCGCCATCGCCGCCTCCGACCAGTCGTGGCAGACCACCGACCGGTCCGGCCGCCGCGTGCTGATCAACCGCGGCACGATCCCTCGCTCCGTCAAAGCCTTGATCTCCCTC
Source organism: Phycisphaerae bacterium (assembly GCA_041485385.1). Lineage (GTDB taxonomy): Bacteria > Planctomycetota > Phycisphaerae > Phycisphaerales > UBA1924 > JBGPJM01. Next base: position 8,147 of record JBGPJM010000030.1, on the reverse strand, counting down.
CAGAAGAAGATGTGTGTCTGCCCGGGAAACTCGGGGACGACGTACCCCATCAGCGTTCCGTTCGTCGCGCCGGTCTCGGTCAGGGTCCTCACGCCTTCCTGGCGTCCCGCGGACCGTCGCCGCTCACGCCGGAAAGTGCCCGCAACGTCCCGGCCGTCCCCTCCCCTTCGTCCGTCGAGGAAATCGTCGCCGCGACGGCACCACGCCGCCTTCCTTCGCGCGCGACGCCAACGAGCAGCCACGCCAGCAGCACCAGCACCGCGACCTCGCGGTACCGTCCGAGCAGCGGGAAGTCCGGTCGCACCACGAACCTCAGCGGGACGTAGGTGATCACGACGACACCCGTGATCCCCGCCAGCGCCGCCAGCGAGCCCGCATGCCGCCCCAGCAGAACGACGAACAGCGGGATCACGCCCACCAGGTCATAGTCGTGCGCGTGCACAAAGAGCACGGCCAGCGCAAGGCACGCGGCGAAGAACTCCGAAGCGCCGAAGAACCGCCGGAACCACCAGAGCCCGCCGAAGGCAAGAAGCCCCGCCGCGCCCAGGGGCGGAGCTACCACACCGGCATCGTACAGAAGGCTCCGGACCCCGAAGCTGTGCTGGAAGCCCGGCTGGTTCTGCGTCGCCTGCCTGTAGACATCGACCGAGGCAAGCCACTCCCGGGCCGTGCCCACGGGCCCGTCCGCCCGGATCGCCAGGCCGGCCAGCGCCGCGCACGCGATGATCATCGCGATGACCGCCCGGCGCCGGAGCCCGAGCACCATCGAAGCGATCACGAACACCCCCGGCGTCGGCTTGAGCGTCGAGATCGCCGCGCCCACGCCGCTCAGCGCCGGCCGCACGCCTCGCTCGGCCAGGAACGACCCGCACAGCAGCGCAACGACCACCATCGAGCTCTGCCCCATCCACAGGTTGTGGGAGACGAACGGGCTCCCGATCGTCAACGCCACGCTCCCGCCCGTCACCAGGACCCGGTACGGGGAATATCGCGCGCGCGCGCCGATCATGAGCACACCGGCGATCGCGAGAAGTCCCGCCGAAGCGATGTTGATCGCCGCAAACGCCGTCCGTGCCGTCCCGAACGGCAACGCCGCGAGCAATGCAAAGGGCACCGACGCGGTCGGCGGGTACGCGAACGCCGACGTCAGCTCACCTGTCGCCGCTTCGAGCGACGATCCGCGCAACGCCGCGGCGCCCGCGTCCCGCAGGACCGCAGGGTCGTACGGACTCTGCCCGCTGGCCCAGGCCGATCCGCCCGCGTACAGGTAGATGAAGTCCTCCACCCCGAAGACCGAGCGCTCTTCGGGGTGCGCGGACATTGGCTCCCGCCCCTTGCCGACAACTCCCGTCAGCAGAAGCAGGGCGACCGCGACGACGTTCGTGATGATCACGACCGTCCACTGCACCCACCCGACCTTGGCGCAGCCGGTGACGAGGCGCCCCAGCCCTTGGCCCGTGCTCCGGGGTCCGCTCCCCGGCCCGATCTCCCGCTCGCCGGTCATACTGACAGGTTGTTCCTGCTCAAGAGACGTCCCCCGACGCCGGAGCGACGTGCGCTGCCAACGGCCACGGACTGTTTCCTATTCAGAGACACTCGAGAAACAGCGGCCCGCAGCACCGGGCCGAGCGACTCCGCCGAAGTCCACCCGGACAGTCACTCCGGACACGCGGGCCCGTACCGTACAGCCCGACAATCCACGCAGGCCGGCCGCTCGACAACCCAGGCCGCGGCGTACGTTCACCGCGACCCGTGCTCGAGCGGCGTTCACCCCGGAGAATCACGGGAGGCCAAAGCCGTCCCGGACGTACCTGATCACCGCCGGGGCCGCAAGGCGCGAGTCCCACTCGTGGTGCACGCCGGGCGTGGGCTGCCCGCCGTACCTGGAGCGGGAACGAACATCGGCCAGGAACGCCTCGAGCGTCGCGGCGCCCCCGAACACGTTCGCGTAGTACTGCCCGGCGCTCAGGTTCCGCGCATCAACAGTGGGCGCCGTCGTGGTCGCGCCGGTCTCGCCGCTGTCGGTCGTCCACTGGGCGAATGACCGGATGTTGTCGGCGATAGCGAACCACGAACTCGCCGCCGCCTGCGTCGAGTAGTGGTTACCGCTATACTGAAACCGTGTCCGGTCCACCGGCGACGGGTAGTGGTTGACCAGCCGCGACACCGCGCTCGGTTCCCAGAACGAGTTGTTCTGCACGATGACCTGGTCGTACCGCGTGGTGTTCGAGTTCCCGATGTTCAGGCCCGTCGAGAGCCAGTTGTACACCATGTTGTTCCTGATCGTCTGCGTCGCGTTGTTCGTCGCGACGTTGCTCGAGACCGAGATCGCCGACTCCTGCCCCACGCAGGTCTTGTTGGCGATGATGTTGTTCTCAACCAGCGCGGGGCCCGCCACCAGGCCCGGCGTGTCCGGCCACACGGGCCCCAGGACGATCCCGAAGCCCCGCGGAAGGCTCGGGTCGATGTCGCGCCCTTCCAGGATCGCGTTGCCGCGCGCCGTCGCGGGCGCCGTGCGCATGAAGATGCCGATCGAGTTCCGCACGATGAGGTTGCCCTCGATCAGCCCGGGCATGTTCATCGAGATTCCGTGCGACGATGCCCGGCTGATGATGTTGTTCCTCAGCGTGATGTCGGCCATGTCGCTGCTCAGGTAGAAGTTGTGGTTGAACATCGTCGGGACCGCCACGCCCTCCTTCCACCCGTTGTGGTCAATCACGCTCTCCTCGACCATTAGGTGGTTCACCGCGTAGCAGTAGATCCCCTGCGCGTGCCCGAGGTTCGAGTAGCTGTCCGCGATGACGCTGCGCGACACCCTCACCCATTGCACGGGCGTGCTCGCGGTGGCCTGGACGACCACGCCGCTCGAGAACCCCTCGAAGCTGCAGTCCTCGACCAGGAAGTTGGTCCCCGGCCCGAGCCAATCCACGCCCGACGGCGAGGCGTTCGAGCCGTTGTACGTGTTCGCCACCATGTGCACGCCGGTCACCGCGACGTAATCCAGCGTCGGGGGCGACGCGCTCCCGCCCACGCGGGTGAACCCCGTCGTCGTCCCCGTCCGCAGCAGCGGCCTCTCGCCGACTGTCGGACCGTACGTGCCGACCACCATCGGCTCGCTGGCCGAGCGCCCGCACTTCCGCCAGGTCCCTAGCGGCTCGTCCCAGGTGTCCCCGCGCTTCAGCAGCAGCCAGTCCGGATAGGTATGCCGCAGCAGCGCGACCCCGGCCGCCACCGTCCGCTTGGCATGCAGCTCGTCGAAGCCGGAGTTCGCGTCGTTCCCTTCCGAGTTGCTGACGTAGATCACATGCGTGTCACCGCTCGGAACGAACACCGTCCACCCGTGGCTCTCCTGCCGCGCCGTCCAGGGCGACATCCCGCCGACCCCGTTCGCGGCGACGCGGTAATGGAACCGCCCGGTCCCCGGAACGTCCGCGATCGTCACCGCATCGGCCGGCGCGTTCAGGGTCGTCGTCTCTCCCCAGACGCCCGGCGACGTCTCACGCTCTCTCTCCACGACGAACCCCGTCTCGTCCGTCGAGTTATCCGACCATCTGAGCCGCAGCGCGTTCCAGTTGCCGAAGTCCCTTCCGACCTCGAACTGATCCGGCGCCGCCGGCGTCGCGCCGCCCGAGCCCGCCACCACGACCGCCGCCCACGCCGTCCACGCCGAGGCTTGGCTCCCGTTCATCGCCCGCACGCGATAGCTGAACGACCCCGGCCCGCAGGCATCGACGTAGTTCGCGACGTTCGCGCTCACCGTCACCGTCCCCTGCGAGAACGCCGGGCTCCGCTCGATCTGGAACCCCGTCTCGTTCGCGGAGTTGTCCGCCCACGAGAACATCGCCCGTCCGTTCCCGATGTCCGCCGCCACCGGGCTTGCGGGCGCGTTCGGCACCGACGCCGCCACCGCCACCACCACCCACGGTGTGTACGCCGAGCCGCCCGCGCTGCTGGTCGCCCTTGCGCGGTACCGGAACGTCCCGACGGTCGCCGTATCCGTCATCAACGTCGTGTTCGCCGGCAGCGGGTACGACACCGGCGAACCCCATGTCGCCCCGGACAGCTGCTCCCTCGCCAGGTCAAAGCCCGTCTCGTTGCTGGAGTTGTCCGTCCACGTCACGCGGACCGACGACCCCGTCCCAAGGTCCACGGCCTGCAGCGAACTCGGCGCGCTCGGCACCACCCCCGCCACCATCACTGTCGCCCACGCCGTGTAGGCCGACGGGCCCGCCCCGTTCACCGCCCGCGCCTCGTACCGGAACGTGCCCACCCCGGGGCTGTCCGTGTACACCACCACGTTCTCCCCGACGGTGAACGTCGCCGGGGACACCCAGCTCCCGCCCGACTGCGTCTCACGCACGATCTCGAACCCCGCCTCGTCGGCCGAGTTGTCCACCCACGTCACACGCGTCTGCACGCCGTCGTTCAGGCTCACCGCCGCGATTCCGCTCGGCGCCACCGGCGGAGTCGGCGCCGCCACCGGCGTCACCCAGGCGGTGTACCCCGAGGCGCCCGACGCGTTCGCCGCCCTTACCCGGTACCGGAACGACCCGGCCCCAGGCTGGTCCATGTAGTTCGTCACGTTCGCGCTCGTCGTGAACGTCACCCCGGCTCCCCATGTCGACCCCGAGAGCCGCTCGCGATTCAGCTCGAACTGGCCCTCGTTGTCCGAGTTGTCTGTCCAGGTCGCGGAGATCTGCGCGCCGCCGCCCAGGTCCATCACCATGAGCCCGCTCGGCGCCACCGGCGCCACGTCCGAGACGCTCCCCATCGCCCAGGCCGTGAACCGCGACGGGCTGCCCGAGGTCGACGCCCTCACCCGATACCGGAACACACCGGGCCCCGGCGAGTCGGTGTACGTCGTCGTGTCCGCCGGCACCGCCATCGACGCCGCCTGTCCCCAGGTCGACCCCGACTGCTTCTCCCGCACGATCTCGAACCCCGTCTCGTCCACGGAGTTGTCCAGCCACGCCACGCGCGCCTCATGCCCGGTCCCGAGGTCCGTCACCTGCACGAACGACGGCGCGCGCGGTGCGCCCCGTGGCGGTACGTACGCCGTCCCCAGCATCGTCGTGGTCCCGACCGGCTCCGGCGCACCCGACCCCATTACTCTCTGCGGCCTCGACGGGTCGCTCACGCCCGGCTGCGTCGACGACGCGTCCGAGCGGTTCGGCGTCGTCACCGCCCCGGGCAACGCACGCCGTCCCGAAACAACCCCGTTGAGGTCACGCCCGCCCGCCCTGTCCCCACCCGGCGTCATCTCCGAGCCCGCCGGTCCGGGAACAAGCGTATTCGTCAGCTTCGTCTGCGCCCCCGACTTCCCGGACGCGCTGCTCGGCACCACGATCCCGCCCACCCCATCGGTGCCCGCATCATCAACCGAACGCAACACCCACTGCTCGGCGCGGCTGCCGTCGGGCATCACGGTAATCACCCGCTCCAGACGCTGCACGCCCACCTTTCCATCCAGAACCGGCCGCGACCACCATCCGCTCCCGGACCCCGCTCCTCCCCCAGAACTCAACGGCAAGAGGCCCGCCTGCGCCGGCCCGGCGGCCACGCCGCACAACGCCAGCCCGAACAGCATCGTCACAGTACGGTTCACGCAAGGCATGGAAAAGCTCCTGGGATTGCTCCGCAGCGTATCCATTCGATCAACGTCGTCCAACGGGCCTGGTGCGATCGGGCAATCCGCGGCTTCACCAGCTTCCCCACGCCCTGATGACACACCAGACCGCCAAGTTCGCCCGCGAGTTACATCGTGTAGAACTGTCAAATACAGCCCTGCCAGATCGGCTTGTACGCAGACAAGGTCCGGCAGTCGTTATATTTTCGAAGTGCCTTGTCAGCGTGTTCCGCCTCAGATCAAGTTTCCCGGACCCCTGTTCCGGGCGAAGGCTCTGCCCCCTTCAACTGCGCTTTTGCGCAGATGTTTCGCCATTCACGCAAACGGGACGTGACGCCGACGGGGTGGCTCGGCGTCAGGGGACTTGAATCAGCAAGGACCGGTCAATTTCCAACACCGCGGCCTTGCCGATGAGATCGATCTGCAGGAGCAGACGATTGTTCGGCGCACCTTGTTCGACTACCCCGCGGATCCCCTTGAACGGGCCCGCCACGACCTCGACCTCCATCCCAGTGCTGATCAACTCGCACGGCTGGAGGGGCGCGTGCCGCTCCAGTGCCTCGCGGATGCTGCTGAGCTCCTGGAACAGCCTCGGCTGATCGGCCACCTGGATGATCCTGGCCACGCGCTCGGTCCGGTCCGCCTGGTACGACTGCTCGACAGTGCCCAGGAGAAAGAGATACCCCGGAAACAGCGGTACCTCCACTCGGAACTTCCGGCGCCCGTAGTACTTGATGCTGCTCACCAGGGGCAGGAAATACTCGATTCTTCGCGCCTGCAGATCCTCCGCCAGCGCCTTCTCCTGCCGGCTCCTGGTATGAAGGACGAACCACCGCGTGGCCGTTTCGCAGACCGTCGCCCGGGACGGTGGCGAGATTTGGAGTGTTTCCAAAGGCATGGTGAAGGTTTCGGTATGAAGCAACAGAGTGACGGTCAAGGACATCCCGAGCCGCCGGCCCATGAATGATTGAATCGAGTATCCACTGAGTGTACGGGGACAAAATGAAAAGCGGATGTGGAAGCTCGAGGATGACATACCGAACACAAACCGATAAGTTCGGCCCCACCAAGAAGGAGATTCGGCATGAACGGACGAGTGGCGACGGCAATCGCTTTGGCGACCGTGGTGGCTTTGACGCTCGGATTCGTGGCGGGGGCGCAGCCCACGCCGAAGCCCGAGGCCCCGAGCGACCTCTTCCCGCAGAAGAAGGGCAATCCCGGTGAGCTGGTCATGCCGCCGGGGATCTACACAAGCATCGTGGTCGCGAACACTGGGGGCCCCGCGGCTACGGTCGTCGTGAAGGCCGCCTCCGGGTCAGCCACGGTGGTCGTCCCCGGCAACAGCACGGTCGTCGTGCCGCTCGGGCAGGGATGGCAGCTCGGCCAGCAGGGAACGGTCACCTTCTCAAGCAAGGACGTCATCGTCTCCGGGATCACGACGTCGGGCCCGGTGAAGTTCGAGCCCGAGAAGAAGTGAACACGGCGCAAAGTGCCGTGGACTGAGGACTTACGGAGTGCTGAGGACTCTGACTCGTGCCTGAACGGGCGGAGGTCGCGGTCCTGCCGTCCGCTCGGCGCCCGGTCCTATCATCCCGCATGCCGCCCGGCCAACCCCCGGACCGTTCCATCCTCTCTTCGCTCCGTGACGCCCGCGCGGCGCTGGACGCCCTGTGGGTTGACCAGGCCGCGCTGGACAAGCTCACCTCGATCCCCGCGCTGCTGGCCGAGAGGCTCAGCGGCGGGCGGAAGATCATGCTGTGCGGCAACGGGGGCTCGGCGTGCGACGCGATGCACTTTGCCGAGGAGCTGACGGGGAGGTTCCGGAAGGATCGGCCGCCGCTCGCGGCGATCGCGTGCACGGACGTCGGCCATATCTCCTGCACCGCCAACGACTACGGGTACGACGTGGTCTTCTCGCGCTGGGTGCAGGCGCTGGGGCAGGCAGGGGACGTGCTGATCGTCCTGAGCAGCAGCGGGGACTCGACGAACATCGTGCGGGCGGTGGAGGCCGCGCGGGACCGGAAGATGACGACGATCGGACTCCTCGGCAAAGACGGAGGAAAGCTGACGTCGCTGGGGCTCCTCGAGCACACGATGATCGTGCCGGGGAAGACCTCGGACCGGATCCAGGAGCTGCACATGCTGGTGCTGCACGCGTGGGCGGAGGGAATCGAGAAGGTGATGTTCCCCCAGAACTGGTGAAGAGTGCTAAGGTGCTGGGTGCTGCCAAGGGGGGGGCAAGTTGATGGTCGATCGGTGGCGGGTGGTGGTTTTCGTCCCTTCTGAATCCCACATTTTCGGGCCATATCCCACATCGAAAACTGACCCCCACGTTTTTGGGAGAGCCCAATCTGCGCGCCAGAATGGGGGAATACCCCTCGAATTTGCCGCGTGTTTTGGCACGTTCGGTCGACTAACCACGATGTTCACGGAGTTTGGACACCGGGCCTCGCTACGGCGCCCACACGTTCGCCTTCTCCCCGGCCGCGGGCGCCCCGTTCGCGCTCGCGTGCGCCCCGTT
>JBGPJM010000029.1:0-33467 GCA_041485385.1 Phycisphaerae bacterium | reverse complement strand
GGCGCGTACCACGGCGACGGCACCGTGTGCGGCGCGGACACCTGCCTGCCGCCGCCGACGGGCGGCTGCTGCTTCCCTGACGGCCATTGCGCGATCACGACGCAGCAGTTCTGCACCGGGCACGGGGGCACGTACCGCGGCAACGGGACCGGCTGCGACACGCCCTGTCCGCAGCCCACGGGGGCCTGCTGCCTCCCCGACGGTCACTGCGAGTTGCTGACGTTCGGCGCGTGCGTCGAGCGCGGCGGGCTGTTCCGCGGGCCGGGGACGAGCTGCGACAACGCCAACTGTCCGCAGCCGACCGGTGCCTGCTGCCTGCCGACGGGGCTCTGCCTGCAGACGACCGAGATGGGGTGCATGATGGCGCACGGCGTGTACCACGGCAACGGGACGACGTGCGGGAACACCAACTGCGAGGCGCCGCGCGGGGCCTGCTGCCTGCCCAACGGCAACTGCATCGTCACCACGCACGCGATCTGCGACAGCGAGCACGGGACGTACCGCGGCGACGGGACCAGCTGCGCCAACACCCCGCCGTGCCCGCAGCCCGCGCCGACCGGGGCGTGCTGCGTGACCGACCCGGCGGGGGTGATCCGCTGCATCATCGCGACGGCGGCGCACTGCGCGGAGCTGCAGGGGACGTACCGCGGCGACAACACGGTGTGCGGGCCCACGACGTGTGCCGCGCCGCCGCCCACGGGCGCCTGCTGCATCCCGACGGCCGGGGGCGTGGTGTGCCAGGTGCTGACCGAGGCGCAGTGCCACGAGCACATGGGCTTCTTCCGCGGCGCCGGGACGGTCTGCGGGAAGGACACCTGCCCGCGGCCGACACCGACGGGGGCCTGCTGCCTTTCGGACCCGGCCGGGTTCGTGCACTGCGAGGTCATCACCGAGGCACGCTGCGGCGAGCGCGGCGGCGTGTACCACGGGGACGGCAGCACGTGCGGCAAGAGCACCTGCCCGCAGCCGGCGCGCGGCGCCTGCTGCCTGCCGGACGGGCACTGCGTGATCGCCACCGAGGCCGGGTGCATGCTGGCGCACGGCACGTACCGCGGGAACGGCACCAACTGCGAGACTCCGTGCCCGCAGCCGGCGCGCGGCGCCTGCTGCCTGGCCAGCGGGCGGTGCCTGGTGGTGACCGAGCGCTTCTGCATGGAGGCGGGCGGCACCTACCGCGGCGACGGGACGACCTGCGAGAACTCGCCGCCGTGCACGCAGCCGGTGCGCGGCGCCTGCTGCTTCCCCAGCGGATTCTGCGCGGTGGTCACGGAGGTGATCTGCCTGCGTGAGGGCGGCATCTTCAGGGGCGCGAACAGCACCTGCGATGGCGCGAACTGCCCGGCCCCGGCCCCGCGGGGGGCCTGCTGCCTTCCCGACGGGCACTGCGTCATGCTCACGCGGGCCGGGTGCGACGACCGGCACGGCGTGTACCGCGGCGACGGGACGGTGTGCCTGATGGACAGCTGCCCGGCGCCGTCGGGCGCCTGCTGCCTGCCCAACGGCACGTGCCAGGTGCTGACGCTCCATCAATGCGCCGAACAGCACGGCGTCTACCGCGGGAACAACGTGGCGTGCGCCGAGGCGATGTGCCCGCAGGCGGGCGCCTGCTGCCTGCCGAGCGGCGAGTGCGTGTCCGTGATCGAACGGATCTGCCACGAGCGCGGCGGGACGTTCGCCGGCGACGGGACGTCGTGCAGCGACCCGGGTGTGTGCGGCAAGGGCCGATGCCCGTGCGACTGGAACCACGACGGGCGGCTCACCCCGGAGGATTTGTTCGCCTTCATCAATGACTTCATGGCCGGCGACGCCGACTTCAACGGCGACGGCGTGACCAACGAGATGGACCTCACCGACTTCCTGAGGTGCTACATCACCCGGCCGGCCGGGTGCTGAGAGTCGGGCGGAATCCCTAGCTCAACGGGCCCGCGCCGATCCCGGCGCGGGCCCTTTCGTTTTCTGGCCGGATCGTTCGGGGACGGTGCGCCTGAAGAAAAACAGCAGGTCCGACGCGCCGGTCCGCGCGCGGCGGGTATGTTGCCTCGCCGGCGCGGGCGCCGTGGGTGGGCGCGGCCCGCGACGCGTCGCGGAACGAGGGAGAAGGGAGAGAATTCCCATTTGTTGACGAGGGCGTGCCCCAGCGGGCGCGCCCTCGTTGTTCTTTTCCCGGTAGACCTGGATGGGGGATCGACAGGAATACCGGAGAAAGCCTTGACAGGCGATGGGCGTCGTGGTAAACAAGCACATCATCGCCGGCGACGATTTGTCGCGAGGCCTTACTGCCTGCTACTTCTGCTTCGTGCCGCGTGCTCACGAGCGTGCAGAATCCAGACATGACCGGCCGTGTCGGTCTCGGGCGAGCGCGGCGCTTGTGTGAACGGGCAGATTGATAGCACCTGCCGCGTCAATGGCTGACGCATGAATACGAGAGCCGGGGAATCTGTGCCCCGGCTCTCGGTTTTTTGCTTGCTGGCGCGAGACGGGGCATCTTCACGGGGACCCGTGGGCGCGGAGAGAACAGGGCCGGAAGTGGCGCTGAACTATTCTTCGTCCTCACGGAGCTTGGCGACCACAGAGAAGTCCTCCAGCGTCGTGGTGTCCTGGCTGATCTTCTCGACGCCGGCGGCGACATCGCGGAGGAGGCGGCGCATGATCTTGCCGCTGCGGGTCTTGGGGAGGGCCTCGGCGAAGCGGACCTGGTCGGGCTTGGCGATGGCGCCGATCTCCTTGCCGACGTGGTTGATAAGCTCGGTCTTCAGGGCCGCGTCGGGCGCCCGCCCGGACCTGGACTTCAGCGTGACGAACGCGCAGATGCCTGTGCCCTTGATCTCGTGGGGCATGCCGACGACGGCGGCCTCGGCGACGGCGGGGTGGGAGACGAGGGCGCTCTCGACCTCCATGGTGCCCAGGCGGTGGCCGGCGACGTTGATGACGTCGTCGACGCGCCCCATGATCCAGAAGTTGCCGTCGGCGTCGCGCCGGGCGCCGTCGGCGGAGAAGTAGAAGGGTTTGCCGGTCCGTGGGTCCTTGATGCGCGCCCAGTACCCCTGGATGTAGCGCTCGCGGTTGCCGTGCACGCCGCGGAGCATGCCGGGCCAGGGCTTGCGGATGACCAGCAGGCCGCCGGAGTTGCTGGGCAGCTCCTGGCCCGCCTCGTTCATGATCGCGGCGTCGATGCCGAGCATCGGCAGCGTGCACGAACCGGGCCTGGTGGGGATGGCGCCGGGGAGGGGCGTGATCATGTGGCCGCCGGTCTCGGTCTGCCAGTACGTATCAACGATCGGGCAACGCCCGCCGCCGATCTTGTCGCGGTACCACATCCACGCCTCGGGGTTGATCGGCTCGCCGACGGTGCCGAGGAGTTTCAGCGACGAGAGATCGTGCTTGGCGGGGTGGTCGTCGCCCCATTTCATGAAGGCGCGGATGGCGGTGGGGGCGGTGTAGAGCTGCGTGACCTTGTGTCGCTGGATGATGTCCCAGAATCGGTCGGGGGCGGGAAAGTTGGGGGCGCCCTCGTACATGAACGACGGCACGCGGCTCGGGAGGAGGCCGTAGACAACGTAGGAGTGGCCCGTGACCCAGCCGATGTCGGCGGTGCACCAGAAGAGCTGGCCGGAGTCGGGAACGAGGTTGAAGGTGAGGCGGGCGGTCATCGTGGTGTAGACCATATAGCCACCGGTGGTGTGCACGATCCCCTTGGGCTTGCCGGTGGAGCCGGAGGTGTAGAGGAGGAAGAGCATGTCCTCGGAGTCCATCTCTTCGCAGGGCGCGGTCTGGTTCCCGGAGGCGATGAGCTCGTGGGCCCAGTGGTCGGCCTTTGGGCCGCCCGACCCCCCCCTCCCCGACCCCCCCCTCCCCGAAGCCCCCCCGCCGGCGTGCCAGTCGACGGCGTGCGCGGTGTGCTTGAACACGATCACGTCGCGAACCGGATGACCGTCCAACGCGAGCTTGGCGCAGGCCTCATCGACGTTCTTCTTGAGGGGGACGATCTCGCCGCGGCGCCAGCCGCCGTCGGCGGTGATGACGATGCGGCTGCCGGCGTCGATGACTCGCTCGACGATGGCGTGGGGGGCGAAGCCGCCGAAGATGATCGAGTGGGGCGCCCCGATGCGGGCGCAGGCGAGCATGGCGATCGTCAGCTCGGGGATCATCGGCATGTAGATGGTGACGGCGTCGCCCTTCTTCACGCCCAGTGACTTGAGCACGGCGGCGAAGCGGGCGGTCTGCTGCTGGAGGTCGCGGTAGGTCAGGCGCCGGACCTGCGGCGTGCCGCCGGACATCGGCTCGCCCTCCCACACCAGCGCGACCTGGTCGCCGTGCCCGGAGTCGACCTGCCGGTCGAGGCAGTTGTAGCAGGCGTTGAGCTTGCCGCCGACGAACCACCTGGCGTCGGGGGGGTTCCAGTCGAGCACCTTCGTCCAGGGTCTGGACCAAGCAAGGTTCCTGGCTTCCTGGCCCCAGAACCCCTCGGGGTCATCGATGGATTGCCTGTGGAGGCGACGATACTCGTCCAGAGACGCGACATGCCACCTGGGAAAGCCGAGGGCCGCGGCCTGCGGCGGCGGGAAGACGCGGTTTTCCTGAAGGATTGATTCGATGCCCGACTGGGCGGACCTCTGCGTCGACACGTGTTCTCTCCGGTGTTCCGCACAGTCTACAGCAGCGGATAGAGCGGAGGCCGGCCACTGCCCCACGCGTGGCGGCCCATCGCCGCGGCGGCCGCAACGCCCATTTCTGGAGTTCCGGAGCCGGCACACCCGGCGATGAGAATCCTTGTCCGTGCGGGCGCACGTGATACCTTGGTTCTCGGGGGTGTACAGCAACGGAGCCCAACATGACCATTCGCATGAACTGTGCGTTCTCCGGCGCGGCCGTGGCGTTGTTCCTGGGAGGACCAGCGTGCCTTGCGCAGACCGAACTCTGGCGGCAGGACCCGCTCAACTCCTTCGGCGGGCTTTCATCGCAGGACGCGCGGAACCCGGGCGGGCTGGGGTGGTTCAGCGAGGTGGCCGACAACTTCGCCGGGCAGGCCGGGTGGAACATCAACCGGGTGCTCTTCTGGGGCGGGTACGCGACGCCGGTGGGCCAGGAGGGCCACACCGAGGGGTTCACGATCCGGTTCTACGACGACAACGGCGGGCACCCGGGCACACGCCTCTTCGAGCAGGACGTGGCCGAGTTCAACGAGACGCTCTACTACACGCTCCCGGGGCTGAACTTCGGTGGATACCGCTATCAGGTCGATCTCGCGCCGGGCTTCGCTGTCGCGACAGGCGGCCAGTACTGGGTGAGTGTCGTGGCGATCCTGGCCCGCGGCGGCGGCGCCAACGAACCGCAGTGGGGATGGATCCAGGCCGTGAACACGAACCCCCCGTCGGCGGAGCAGTGGTTCTTCAATCCCGGGGGGTTCACGCCGCAGGGCTTCGATGTGTCGTTCGCGCTCGTTGACAATGCGCCGCCGACGTGCCCGTGCGACTGGAACAGCTCCGGCATCCTGAACTCCCAGGATTTCTTCGACTTCCTGACCTCGTTCTTCACCGGCAGCGCCGATTTCAACAGCGACGGCATCACCAACAGCCAGGACTTCTTCGATTTCCTGACGTGCTTCTTCGCCGGTTGTCCGTGAAAAACCCGCGCGCCCTTGCGCGCCGGGACGGCGCGGACCTAGCATGCCTCACCGTTGTCCGTCGCGATCGCCATCCCCGGCTTCGCCGAGCCGTTCAGCTCGATCTCGCACCTGCTGGGTGCGGTGGTGTTCGTGGGGCTGGGGGTGCCGCTCATCGGGGCCGGGCGCGGGAACGCGGCCAAGACGGTGTCGCTGAGCATCTTCGTCTTCGGGTGCGTGCTGCTGCTGTGCATGAGCGCGGCGTTTCATCTGCTGGCGCGGGGTGGCGAGGCCCGCGCGGTGCTGCAGCGGCTCGACCACGCGGCGATCTTCTTCCTGATCGCCGCGACGTTCACGCCCATCCACATCATGCTCTTTACCGGTCCGATGCGCTGGGGAATGCTGGCGTTCGTCTGGATGTTCGCCGCGGCGGGCATCACGATGAAATCCATCTACTTCAAGGACGTGCCCGAGGGACTGGGGATGGTGTTGTATATGACGATGGGGTGGGTGGGGCTGGTGTCGATGCTGGCGCTGGGGCGGAGGCACGGGCTGGCGTTCGTCAGCCCGCTGGTGGCCGGCGGGGCGGCGTACTCGCTGGGGGCGGTCGCGGATTATCTCGGGGTGCCGGTGCTGGTACCGGGCGTGATTGCCTCGCACGAAATATTCCACGTGGCGGTGCTGGCCGGGATCGGGTTCCACTGGACGTTCGTTCGGCGCGCCGCCTGCCACAAGGCCTCTCTGTCGGAGCGCGGTCGGATGAGGGCGTTGCGAAGGGCCCCGGCTGCGCCGGCGGGAAAGCGGCGTAGCGGGGACTGAGCGGCGCCCCGGCCCGCCGCGGCCCGGATCGGGCGCGTCCGGGTCCGGTGCGCCGCGCCTTCTCGAGGCCGCACCGTGGCCTGATCGCCCCCGTTCCGCGGCCTGCGGGCCCAGTGCGCTCGGCCCTGAGCCGTGGTTTCGCCTGGGGTTCCCCGGCGCGCCGCACGATCGGCCATGCGGTCGTCAAACAAACGAGGCCCCCGTCAACGACGGGGGCCTCGCGCGATGTACGCTCGATCGCGGGCGGGATCAGCAGCCGGGCGGGTGACCGAAGAAGCAGTTGAGGAAGTCGAAGAAGTCCTGGCTGTTGACCGTGCCGCTGTGATTGAAGTCGGCGCCGCAGCCCAGGGGGTTGCCGCTGAAGAAGCAGTTGAGGAAGTCGAAGAAGTCCTGGCTGTTGAGGCTGCCGGAGTTGTTGAAATCGCAGGGGCAGGCCGGGCCGGTCGGGCAGAGGTGCGCCGGGTCGGAGGTGAGGGTGAAGCTGATGGAGCTGTTCTGGTTGACGGCGCTGAGCGGGACGGGGACGCTGTTGACGCCGGAGTAGCTCTCGAGGCCGACGACGGGCTGCGCGGTGGCGGCGCCGACGGGGGTGATGTTGGGGACGGGGTCGAAGTTGCCGAGGCGGATATCGATGTTGTTGGTCCCCTCGAAGAGGACGACCTCGAAGGTGCTGAGGTTGTTCGGGGTGCCGCCGCAGCAATCGCCCATGGCGTCCCAGAAGATGACGCAGCGCCTGGTGGGGGCGGAGCCCAGGGTCTGCACGTACACGTGGCCGTTGCCGCCGTCCTCGGCGTTCTGGAAGTCGTCCCAGAGGGCGGCGATGAAGTTGTTGGGCTGCACGGTGGGGGTGGGGATCATCCAGCTGTTGGCGAAGGTGTACACCGGGGAGTTGAAGCAGGCCTGGCCGTTGGTGCCGACGCGCACGTCGTTGAAGGGCTCGTTGTAGAAGTAGAAGGTGAAGCCGATGGGGACGACGGCGCTGGAGTCGTCGGTGAGCGTGGCGAGGACCATGCCCGTGGCGCTGATGTTCTCGACCGCGGCGGTGCCCGTGGCGAAGGCGTAGGTTGCGCCGCAGTCGGAGGCGTCGCCGTTGTAGGTCCCCATGAGGGCGGCGCACGCGGCGGCGGTGACCTCGATGCACTTGCCCTGCACGCAGCAGGCGCCCGTGGCGTTCCCGACGCTCACGGTGAGGGTGCCGGCCTCGGCCGCGACCGAACTGGCCCCGCCGACCTGGACGAGGTAGTGCTGGCCGACCATGGCGGTGAAGCGGACGTCGGAGAGGATCGAGGCGTTGCCCTGGGGCTGGTCGCAGAAGTCGTCGTTGCAGTTGAGGAGGTCGGATTCCAGCGGCGGGCAGCCGACGCCGCGGTAGACGGCCATCTTCGAGTCCCAGATGTTCGCGCCACAGGTGCCCATCTCGACATCGATGAGGTCTCCGGCGACGTGGCCCGGGGCGGCGGCGGTCCAGTCATACCAGAGGTCCTTGAAAATGCCCGGGTTGTTGGGGACGTTGGGGTTGGATGGGAAGAAGTAGTTGTCGGAGCAGGCGGCGTTGGTCTGGCCCTCGGTGCCCGTGGAGGCGCCGGTGGTGTTGAAGGCCGTCGTCCCGGGCCCGGAGATGGGCAGCGGCGTGGCGCAGCCGTCGTTGACAGGCGGGGGAGCGATCGGGGGAAGGCAGACGGTGGTGCCGAAGACGTCGACGCCGACGTTGACGCACCAGGCGCGGTCGCCGCCGGCGGTGCTCACCGCGTCGGCGGCGGTGTAGACGCCGTCGCCGTCCTGGAGACAGGAACCGTCGGCCGGGAGGGCCGTGTCGCTCCAGAACCAGGTGACGACGGGCTGGGCCGGGAGGACGTTGCGGATCTCAAGGAAGTAGCAGGTGCTCGGGCTGAGGGAGACGGACCCCGAGAAGCTGGCCGAAAACTCGCAGGTGATGCGGTTCCCGGTGTCGCAGATCACCCGGCGGCTGACGGTGAGCGTCGCCGAATCCTGCGAGAAGACGGCGCCGGCGCCGATCGGGATGGGCATGCCGGTCGTCCCGTCGCGGGCGTAGATCGTGATCTGGAAGTGGTCATCGGTCGCCGGGGGAACGGTGAGGCAATCGATGGCGGGGGTGGCTGTGTAGGCGCCCCACCAGCAGACCTGCGAGAGGTTGTGCGTGGCTGAGGTGTCGGTGTAGAAGTGGTCGGCGACGCGGAAGGCGCCCGAGCTGGTAAACGAAGTACCCGCGACGCGTGGGAAGTCCAGCGGCTGGCAGTTGCCCTGGTTGACCGTGCAGAGCTGCACCGGGTTGTCCGGGCAGGTCGTGCCGTCGCCGATGTACGTGCCGCCCGATGCCAAGCAGTCGGCCGCCGTCTGGATCGAGCATGAGTACGGACCGCGGAAGTAGCACCCGCCTGTCTGGGCATTGGCCACGCCGGACAAGGCCAGCGAGCACAGCGCCGCGGCGCTACAACAGAAGACAAGAGACCGTGCGTCGGACTTCTTCATGGAAAACCTCCTCATTGACGCGGAGCGGGCGCGGAATGCGCCCAGCTGCAGAGGCCAAGGTCGGCCCGCGCCTATGCCATATTGCCCCCTCCCAAGCACACCTTCTCCTTCCTTTAGTACCGCGTATTTCGGGGCTTGTCAAGCAATTTGTCGCCCGTGCCGGCAGATCGGTCGTTTGCACGGGAATCCGGGCGAGCCGGGGCGCCCGAAGTGCGCCCGTCGCGCGTTCATCGACATGCCGTTCGTTTGATGGCCGATAATACCGGGCGGCGAACATCTCCACGACGCCTGCCCGGTTTGAGGGCGCGATCAGCACCCGGTCGGCGGCGTGAAGAAGCAGGTGAGAAAATCGAAGAAGTCCTGGCTGTTCACAACGCCGGACATGTTGAAATCGGCCGTGGGATCCAGCGCAAAGAACGCGGTCAGGAAGTCAAAGAAATCCTGGCTGTTGAGCATCGCGTCGCGGTTGAAGTCGCACGGGCAGGATGGCGCGGACGTGTAGCTCACCGTGAGCGAGGGGCGGAACGAGGCGCCGATGTTCTCACGGGAGTCGAACCGCCTGGCCGTCCCTGGGCTCGCCTCGTTACCGATGACGACCCAGCCGAAGTTCGTCGCGGGCGTGTTCAGCCACCCCTGGATATCCGCGACCATCTGCGGCGTCGAGGGCCAGCTGTAGACGGCGATCGCGGAACCGATGCCGGTGACCGAGCTTGCCGTCGGAGCGAAGACGCCCCCGGGGCTGTCCCAGAGGACCAAGGGGAAATAGCGGTGGATCCAGGTCGCGTCGCCGGGCGCGGAGGGCGCGCCCTGGCCCTCGTTGGCGGGCGCATTGGACGTGCCCTCGCCCCAGCTCTGCAGCAGCCGGTACACCGCGGTGTCATCCGGAGACAGCGCGATGGTGCGGGACATGTGGAGGCGCAGCACGGCCGACGTGACCGTCGAGCCGGCCGGGATCGCGAAGAGATCGAAGGCGACGACCGCCCGGCGCGTGATCCCCAGCGCACTCACCCCGACAAAGAGATACGAACCGGCGCCGTTGCTGATCGCGCCCAGGTCGTCCTGGTAGAGCGTGTTGTCTCTGGAGGCCCCGATGGTCACCTCGTCGGCGCCCGCCCCCGCCGCAAACAAGCATGACGCCGCCCCGGCCACCGCACCCACTGCGAGCGTCCTGGTTCGCATGGTCACAAATCGGCTCCTCTCTGTCTTCCTCGGATTCGAGGCCCGGTGAACCCCGGCACACGACAGTGTACTTCGGCCCACTCGGCAAACCAACTGCTTTCTTGGGGTATTCCCCCGGCCGCCCGCTTCGGGTCTCCTTCATCGGGAGCGCTCGCGGTCTGATGCCATTCCGATGCGACCGGTTGCCGAACCAAGCTCCCGGCCACGATGTACACTCGGTGTTGATGCTCCGGCGGTCCTCCCCCCGCTTGTGGACCCTCACCCGTGCCGGGGCGGCGCGCCGGGCACACTCGCGCTGGCTGGATTGCGCCCTGCGGAACGGGATTGTCCTGTCGCGAATCCCGACACGCGCCGAACGGGACGGCGGCTTCCGGGAGATCGTGGCACGCCCGGAGGAACGGGCCTGGGCGGAGCGCTGGTGGTCAAGGGTGCTGGAGTCTCGGGATCTGGAGTAGACGGCACGAAGAGATGGACCGCGCGTTCGGTCGGACAACGACTCGCGTCCTCATCTCAGGGCGTCGCCGGCGCACCATGCCGGTCGCCGGCCGACATCCCGGCGGGACGTTGGGCCGTTCGAGGAGACCGGCCGGCGCGTTGTACACTGGCCGCCGGAGAAACCACAGGAGCCCTGCATGGCGACCCCGCTCAAGACCAAGCTCAACCGCGGCTGGCTGGTGAAGATGGCCATTTTCTTCATCGTGTTGGTGGGGTTCGGCGTCTGGGGGCTTATCGACGCGTTGTACTTCTACCCCGCCAACGGCCTGGCCGATGCGTCCTTCAAGCTGAAGAACTACCTCGCGGTCCTGTCGAAGTCGACGGCGCGACTGACCGCCTCGGGCGTCAAAGTGGCCGACCCGCGGGCCGAGCTGACCCTGCTGACGAACAAGGCCACGGGGCGCTCGGGCTCGGGCGGACCCCTCTCCGATGCCGAGACCGCCCGCCTCGAATGGCTGACCGCCCTCTCGCGGGTCTGGAAGCTCGACGCCGCCGAGGTGCGCATCTACGAGGTTGAGCGCGTGCGGATCTCGCCGGCCGGGACCCCCGTGTTCGGCGGCCTGGGCACCACCGGCCCGCTGAAGGAGCGGCTCAACGTGTATTTCCAGCCGCGCTCGGGCGTGGCCGTCGCCAAGGCCCGCGACGGGACGAGCTCCACCGACCAGCCCGACGTCGTGCTCAAAGAGCTGGATGCCTACTGGAAGACGGCCAAGGCGCGCAAGCCGCTGGCGGCGTACGACCTGCCCTCGCAGTGGCTGTTCGTGGTCGGCGGGTTCGGCGGTGGGGCGTACCTCCTGGTGCTGGTGCTGCGCGTAGCGTCGCGGAAGTACAGCTACGACCCCCAGACGCACGAACTGACGCTGCGCGGCGGCGTGACCATCTCGCCCGACGACGTCAAGGAGTTCGACAAGCGCCGGTGGCACAAGTTCTTCCTCATCCTGCGCCTGCGCGACGGGCGGTCGTTCAAGCTCGACCTGCTGCGGTACGTGCCCCTGGAGGAGTGGGCGCTCGAAATGGAGCGGATCGCGTTCCCAGAGAGTGCCGGGGCGCCGCCGCACACCGACGTCCCGCCGGCGGCGGTGTGACGCGGGACGTCACGGCGCAATCACTCGGCGCTTCCTCATGCACTGGCTCGCCGCGATCATCGTCACGCTCTTTGCGGTCATCGGCGTCGGCCTGACGATGCTGACGCTCCCGGGGATATGGGTAGCGATCCTGGCCGCGGCGCTGTGCCAGTGGTGGCAGGGCGATCTGTACTCGTGGTGGACGCTGGGCGCGGCGGCGATCGTCGGCGTTGTGGCCGAGGTCGCCGATCTGGGCGCCTCGGCGATCGGCGCCGCGAAGGTCGGCGGGACTCGCCGCGGCGCCATCGGCTCCCTGATCGGCGCGATCGTCGGTGCCGTGCTCGGATCGCCAATCTTCTTCCCGCTGGGGACGGTGCTCGGCGCGGCCGTCGGCGCGGGGGTGGGCGCGATCGTCATGGAACGGCACGGCGGACGCAAGACCTGGGCGGAGTCGGTGAAGATCGGGGGCGGCGCGGCTGCGGGAAGGCTCGCGGCGACGGTCATGAAAGTTCTGCTGGCGATCGTCGTCGGGGCGATCCTGGTGGTCGGGGCGTTCGTATAACCCCCGGGCAGGCGGCAAATGGACACCGAATTGGCGCGGATTTGTCTGAACCGGTTCGGGCGGCCTCACGGGTCGCGATGTATCCTGTCGATGTAGTTCACGGACGACTCGCGCCCGGCCTGGCCGGCGCGCACGGCGAGCAAACGGATATGCCAGAATCGACCCCGAGGGCCCCGCGCGGATCGTCACCTGCCTCTGCACCCTCCGCGTCGGGCGCCACGGCTCCGCCCGCGGCGCCGACAGCGCCAGGGCACCACCGGGGCGTGAACGGGTCCGGTGCATCGCACCCAGGCCAGGGCGCTCCCGATCGCTCCCGCGCCCACCCCCCCTCCCCCACTTCCTCCTCCGGGGGCGCGCCGTCGGGCTCCATGCCCGCGCCGTGGCACGATGCCGATCACCCCGCGGCCAACGACGCCATCAAGCATTTCGTGCTGGATACCAACGTCCTGCTGCACAACCCCAACGCCCTGTTCGTGTTCCAGGAGCACGAGGTCATCATCCCCTTCGCGGTGATCGAGGAGCTGGACAAGCTCAAGCGCACCAACGACGACATCGGGCGCAACGCGCGAGAGTGCATCCGGCACCTTGACCGTCTCCGCTCCAAGGGGCGGCTGATCGAGGGGGTCCGCTGGGGTGAGTCGAGCCCGACGGTGGGCATGGGCGCCTCGACGGGGCCCGGCGAAAGTGGGAGCCGCACCGGGAGCATCCGTATCGACGTGGCGGACCACCCGCGCCCGAGCATCCTCGGCGACGATTCCCCGGACAACCGCATCATCGCCGTTGCCTGGGCGCTGCACACGGGACAGGCGTCCGCCTTCGCGCACATGGGGCGGGGTGGGGAGCAGGCCCGGCGCGCCGTCCGCACCATCTTCGTTTCCAAGGACCTCAACGCGCGGATCAAGTCCGACGCGCTGGGCATCCGCACCGAGGACTTCGAGAACCAGAAGGTCGACGCCGAGCGCCTGTACAGCGGGTTCTTCCAGATCGGCGTGCCCGGGGCGCTCATCGACGAGCTGTACAGCGAGCGGATGCTGGCGATCGAGCGGCTCTCGGGCCACCTGGGCGCGCTCACGGCCGAGGGTGCGGCGTACCAGCGCGCGGTCGTCTCCAACCAGTACATCATCCTCAAGGACGCCGAGGACGAGGGGCACACCGGCCTGGCCCGGCGCCTGGCCGACACCGACCACCTCATCCCCATCACCGGCCCCCGCAAGCCGACCTTCGGCATCATGGCCCGCAACGTGCAGCAGACCATGGCCATGGACCTGCTGCTGGACGACGAGATCCGGATGGTGACGCTGCTGGGCTCAGCCGGCACCGGCAAGACCCTGCTGGCGGTCGCCGCGGGGATGGCCAAGGTCTTCAACGAGGAACGCTACGACAAGCTGCTGGTGGCCCGCCCGATCATGCCGATGGGGCGCGATATCGGCTACCTGCCCGGCGACAAGGACGAGAAGCTCACGGCCTGGATGCAGCCGATCTTCGACAACCTGGCCTACCTGCTCTCGACGCGCGGCTCGCCCCTGCAATCCGCCGAGAGCCACTCGACCGAGCAGCGGATCCAGAAGCTTCTCGCCGACGGCAAGGTGGTGCTCGAGCCGCTCACCTACATCCGCGGCCGATCGATCCCGCACCAGTTCATGATCGTCGACGAGGCCCAGAACCTCACGCCCCACGAGATCAAGACGATCGTCAGCCGCATCGGCGAGGGGACCAAGCTGGTCCTCACCGGCGACATCGGGCAGATCGACAACCCGTACCTGGATCAGTCGTCCAACGGCCTGTCGTACGCGGTGGAGAAGATGAAGGGCCTGGCCCTCGTCGGGCACGTGACGCTCGCCAAGAGCGAGCGCAGCGAACTGGCGAGCCTGGCGGCGGAGTTGCTGTGATTCTGCACCACAGGCTAGATGCGGGACCGCGGAGCGCCCGCGTCCAGATCGATCCCCTTCCGGGCGTGGCTAGTCAGGCTTCCGAACCTTGATATCCCTGAACCTCACCTCGTCGCCGTGGTCCTGCAGGGCAATGTGGCCCTTGCTCCGCTTGCCGAAGTCGGGCATGCCGGTCCACTTGCTGGCGTCGTGCGCTTTCTTGTAGTCCTCGCTGGTCAGGTCGCAGTCAACAACCTTGAAGCCGTTCAACCAGTGCTCGATGTGGCTGCCCTTGACGACGACGCGGGCGTGGTTCCATTCTCCCGGCGGGCGGGCGACGTCCACGGCGCAGGGGAAGATTGCGTACAGCGTACCGGCCCGGGTCTTCTCGTTCTTGCCGTCGGCGTGGGCCACGTCGTCGAGGATCTGCATCTCCGGGCCGGTTTCCCAGCAGTAGTCGTGGTCCTCGGTGCAGCGGTAGATGATGCCGCTGTTGCCGCCCTTGGAGATGTTCCAGTCGCAGGCGAACTCGAAGTCGCCGTATTCACCGCTCGTAATGATGTCGCCACCCGACCCCTCAGGGCCCGGCTGCTTCCACAGGACGCCGTCCTTCACCGTCCACCCCGCCACGGGGAACGCGTCCTTCTTGAACCCGCGCCACCCTGCGCCCGATTTTCCGTCGAACAGCAGCGTCCACCCGCCGGCCTTCTCCTTGTCGCTGAGGACGTTGTGCGCGCGGGTGTCGGACCATGTGGGCGGGAGCGTGACCTTGCCGGTGGCGGCCCACTCGGCCCCGCGGCAGAGCAGGATCTTGAAGTTCGGATCGACGATCGAGACCTTCGTCTCCGGCGAGTTGGTCCACGTATGTCCCAGCGGTGTCGCGAAGATCCGCGCCTTGCCGAACTCCAGCGTGAACGCCATCGGCTCGTTCTGGCCGGTGCCGCCGCTGGCGGGGTCGGAATACGCCTGGCCCAGCAGGTGGAACTTGGCGTTCTGCGAGTTCACGAGCTTGTGGTACAGCTCGTCGGGGTGCGCGCCGAAGTTGGCCAGCCCGTTGGTGATCGGGTGGTCGCGGTCGGTCCATTCGACCTTGAACTCGTGGAACTGCCCGTGCCCCGTGCCGTCGCGCCACATCAGGCCGAGCATCTTCTCGTACTCGGTCCACCCCTTGAAGGCGTTGTCGGCCGAGTGGACGGAGACGACGCCCGTGCCGGCGCCGACGACGTCGATGAACGTCTTCTCGGCCGCGTCCCCCCAGCGCCGGGGCGACTGCGAGTCGTTGTAGTCCAGCACGATCACCTGGTATTGCTGGAGTCCCTTGGCATCGGCCAGCGTCGTCTCGGGCGTGTCGGTGATGTCCACCGTGAACCGCCCGGTGGCCTCCAGCGTGTCCTTGTGCAGGTGGCTGGTGTACTGCCAGTCGTGGTTGTTGTGCCCCGTCACGATGAGCGCCCTGATCGGCGGCTCGGCGGTGGCGAGCGAAACGAACGCGGTGGCGGCGAGTGCGGCCGCGGCGGCGGACGAACGTGTCATGCGTGACTCCCTTGATTGCAGGCCGCAGGGGCCTGCCCGCCTCCCGTATCCGCAACCATGATATAGAGCCCGGAGGGGGGACTTGGCGAGTCCCCTCCGGCTGGTATGCTGGAGGACGGGCCGCGGGGATGGGCGGGCCGGTCGGAGGACATTCGCATGGACGGGATGCTTTCGGTAGATCGTCGCGGCGCGCTGGGCGCACTTGCCGGCGTGGCCGGGCTCATGGTCGCGCAAGGGCCGGCGAGCGCCTCGGGCCAGCCGGGCGAGGCCGCCAAGCCCAAGACCGCGGGCGCGCCCGCGAGCACGGCGCTCAAGGGCCGCCTCAAGCTCTCCGTGTGCCGCTGGTGCTACGGGAAGATGCCTTTGGACGAGCTCTGCCGGAATGCCTCGGCGATGGGGCTGAAGTCCGTCGAACTGCTGACACCGGAGGAGTGGCCGGCGACGGCCGCGGCGGGGATCACCTGCGCGGTGGCCATGACCGTGCCCGCCAATCCGATCCCTCGCGGGTTCAATCGCACGGAGAACCATGACCAGATCATCAACGAGCTGAAGGAGCGTCTGCCCAAGGTGAAAGAGGCGGGGATCCCGAACCAGATCGTGTTCTCCGGCAACCGCGAGGGGCTTTCCGATGCGGAGGGGATCAAGAACTGCGTCGCGGGCCTAAAGCGGATCACGCCGCTGGCGGAGAAGCTCGGCGTCACGATCGTGATGGAGCTGCTCAACAGCAAGGTCGACCACAAGGATCACCAGTGCGACCACACGCCTTGGGGAGTGGAGGTGGTCAAGGGCGTCAACTCGCCGCGATTCAAGCTGCTGTACGACATCTACCACATGCAGATCATGGAGGGGGACGTGATCCGCACGATCACGGACAACTTCGAGCACATCGCGCACTACCACACCGGCGGCGTGCCGGGGCGGCGCGAGATCGATATCGGGCAGGAGCTGAACTACAAGGCGATCTGCGAGGCGATCGTGGCCAAGGGGTTCACAGGCTACCTCGCCCAGGAGTTCATCCCCAGCCGCGACGCGATGACGTCACTGCGGGAGGCGGTGGCGATCTGCGACGTGTGAACCGCGAGGCGGATTCGGAAGGGTCCCGTTCACGCGAGGATCGCAAAGAGGCCGAAGGAAGAGAGAGCCGAGGGCTGTCAGGTAATAGCCCTGGCACGTTCTTCGTATCTACCTTCGAGTCTTCGAGACCTTCGCGATGAACTCCTCCTCGGCGGCACTCACAGGAATGCGGGCGACAGGGGTCGAACCTGCATGGCCTTGTGGGCCACGGGATCCTAAGTCCCGCGCGTCTGCCAGTTCCGCCACGCCCGCGATTCACCAAAAGAGTAGTAGGAGAGCCCGGCCACGGAAACAGGGGGAGGAGGGGGCGGGGGCGGGCATCGGGGGAGGATAAGATGAAACGGCCGCCGGAGGAATCGGCACAAGGATTCGGGGCTGGAGGATGGCAACACGACGCGGGCAGGACGCCCGTGCCACGGAGGCGAACGGATGTCGATGAGAAACCGGATCGCGGTGTCGTTGCCGCCAGTATTCCTGCGGCTGGCGCTGGGCGTGACCTTCGTCTGGGCGGGGATGGGCAAGCTGGCGGGGACAATGCAGGTTCCGCCCGAGGACGCGGCGATCCTGGGGAACATGGGGGTGATCACGCCGGTCAGAGCCGGCAGCTCGGTCGACCGAACGCCTCCCTCGCCCACGACGCCCCTGCCGCCGTCGGGCGGGGGCGGGGGGGCGCGTGCGGATGGCGGCGCGGCGATCACGCCTGTCTCCCAGCCGGCGCCCGGGAGCACGACGCCACCGACCGTGCTGCCGGGCGGCACGCCGGGGGTGGGCGGAGGGAGCTTCACGGCCGCGGACTTCCCGGAGGGGAAAAAGGTCGAATCGTCTCACGTGCTAGCGGTGATGATCTGGAAAGCGGGCCACCCGGTGGCGAAGGAGGGGGGGACGGCCCCCGCGCCGATCTGGCCCGCGGCTCTTGCGGGGGGCAAGTGGCCGGTCTACGTGGCCGACGCGGTCATGATCACCGAGCTCACCGGCGGCGCGATGCTGCTCCTGGGGCTGCTCGCCCGCCTCTGGGCGCTGTCGATCGCCTGCGTGATGGCCGGGGCGATCTGGCTGACGGCGATCGGCCCCGCGCTGCAGAGCGGCGACACGGTGCTCGGGATCCTTCCGCGCCACGACGCCTGGGACGGCCTCGCGTGGATGGGGCTGTTATACCAGTTCGCCCTCATGATGATGGCCGTGGCCGTGATGTTCAGCGGCGCCGGGACACTGGCCCTGGACAACCTGGTGTTTGGACGCAAGACCGACGACGACACTGACGACGAATGAGGAGGAAACGGTGCGAAGCGCCAAGTGCTGAGTGCTATGTCTCCTCCGGTTCTTCCGCGTCCCATCAGTCCCATTCGTCCCATCCGCACCGCACCCAGCACACAACACTCAGCACTCACATGCCGGAGGGAACGACCAGCGGCGGCCCGTGGCGGCGGGTGAGGGAGAGAGCGATGCGTGCGCGACTGCCGTGGGCGAGAGGGCTGCCGTGGGCCGTTTCGGTGGGTCTGCACGGGGCGATCCTCCTGATCGGCGCCGCGCTCGTCTGGCGCGTGGCCCACGAACAGGCCTTGCCGGAGCCCGACCCGCGCAACGCGTTCCTGGATTTCGATGACCCGTCGCCGGCCCACGGGGAGGGCCTGGCCGACATCCATCGCACCGTGCCGTCAGATCCCGGCGTCCGCACCGCTGTCGGCCCCCCACCACCCGCCACGGACGAGCACCCCGCGCGTCCCGGCACCGACCCCGCCCCGCCACGCCTGCGCGGGATGTCCTCCGACGGCAGCACCGCGCCGGGTCCGGCCCCCGGCGCACCGGCGCTGCCCGCGGCCGAGGCCCCGGGTCTCCGCACCGATCAGGCGGGCGCGCTCGAGGCCCCGCGCCCGGCGCCGTCCGGCGGCGTGAAGTTCGGCGGGCTGGGAGCCTCGCCCGTACGCAGCGTGGCCTACGTGGTGGACGGCTCGGGGCCGATGGTGACCACCCTGCCCGTCGTGGTGGACGAGATCAAGCGGTCGGTCTCGCGCCTGAGCTCATCGCAGACCTTCGGCGTGATCGTATTCCGCGACGCCCCGGACGCCGCGCGGGCGGGACAGTCGGGGGACGCGGGCTTCGAGCAGTTCATGCCCGTTCTGGTGCGGGCAACGCCGGGCGCGAAGGAGCGGCTGGGGAAATGGCTGGCCGGCGTGCAGGCGGGCGGGCGTTCCAACCCCCTCGACGGACTTCGCGGCGCGATCGCCCTCAAGCCCGACGCGGTCTTCCTGCTCTCGCGCAGCATCGAGCGCTCCGGCGGCGGCGTCTGGCAGATGGGCAAGGCGGCCCTGATGGCCGAGTTGGACCGGCTGAACCCGGTGGACCCGCGCAACGGCGTCCGCCGGACCGTGATCAAGACGATCCAGTTCCTCGACGAGGACCCGACGGGGATCATGCAGGAGATCGGGCGCGAACACGGGTCGCTGGGCGCGGGCAAGCAAGACGCAGGGTACCGCGTGGTGAAGGAGGGAAGGGACCTTGGCAGTTAATCCCGCAGTCTCCCGCGGACCGCGCCGGCGGGCGGAGAACCCGCCTCCGCGCGTCCCTGGTCTGCTCCGCGTCCTCGGTCTCTCCGTTGTGACCCTCCTCCTTGGGACGGCCGACGCACACGCGGCGCCGCCCGACGTGCCGGCGCTGCTGCGCCAGCTGACCGAAACGGAATCTCGCCTGCACGACGCCCCCGGGAGCGGGGCAGAGGTGCCCGCGCTCATCGAGCACGCAATGGCCCTCCGCGCCGATCTCATCGAGGCCGCCGGCGACGACGAGCGGGCGGCGACATGGATGGTCGACCAGGCCGAGGCTGTGCTCTGGATGGTCGAGCGCGACGGCGCCGCGGCATCGGTGGTCGCCGGGATACCGACCCGGGCGCAGCGCGAGCGCGTCCGCGACGCCGGCGAGAGAGCGGCCGGCCTCGCAGCCCGTGCGAGGGACGCCGCCGACCGAGCCATCAGGACACTTGAGTCGCGTCTCTTCGATCAGCCGGGCGCGACGCCCGAGCAGGTGCGCGCCCGGGCCGCGGAGGTCGAGAAGCGGCTCGCCGCGCTCGTCGATGTGGAGCAGGCGTGGCGGATCGAGCTCGCGGCGGATCGCGCGGCGGCGCTGCAGGCCGCCGCCGCGACCGACGCCCTGGCGCCGGGCGGCGCCGGAGCCGGCGTCGATGACTCCCTGGCGCTATCGCTCGCGAAGGTGTCCCCCACAACGGCCGCCGGCGAGCGGTCCCGCCGCCTGGCCCTGGGCGCCGCGCTCATGATGTCGCGCCGTCGCGGGTCCGATGTGCTCAAGCGGGCGAGCGCGGAGTTCGAGGCGGTCGCGAAGGAGCTCCAGAGCGACGCTCCCGACGCCACCCGCCCGCCCAACCGGGCGGCCGCGCACGAGACGAGGGCGGACCCCGTGACGCTCGCGGCCGCGCAGATCGGCGCCGCGGCGTGCGCGCCAAGCACCGACGAGGCGAGGGCCGCATCGCGCCGGCTGCGCGAGCTGATGGACAACCAGGCGAACCGGCCGGGCGCCGGCGTGGTGCGTCTCCTGCTCGCCGAGGGCGCGGCGCGGACGATGCTCGCCCGGTCGCCCGCCCCCGGCGCAGCGCGGGCCCAATGGGAAGGAGAGGCCATCTCGGGCCTGGTCGCCCTTGCCGAGAGCACCTCGGCGGAGGGCACGACCCCGGCCCCGGGCGGCGACGGGGCGTGGCTGCAGGCGACCGTCTGCACCAAGCTCGGTCAGGCCTCGGTCAGCGCAGCGCTGACGGCCCTCGACGACCTCCCGGGCTGGGTGACGCTGGGCCGGGCGGTGGTGCTCGCGGCCGAGCCCGGCGATGCGCCCGCGCGCGCGGCCAAGCGGTCCGAGGCCGCCCGCCTGCTCGAGCGGCTTTGCGAGCGCAACGACGCCGCGACGCTGCGTTCGCGGGCCCTGTGGGAACTGGCCGTGGTGCTCTCGAATTCCGCGGACGGCGCGGACGCCGCCCGCGCCGCCGCGGCCCTCGTGCGCCTGGCTACCGATTTCCCCGGCGATGCGCGCTCCCGAGACGCCGTGGAGAACGCGGCGAAGCTGGGACGATTCGCGACCGAGCACCCGGGCCCCGGCGGACGGCCGGGTGGGCCCGCACCCGACGCGCGCGCCACCTACGCCCATGCGCTCGAGCAGGCACTTCACCTCGCCCCGCCGCTGGACAACGACGGGTTGTGGCGGTGCGAGTGGGTCCGTCTGCGCGTCGAGGACGCCGCAGCCGGGAAGACTCCCGAGGCCTCCGCCGGCCCCGCCTGGCTCCGGTCGATCATGCCGGCGCTCGAGCAGATCGTCGCGCACCGCGAGTCGGCCGACCCGCTCGCCGTCCAAGCCGATGCGCTGGGAACCCAGGCGGTCGAACTGGCCCTGGGGGCGCACGCCGTCACCAAGGAATGGCACCTGGCGACGGACCTCGCCGTCTCATGGGCCCAGTGGCGTCAATCGCCCGCGCAGGCGCTGTGCCTGCTGGCCCGGGGCGAGGCGCTGGTCGACGGCCACGACGACGAGGCCCTCGAGGTGCTCGGCGAGGCGAAGGAAAGGGGAACGTTCACCGGCGCCCGGTCGGTGCGTCTGCGCCTGGCGCTGGGGCGGGGGCAGCGACGGGCCGGCCGCGCCGAAACGGCTTTCGCGACCCTCCGCACCCTCGCCGAGGAGCTCGAGCCACAGCGCACCCCCGAGCGCGGTGCCCGGCCCGAACCCTTCTGGGCCGCCTGGGCCGAGATGCTCGAGATCCTCGCCGAGCAGAACTCCGACGGCTCCCGCACCGCCACCATCCGCCTGCAGCTCAACCGTCTCGCCCTCATTGACAAGGATCTCGGCCCCTCGCCCTGGCGGGAACGGATCGCCCAGGTGCGCGACTCCCTCCGCTGATCAATGGCTACACTCGCGGCGCACGCAGCCGGGGGCAAGGGGCGGGTCGGCCAAGGACGGGAATCCAGACGTGGGCGATGCGAGCACAAGGACGGTGCCGGGGGGCGAGGCGGATCCATCCTGGCTGCGCCGCTATGCGGGCCGGTTCGTCGTCTTCGAGGGGCCCGACGGCTCGGGCAAGAGCACGCAGTTCCGCCGCCTCTCGGACCTGTGCGCCGCGACCGGCGTGGGCGTGTGCGAGGTCCGCGAGCCCGGCGGCACGCCCGTGGGGGAGAAGATCCGCGAAGTGCTGCTCGACCGCGCCCTCACCGGCATGGGCGTCCGCTGCGAGACACTCCTCTACATGGCCAGCCGCGCCGAGCTCGTCGAACGCCGCATCCTCCCCGCCCTGACGCGCGGCGAGATGGTGCTCGCCGACCGCTTCGTCTCGTCCACGCTCGCCTACCAGGGCGCCGCCGGCGGCGTGCCGATAGCCGATATCTCCGCGGTGGCCCGCGTTGCCACGCGCGGCCTGGTCCCCGACCTCATCGTGGTCTTCGATATCGACGAGGCCGGCGCCTCGCGCCGGCTCAGCCCGCTCCTGGACCGCATGGAGGCCAAGGGCGCCGACTTCCACCGCAAGGTGCGCAAGGGCTACCTCGACCAGGCCCGCGCCGACCCGGGCCACTACGCGGTCGTCGACGCCGGGCGCGGGCCCGACGAGGTGTGGGCCTCGCTCGTCGCGGCCCTCAGGGAGCGGTCGCAGACGCTGGGGAAGTCGCGCACCTGGCAAGGGGGTGGCGGGTGAGCCGGCGCACAAGCACGCACCCGCGCACGGGAGCGGGCCAGTGAACTGGGCCGTATTCGCCGGGTGGATCGCGGGGGCGTACCTCGTCGGGTCGATCCCCGTCGGGTACATGATCGCCTGCGCGCGGGGCATCGACATCCGCGAGCTCGGATCGGGGAACATCGGCGCAACCAACGTGGCCCGGGTGCTGGGGTGGCGGGCGGGGGGCGTCTGCCTGGCGCTGGACATGCTCAAGGGGATTGTGCCGACGCTCGCGTACGGCCTGGCGACGGGGCGCGCCCCGGATTGGGAGCGACTGTCTCCCCTGGACGTCTGGCTGTGGACGGCCATCGCCGCCGCGGTGATCACCGGCCACATGTTCCCCGTCTGGTTGCGGTTCAAGGGGGGCAAGGGCGTGGCGACCGGGTTCGGTGCGCTGCTGGGCGTGTTCCCGGTCATGACCGTGGCGGCGCTGGGGGCGATGGTGGTGTGGCTCGTGAGCGCGAGGATCTCGCGCCAGGTCGGGGTCAGCTCCTGTCTCGCGGCCCTCAGCCTGCCGGTGTGGATCTACCTCGCCGTGACCGGCGCCGCGAAGGCCGGTCTTCTGCGGCACGGATCCGAGCAGGCGGGCCCGCACGCGGGCGCGCATCCGTTGCCGGACTGCCTGCGCGCCTACCTGGTGATGTCGGCGGCCCTGGCACTGCTCGTGATCTGGAAACACCGCGGGAACATCGCGCGGACGCTCGCGGGGACAGAGCGGAAGATAGGCGAGCGCGTGCAGGTGGCCCCGGGCGACGCCGCTGCGCGCAGGTGAGCACCCAATCGAATGCTTGTTCCGGTAAGCACCGCACCGGGGGTGCGGGCCTTCTCGGGCGTTCCCCGCCCGATACCCGCGGGAACACGGGCGAGTTGAGCCGGTTGAACAGGCGGGCAAGTCACCCACAGAGGTGGTAAGGCTGACGGCACCAAGCCGATCGGCCGATGTAGTCGCGTGCGCCGACGCGGCGCACCGAAGGCCTCTGGAGGAAGCGAACGTGGCGACCAAACTGCGGCTGCAACGGGATTATCAGGCTTCCGGCTCGCCCAACCCCGCCGGGCATCCCCACACTACGCCGGACGGGACACTCAGGTTCCCCTCCCAGGCGGTGGCCTCGCTGGCCAGGCACAAGCTCGCGGCCAGCCAGGCCAAGGCGAAGCAGCGCCCCGCCGCCTTCAGCCACGAGCAGCTCGTCAGCCACATCGAGGCCACCCTGGACCGCATGCAAGGCCAGCTCTCCGACCTCCGGGACCAGGTCGATAACTTCAAGTTCCCCGGCGTCCTGGACAACGACCGCCCGCGCGCGGCCTGAGCCTCGCCCATGCGATGCGACGGGGTCGGGGGGGGTCGGTGCGATAACCGTGCCGGATGATGCGGCGAAGGGCGACCGATCCGGTCGCCCTGCTTTGTGCGCGCGCGGAAGGCTCACTTCGCGTCCTTCACCCGCATCACCACCAGCGTCACATCGTCGATCCGGCGCGACAGCCCGCTGAACTGCCGGAGCTGCCAGAAGACGTGCTCGACGATCCTCGCCGCCGTGGCCTCCGGCTCGCGCCCCAGGATCTCCAGCAGAGCGCGCCGGACCCGTGTCCCCCCGAAGTGCCGCCCCTCGAAGTTCGTGGAGTCCGTCAGGCCGTCGGTGTACGCCACCAGCACGTCCCCCGCCCGCAGCTGGAACAGGCCGTGCGGGTATTGCTGGGTCGCGTCGATCCCCAGCGCCATCCCGTCCGCCGTAAGACGGATGATGTCGTCGTCCCCGGGCGCCCGGCCCGCGCCCCGGGACGGCGGGCGAACCACCAGCGGCCACTCGTGCCCGGCGCCGCAGTAGGTCAGCTTCAGCGTCTGCGGGTCGATGACGCCGTACCACAGCGTGGCGAACTCGTTGTCCCGCGTGTCCCGCACCAGCGCCGCGTTCACGCGCGACAGCACCTGCGAGATGTCGTACACGTCCTGCGCGTGCGCCCGTAGCGACGCCCGCACCGCCGACATGAGCAGCGCCGCCGCCACCCCCTTCCCCACCACGTCCCCCACCACGATCCCCAGGTGCCCCCCCAGCTCGATGAAGTCGTAGAAATCACCCCCCAGCTCGAAGCTCGGCGAGTACCGCGCCGCAAGGTCCAGCGGCGGCACGTTCGGGATCGCCCGCGGCAGCATCCGCCTCTGCACGTCCGCCGCCAGGCGCACCTGCCGCTGGATCCGCTCGTCCTCCTCGCGCAGCGTGCGCAGCCGGGCGTTCATCACCGCCGCGGCCGACTGGTCCGCGATCGATTTGAGCAGCACCCGCTGCGCTGCGGAGAACCGGCGGGCCGTCCTTGTGTACAGCCGGATCAGGCCGATCGGCCGGTTGTTGTACAGCAGCCCGGTCGAGATCAGCGACACCAGCCCCTCCTCCCGCACGACCTCCGGCACCACGATCCGCTCGTCGGTCCGCATGTCCTCGACGGTGACCACCTCCCCGGCCAGCGCCCCCTTGCGCAGCACGCCGCCCGACGTCAGCGTTTGCGTCGAGGTCACCCACGTCGGGCTCACCCCCTGGTAGGCCTTGATCGTCAACTCTTCCTTCTCGGGCTCGATCACCGCCACCGAGCCGCCGTCCACCCGGAGCACGTCGATCGCCAACTCCAGCGCCACCGACAGCAGCCGGTCCACGTCCCCCGCCTGCGCCAGCATTGAGGAGAGCCGGTACAGCGAGCCCAGCTCGTGCAGCCGCTGCCTCACCGCCACCTGCGCCTCGCACACCTCCGAGACCGACGACGCCAGCAGCATCAGCGCCCGCTCCAGCGACGACCCCCCAGTCGCCCCCGCCGGCATCCCGCCCGGGCCGCCCTCCCCCGCCGTCGGCCCTGCCCCGTCCAGCGGCATCACCAGCGATCCCAGGGGACCCGTGGAAATCCGGATCGGCACCGCGAACACCCCGGCGCGCGGGTCGTACCGCCGCCCGGCCCGCTCCACCGCCCGGCGGGCCCCCGCAGGCTCGTCCACGATCGACCACGGCCTTCCCGTCGCCGCGCTCCGCTCCGCGATGATCACGTCCCCCGAGCGGTCACGCACCCAGATCGGCACCCCCGTCAGTCGCGCCAGCTCGTCACACAACGCCGGCACCGAGCCGTCGGTCAGGAAGTCTCGTATGCTCGGCGCGTGCTCCTCCGGGGACTCGACAAGCTCCGGCGGCGCCGGCCCGGCCGGCGCGGGAGGGGGCGGCGGCAGCCGGGGCCCCGCGCCGCCGGCAAGCCCGGCTCCGATTGCCTCGCCGAGCTTCGCGTCGAGCAATGCCGTGGGCGCCGCGGGCGCCTGCGGCGCTGCGCCGTCGGCCGCCGCCGCGCGCCCGCCTCCGGTGGGCGCGTGCGGCTCGGTGGTGTGCGTGGGTTCAGGCTCTCCCCGAGACGTCGGCAATCTGGCGCTCCTTCACCTCGGCCGCCTGCCTCACTGCACCCGTCCCCCGTTCATTCCTGTCGCCGCCACGCCGTGCCTGTGCTGTACGCCGCCTGCCGATGAAGGGTTGTAGGCCGTCCGAAACCGCGGCGGACCGACGCCCCGCCGGGTGCGGGCAACGCGAAGAGCGGAACCGCTGCGGAACCGACCGCGGGCGTGCAACACACCCCGATCGGCGCCGCGATGCCGCGATCACTTGTTCGTGTCGCCGTCCTTCTTGTCCGCGGGCTTAGCCCCCGGCGCGGGTGCAGGGGGTGGAATCGCGGGTGGGGCCTCCGGCGCCTTCTCACCTTCGATCCACACTTTCTGCAGCAGCCCTGTCAGCGTCGCCGCGCCGGTGTCTCCGACCTGGATCCACTCCGCCAGCGCGTCGAGACCCTCGCTCGTCATCGCCGCGTCGTGCCGCTGATATCCAAGGTACGCCAGAAGGAGCGCCGCGTCGCGCCCGAGCGCCGATCCCTTGACCTTGATGCTCTCCCGGAGCTGCCCCGCGATCGCGTCGATCCGGTCCGCCGACGGGAGCAGCGACGCGTCGTACCGCACGCCCACCATCTCGGGGTGGTCGATGAAGACCGCGCGGAGGTTGCTCGCCGCCGACAGGTACAGCCCCGCCCCAAGCTGCGCGTGCACGCGCCCGATCCCCGCCATCGGGTCTCGCGGCACCACCGCCAGCGCCCGCAGAAACCGGTCCTCCGCATCGAAGTACCGGCCCTGGGCCAGCAGCGTCTGCGCCGCGTCCATGTGCGACTTGTACGTCACCGTCACGAGCGGCTTGTCCAGGTCGCCCGTCCCCAGACGCGTCATCGTCGGACGGGCTCGCTGCAGCGCCCGGAGCAGGCGTGGGTCCACCTTCGCCAGCTCCGAGTCGATGATCGACCGCGACTGCCCCGAAGCTCCGCCGCGCTCGTCGCCGGGCGCGGGCGTCCTGGATGACGGGGGCAGGCCCGGAACAGGTGGCGTCCCCGGCGCTGGCGAGGAAGGCGCCTGGTCTTTCGCCGAATCCTTCGACGGAAGCGTGCCGGGCTGGCCGGAGAGTTGCTGGCGTAACCGATCCAGCTGGGCCTCCCACCCCACCCTGAGCGTGCCCTCGGTCGACTCGCCGGGGAGGGGGGGAGGGGGGGCCTGGCCCGGCTGGCCGGGCTTCTCGGGCTTGGCGGCGCTCGGCGCCTTCTCGCCGGGCCCGTACTGCGCGCGCAGCGACTCGGCGACCACCGACGGGACATCCACTCGCGTGTCGACCTGACTGCTCGCGGCCGAACGGTCGATGACGCGCGAGAGCGTGAGCGGGTTTACGACGCCGCGCCCTCCGGCCTCCAGGCCCGAGAGCTCGCCGCCCAGCTTCCCCGAGGCCGGCGCGCCGGGTATCGTCGCCCCCGGTATTCCTGTCGCGCCCGGCGTGCCCCCGGCCGGCAGCGTGGTCGTCGTACCAGGCACCGCGCTGGTCTGACCCGTGACCTGCACCGCGCTCACTCCCAGGAGCGGCGAGGCGGTCATGGCGAACTGCGTGCCGTCGCTCGTGGCACGGTATCCCACGATCGACGGACGCGTCGCCTGCTGTGTGAGGAAATCCGACGTCGATCGCAGAGCGCTGGCGAGCGTCCCCCCGGCGGCGCCGCTCCGCGAGGCATACCCGAACGACGTACCCATCATCGATGGTGGCGCCTGGCCGGTGGAAAGCTCGAACTGGTAGCGCAGCGCATCGGTCCCCCGGATCCCCTGCCCCACCAGGTCCGCGCCAGTCGAGTCGCGTCTGAAACTGAACAGTTCGTTCGAGCCCAGCGCGGCCCGGAAGTCGTCGGGAGCCAGGTACCCGACATAGCCCCGGAACGACCGCCCGCCCGGCGCGTTCCCCGTGATGACGGCGTTGTTGAAGCGGATCTGTTCCTGGATGTCGCGGGTCACTGTGTTCCGCCCGCCGGAGCCCTTCTGCAGGTTCCGGTCCAGGGCGTGACCGTCACCAAGCGCGTTCTGCGCCAGCGCGGCCCCACCCCCGGCCAGAAAGAAAACCCAGGCCGCGACGAGCCGGAACACACGCGGTGTGCAATGGAGCGTCATATCGAGATTCCCATCGGCAAGCCCCACAGAACTCTATCGCCCGTCGATCCGCCGGGGTTCATCGGAGCAAGAACGGGCTCCGACCGGCGCCGCCGGTGAGGAATCGCTCACCGACGCCTCTTCGGCCGGGAATATGGGCAACTCCTGACGGGAATAAACAACAGAGTTGTCAAAAACTGTTGCCAAAGAAACGGATACATATTAATCTTCGGAAGCTCTTTTTGCCGTTCCGGGAGGAGAGAGAACCACCCGGAACAACCTGCGCTTGGCCCCTCGTGCGGCTTATCCAGCCTTGGCACTATGGGCATCCAACGGCGATCGGCGGCGGCCGATGGTCGTGCTTCGGGCTTCTCTTCTCGTAGGGAGCGAGTCCGTACACAGGTGGGCGGTGCCGGCCCGCGCCCCGTGGCCGCGCGGGCTTGACGATTCTGCACTCTCTCTCGCCGGGGTGGCGAAAGCCCCCCGGCGAGACTTGTTTTTGGCCCCCTGCCCCCCCCCGCGCTCAGGCGCGCCGGACCTCCACCTTCCCCCCCGCGACGTCCTTGATCTGATACCCCATCGCCACAAGCTCGTCGCGGATCGCGTCCGAGCGCGCGAAGTCCTTCGCCCTCCGCGCCCCCGCACGCTGCTCCAGCTTCGCCACCACCGCCGCGTCGGGCGTGAGGCCGTCCATGAACACGCCGATCGACGTCTGTGCGCCCGCGGCCTTCTCCAGCCGCAGCAGCCCCAGCACCGCGTCGAACGACGCCAGCAGCTCCCCGTCGGCCTTCGTCGGCCGCGGAACCTCGCCGATCCACTTGTTCACCACGCCGATCGCCTCGGCCACGTTGAGATCATCCGCCATCGCCGCGGCGAAGCGCGCCTTGACGTCCGCGTCGGCCGCGCCCGCCG
Source organism: Phycisphaerae bacterium (assembly GCA_041485385.1). GTDB lineage: Bacteria > Planctomycetota > Phycisphaerae > Phycisphaerales > UBA1924 > JBGPJM01. The sequence continues at coordinate 4,710 of JBGPJM010000029.1, read as the reverse complement.
GGCCCGCCCGCGCCAGGTCGGCGAACCGCCGCCACCGCTCGATCGTCCGCTGCGAATCCTTCAGCCCCTGCTCGGTGAAGTTCGAGTTCGATCGGTAGTGCGTCTTGATCAGCTCCAGGCGCACGGCCGCGGGCTCGTACCCCTTGGCGAACAGGTCGCGCGCGGTGAAGAAGTTCCCCTTGCTCTTGGACATCTTCGCCCCCTCGACGAAGAGGAACCGCGGGTGGAACCACATCCGCGCGAACGTCCCCTGCTCCGCGTGCGCGCAGAACGCCCCGCTCGACTGCGCGATCTCGCACTCGTGGTGCGGGAAGATGTTGTCCTCGCCCCCCGAGTGCAGGTCGATGATCGCCGGCTCGTCCGTCCGGCGCTCCAGCAGCCGCCCGAACTCCGCGTCCCCCAGCAGGCCGCGGGCGCTCATCACCGTGCACTCGATGTGCCACCCCGGGTACCCCGTCCCCCACGGCGAGTCCCACTTCATGATGTGCGAGGCGTCCTCCTTCCACAAGAGGAAGTCCGCCGGGTGCCGCTTCACCTGCTGGTTCGCCTCGCTGATCCGCCCCCCGGCCCCCGAGCGCAGCCGCTCCAGCGTGTTCCCGCTCAGCGTCCCGTACCGCCCGAACGACTCCACCGCGAAGTACACCACCCGGCCCCCCTGCGTCCCCGTCACGTACGCGTGCCCACGCTCGATCAGCGCCCCGATCACCCGCTGCATCCCCTCGATGTTCCCTGTCGCCCGCGGCATCCGCGACGGGTCCTTCTGCGCATCCGCCGCCACCTTCAGCCCCAGCTTCAGCGCATCCTCGATGAACCTCCCCGCGTAGAACTCCGCGATCTGGTGCGGGTTCCCCGGGTCGATCTCCACCCCCGCAGGCAGCTGCCCCGCCTTCTTGGCCTCCAGCAGCCGCCGGCCCGCCACCGCCATCCGGTCCTCCCCGGCCTCGCCCCCCGCGGCGTCGTCGGTCATGTGCCCCACGTCGGTGATGTTCATCACGTGCACCACCGCCCGTCCGCCCGGGGCCCTGTGCACCGAGCCGTCCGCCCCCGTCAGCTCGCACAGCGGCGATTCGATCCACCGCCGCAGCACATCCGCCGCCAGGAACGACCGGAAGTTGCCGATGTGCGCATCGTCGTACACCGTCGGGCCGCACGTATAGAACGTCACCCGTTCCGGGTCGATCGGGACCAGCGGCTCAAGCTGGCGCGTCAACGTGTTGTACAGTCGCAGGGGCATGGGCCAATAGTACCGGGGACTACACCCGTACCACTTCGTAGCACCCGTGGCACTCCGTGGCACTGACCTCGGCTCGTTTTCAGGACGCACCCGGTCCATACAACCCCGCCGAGGTCAGTGCGTTCCACCGGGATCGCCCGTCCCTCCACCGGTTCCCAAGACATCGACCCGAAGCGGACAGGTCCGGGCCACCCGCCTCCGTCTCGCAGGTTCAACGGCCGCTGCGAGGGCCGGGTCGCCCGCCTGAGCCCGCGCTACCGCCAGGACTTCTTCGCTACGGCAACGTCCTCGCCGGCTGCGGCTTCACCAGGCTGCGCCGGGCCAGCGACCTTGGCCCCCGGCAGCGCCGCGGCCGGTGGCGCGCTCGGCGCATACGGGTGCTTCCCCGCCGTCTGCTTCGCCCGCGCCTCCGGCGGTTCCTCCCCCTCCGCCGGGTCCACCACCAGCCGCACCTTCATCACCCGCGTCGGCGTGGCCTCCAGCACCTTCATCACCACCCGCTCGTGCCGGAAGGCCTCCCCCTGCTCGGGGATCCGCCCCATCGCCGTGATCACGAACCCGCCCAGCGTGTCGTAATCGTCGGCCTTCGGCAGCGTCACCCCCAAGGGGCGCAGCGCCGCGTTCACGTCGTCGATGTACGCCCGCGCGTCCAGATCCGCCGCCCGGTCCGCGATATTGATCCTCGCCTTCGCCACCTGGTCCGCCGACGGCTCGTACTCGTCCTGGATGTCCCCGAAGACCTCCTCGACGATGTCCTCCATCGTCACCAGCCCCGCCGTGCCCCCGAACTCGTCGGCCACCATCGCGATGTGCACCTTCTTCTGCAGGAGCTCGCGGAGCAGCTCCCGCACCGTCTTTGTCTCCGGCACGTAGATCGCCGGACGCATGATCGCGCTCAGCTCGAACACCCGCCCGCCCCCGCCCCGCGTCCCGCCTCCCTCCCCGGCCAGCCACTTCATCAGGTCCTTCACGTAGAAGATCCCCACCACCTTGTCCAAGCTCTCCTTGTACACCGGGATCCGGCTGTGCCCCACCTGCCGGATCATCGCCGTCACCACCCCCAGGTCGTTGGTGTACTCCAGCGCCTCCACCTCCGTCCGCGGCGTCATGATCTGCACCACCGTCGTCGACCGGAACTCCACCACCGACTCGATCATCTCCCGCTCCACCACGTCGAACTGCCCCTCCCGCTGCCCCTCCGTGATCACCGACCTCAGCTCCGCGTGGATCTGCTCCCCCTGCGTCGCCGTTTTCGCCCCCGCCATCTTCCGCACCAGCTCGTCCAGACCGCCCGCCAGCGGCGCCAGCGGTTTCTCCGCCACCTGCACCGTCCGGATCAGCCACGCCCACCCCACCACCATCCGCGCCGCCGCGTGCGACGCCACGCTCGACGGGATCAGCACCGAGAACACCCACAGCACCAGCGCCGTCACCAGCGCCCCCAGCAGGAAGTGCCCGAACCCGAACCCCTCCGGCCCACGCAGCGCCTGCAGCCACCAGATCACGCTCGCCGCCACCAGCAGGTTGCACACCATCCGCGGCAGCGCCATCGCCCGCGCGTGCCCCGGCAGGTCATCCAGGATCCGGCGCAGCCGCTTGGGTGTCGTCGCCGTCCCCCGCTCCGCAAGCGCTCCCTCGATCGCAGCGCGCGTCGCCGCGCCCAGCGACATCGAGATCGCCGAGAACAGCCCGCCCAGCACCGTCGCGGCGATCGCGATCCACAACGCCCCGGCGCCGCTCATGGCAGGTCTCCGGGAGAGGACCCGCGCGGGCCCGACGATGGCGAAACATCAAACGTTGCCCCCACCCCGATCGCCGCGAGGACCTCATCCTCCCTCTCGTGCATCCTCCTGTACCCCTCCTCGTCGTGGTCGTCGTACCCCAGGCAATGCAGCACGCCGTGCAGCGAGTACAGCAGCAACTCCCGCTCGACCGTGTGCCCCCGCTGGGCCCCCTGCCGGCGCGCCTCGTCCACGCAGAGCAAGAGGTCGACATCCAGCGCCCGCACGTCCGCCCGCCCCGCCTCCGCGAGGTCGAACGTCAGCACGTCCGTCGTGGTCGCGTCCCCCAGGTGCTTCTTATGCGCTGCCGCCATCTCAAGATCCCCCACCAGCCGGATCCTCACCTCCCCCGTCGTCCCCAGCCAGACCAAGGCCGCCCCAAGGTCCGCCGCCAGCCGCTCCCGCGAGCCCGCGGCAAGGGAGCGCCCCGCGTCGACAAGCTCAACCAAAGCGCCGACACCGGCGCGATGAGCAAGAGTCGAGTTGGCGGCCTCGTCGTCGTCCATGAGCATGGGCTGAGCAGGGATGGAGGAGCCCGAACCGAGCCGGGCGGCGAATGCACCAATCGTAGCGTTCCGGCACGCTCGACAAACCGTGCACAGCACCTATCCCGCCACAAATGTTCATGTTTTGACCGGTTTCTCGGAGCGCACGACAGGCCGACTGGCTGCTTACAGCCGCGTAGCCACCAGCTCAAACACCGGTGGCACCATGATGAAGTCCGTTTCCGACGTCGCCACGTCTTGCAGATCCCGGAACAGCTCTTCCTGATCGGCCTGCGTCAGGTACCCCATCTGCACCAGCTTCGGCGTGTAGATGCGCCACCAGACATCCACCCAGTGGAACATCGAGTCCTTCCCGCGCGCCAGGCGCTGGTGAACCCCGAGATGGTCAACGCGGAACCCGTTCTTCACTAAGAGCCGCGGCAGCCCCCCGAACACGTCCGGATCTCCGCCGCGCGCAGTCCACGATTTCACCGTCGCCGCGACGGCCCGATCGTGCGACGCGCGGCGCGGGGCCATCGACATTGATGCGTAGTTGAAATAATCGTTTACGCAAAGACGCGCGCCGGGCTTGAGGGCCGCCGCCACGCCCTCGACCACCGCCTCCGGATCCGGCACGAAGCACAGGACCCACCGCGCATACGCGAGGTCGAACGATGCGCTCGCCGCGCCGCCGTACGCGCGCGCGAGCACGTCGTCGAGCGCCTGGACGTCGCCGGGGATCGCTGAGCAGTGCGTTAAACCCCGAACCTGCGCCTGCTGATTCAGATGGGCCACGAACGTCGCCGACTCATCCACGCCCAGAACTCGGCCCGAATGCCCCACGATTTGGGCCAAATCGAACGATGCGTACCCCGGGCCGCAGCCGACGTCGAGCACGTGGTAGCCGATCCGGATCCCCGCCTGTTTCCACAGCGAGTGCGCGGCGTCGGACCACAGCCGGTGCTGCAAGCCCAGCCGCTCCAGCTCATCGCGCCCGGTGCCCAGGACGTACTCGGAGGGGGGTGAAGAGGCGCTGGGAGGGGGCGTGGACATGCGAAAAGCGTACCCCCCACTCCTCGGATGCGATGGTCAACCCTGCTGACACCGGAAGAGGGGAGGGCCCATTCTGCGCGCGGATCCGTTGCCCAAATGGGCGTCTACCGGGAAGGCGGAGCGGAGACGCTGACGGGGCCGGAGCGTCAGGGGATCG
>JBGPJM010000028.1:0-33970 GCA_041485385.1 Phycisphaerae bacterium | reverse complement strand
CTCACCCTCGCCACCGGCCTCCTCTACACCCGCTCCAGCCGCCTCGGCGAGCTCGACATCCTCCTCGTCCCCTTCGTCGTCGCGGCCATCTTCGGCATCGCCGTCTCCTGGCGCTCTCATCGCAGCCGCCGACGCGCCCACTGGCCCGCGCTCATCCTCGCCACCATCGCCGCCACCAGCGCCACCATGACCAAGGGCCCCCCCGCCCTCGCCGTCATCGCCCTCGCCGCCTACGGCGGCATCGCACTCTACTCCGCCTTCACCCCCGACCCCCTCGACACCACCCTCTTCAATCGCAACGCGCCGCCCGCCGTATCTGCCGCGCGATCGCCACGCGTTGCGGTGATCTCCGTCGCCGCGCTCGCCGGCGCCGCCGGCCTTGTCGCTTCTCTGCGGCAGTCCCACGCGCCGGGCGAGTACGTCGGCTCCGCGCTCCTCGCCCTCATCTGTGCCGCCCTCGGCGCCATCCTCGCGTCTATTGCCCAACCTCAGCGCGCCCTGGCCTGCCTCGCCGCGTACTCGCGCACCCACCCCCTCATCATCCTGGGCGTCCCCCTCCTGGTCTTCTGGCTCTGGACCCGCGCCGTCGCCGCGCGCATCGGTCCCGATGCCGCCCTCGCCGTCGCCGCGGAGGAAGCCGAGGACAACCTCCGCCTCTTCGTCCCCATCTCCCCCATCAACAACCTCGAGGCCATGGCCTACGGCGCCGGCCTCGGCTCCATCGCCGCGCTCCTGGCGATCATCTGGCTCATCAAGGACCGCCCGCGCCCGCGCCCCGAGTGGTTCATCCTCTTCGCCTGGACCGGCCTGGGCTTTGCGCTCTTCTCCCTCGCCTCCAAGGGCGTCCCCCGCTACCTCACCCCTCTCTGGCCGGGCCTCTGCCTTCTTGGCGCGCTCTTCCTCGCCCAGCGCGCCGCCGACTCGCGCACCCCCCGTCGCGACCGCGCCGTCTTCGGTGCGCTCATCGCCGCCCTCGCCATCTCCCAGGCCGCCTGGTACGCCTGCGGCCGCGACCGCTTCTTCCCCGACCTCTCCCCGCGCGCCTTCATGCGCGACCTCCTCCGCCCCGAGCGCGCCGTCGATCCCGCGCGTCTCGCCACCCTCGGCTTCCGCAACCCCGCCGTCGACTTCTACGCCGAACACCCCGTCCGCCCCATCGGCGACATCGGCATGCGCGCCTCCATGGCCGGAATCGATACCTGGTCCCTCGCCGACCTCCGCGCCGACCTCAAGGCCGGCGGCCAACCCATGACCATCCTCGCGCGAAACGCGGCCGTTGAGTCCCTCATTCAGGCGGGGTTCGTCGTCGAGACCATCCGCCTCGAGGCACGCTTCACCATCGACAACCGCAAGTCAGAAATCAAAGCCGTCCGCGTCACCACCCTCGCGCCGTGACCCCGCGGAACATGCAGGTGAGTCCACCGAACGTCGCGCTTTTTGCATGATTTTCGATGGGTATTTCCCCATCTGGGCGCGCAGATTGGACACTCCCCCTGTTTCGGGCATCCGCCGTTTTCAGCTCCGCCCGAACCGCCGCTCCAGCTCCCTGATCGTCAGCCGGATCGATGTGGGCCTCCCATGCGGACAGTTGCTCCCCCGCTCCACCAGGTCCCGCATCTTCAGCAGATCGCGCAACTCCTGATCACTCAAGTGGTTACCCGCCTTCACCGCGGCCTTGCACGCCATCATGTCCAGCACCTCGGCCAGCGCCTCCTCCCCCCCGGGCACGAACCCCTCGTCGTCGGTTTTCTCCAGGATTCCCTGCACAAACTCCGCCTCGTCCACCCCCCTGTCAAACAGAAAAGTCGGGAACGCCTGCACCCCGATCACCGCCGGCCCCAAGGGCTCCAGCACCACGCCGATGCGCTTCAGGAGCGGCGCAAGTTCTTGTAAACGCTCGACTTGCCGCGTTGTCGCCGGCACCACCGCCGGCATCAGCATCCGCTGGCTCTCCAGGTCCCCAGCCCCCACCCGCGCCAAAAGATGCTCGAACATCACCCGCTCGTGCAGCGCGTGCTGATCCACGATCACCAGCCCCTGCTCATCCTGCGTAACTACATAGCTGTTATGGACTTGCAGCAATCTGTCCGCAGGCCGCGGCACCTCCATCGCCTGAGAAACCGGCGCCGGCTGCTCCGCCGGCGCCGCCGCCGCGACGTCCTTGTTCATCGCGTCCCGGATCGCGTCGTACGACAAACGCCCCGCTGTTTCCGGCACCGTTCTCGCGAAAAACTCCACAAACGCGTTCGCCCGCGCCTCCCCCGTCGGCGCACCCTCCCGCGGCAGAATCGCCGTCTCCTCCCCAGGCCGATACCCCCTCGCCGCACCAAAACCAGCGGAATTCACGCTCGGAGTGAGGTCCGCGGCGCTCAGCGCCTCGCGCACCGAGCGCAGCACCGTGCCGTGCACCATCGACCCATCACGGAAGCGGACCTCGGCCTTGGCCGGGTGCACGTTCACATCCACCGCGCCGGGGTCCATTTCGAGCATAATCACCGCGGTCGGATACCGCCCCGGCTCGATCAGCCCGCGGTACGCCTCGCGGAGCGCGTGCTGAATCGTCTTGTCGCGGATCGGCCGCCCGTTCAGAAAAACATGCTGGCATTTGGCTGTCGCCCGGGCAAGCACCGGCAATCCGACCATGCCCCACAGCGCCAGCCCCCGGGCATCGGACATCTCGTCGGCGCTGGATTCGACGAACTGCTCGGCGAGCTCCTTGCCCATCACGGCCAGCACCCGCTCCCGCGGCGACTGATTCGGCGGTAAATCCAGCACGGCCCGCCCATCGGTCGTCGCGCAAAAGCCGATCGCCGGGTGCGAGAGGGCCAACTCCCGGATCACATCGAGGCAGTGCCCCTGCTCGGTCCCTTGGGTTCGCAGAAACTTGCGCCGAGCCGGAGTGTTAAAAAATAGATTTCGCACAATCACGCTCGTGCCCACCGCCCCAGGGGCCGGCTGCACCGCGCCGACGATTTCGCCCTCGGCTTCGAGGAGCGAGGCGCCCGGCTGCTCGCGTGAGCGCGTCCGCAGGGAGAGCCGCGAGACGGAGGCGATCGAGGCCAGGGCCTCGCCGCGGAAACCCATGGTGGCGATGCGGTCCAGGTCCTCGGCGACGGCGATCTTGCTCGTGGCGTGGGGCGCCAGGGCCAGGGGCACATCGTCGGGCGGGATGCCGCTCCCGTCGTCGGTGACCCGGACAAGTTCGATCCCGCCGCGCTCCAGGTCGACGGAGATGCGCGTGGCCCCGGCGTCGATCGCGTTGTCGATGAGCTCCTTGACGACCGAGGCGGGGCGCTCCACGACCTCGCCGGCGGCGATCTGGTTCACCAGGAGCTCGGGGAGCCTCCGGATCCGGCGAGTGGTCGATTGGTCCGCTCTCTCGGCCCCTGGGAACATCGGGCGATTGTACGTAGCGGCGTGTCCGGTGCCGCCAACCGACAGGTCGAAGTCCAGGAAGGCATCAAGGCGCGAGGCATCAAGGCAGATTCGGGTAGAATGCCCGCATGGCCGAAACCATCTTCTCGCGGATCATCCGGGGCGAGATCCCCTGCCACAAGGTGTACGAGGACCAGCACGTGCTGGCGTTCCTGGACATCGGGCCGCTCTCCAGGGGTCACACGCTGGTGATCCCTAAGGAGCCGGCCGAGACGCTGGACAAGCTCTCCGACGAGGCGGCGGCGGCGATCGGGCGCGTGCTGCCGCGGATCTGCCGGGCACTGCTGAACGCCACGGGCGCGACCGCCTTCAACGTGCTGCAGAACAACGGGAAGACCGCGCACCAGCTGGTGCAGCACGTGCACTTCCACATCATCCCCAGGTACGAGGACGGCACCGGGTTGACGATCAAGTGGGGCGCCGGGAAGCTGGATGGGGCGGCGGGAGCGGAGCTGGCGAAGAAACTCGCGGCCGAGATCCATTGAGGCGCGGATAAACGCGGATCGCGCGGATCAGGCCGTGGTCAGGTCGAGCGCGACATCGAGAGCGACGGCGCTGTGGGTGAGAGCGCCCACACTGATGCGCTCAACACCTGTCGCGGCGATCGCGCCGATCGTCTTGAGGCTCACGCCGCCGGACGCCTCGAGCTCGATCTTCATCCGCGATCGGTCGCGCATCTCCACGGCGCGGGCGAGCGTGCCGGTGTCCATGTTGTCCAGCAGGACGATGTCCACGTTGCAGCCGTCGGCGCCCAAGATGGCCTGGAGCTGCTCGAGCGAGGTGACCTCGACCTCGACGAATCGCAGGGGCGAGTGCGGCGCACGGTCGCTCCCCAGCGTGCGGGCGCGGGCCGCGGCGCCGGAGACGAAGCGGGCCAGATCGGCGAGCGGGATACCGGCGAGGTGGTTGTCCTTGATGAGCACGGCGTCGCTCAGGCCCAGGCGGTGGCAGCGCCCGCCGCCGCAGCGCACCGCGTACTTCTCCAGCATGCGCAGGCCCGGCGTCGTTTTCCGCGTGTCGTAAACCGCGGCGCGGCTGCCCTTGACCTTGTCGACAAAGCTCGCAGTAAGCGTGGCGATGCCGGAGAGACGCCCGACGATATTGAGCAGGGTCCGCTCGGCGGCGAGGACCTGGCGCGTCGTGCCACGGAGATGACCGAGCGTCGTTTCGGCCTCGACGGCGTGCCCATCGGCGGCGCGCCCCTCGAACGCGACGTCGGGGGCGAAGACCTGCAGCACCATCGGGACCGCGCGGATGCCGGCGACCGTGCCGGCCCGCCGCGCGACCAGCCGGCCCTCGCAGGTCGCGTCCTCCGGCACGCACACGCGGCTGGTGATGTCGCCGGGTCCGCGGTCCGGGCCCAGGTCCTCCTCGAACGCCAGCTGAAGGAGGCGGCGCACCAGGCCAGTGCGCGTCAGTTCGGCGTAGAGGGCTTCGAGAGAGAGCTGGTTGAGGTCGGTCATCGGCGGCTCCACTCGCGAGCGCACGGACGAACGGGTTCGCCGGCGTCAGGGCTGCGCTATTGTTGCACGCCGCGACGGCGGCGATTCAGGAGATCCACGGATGGCGCTGCTTGACGGGAAAATCGGCCTGGTGGTCGGGATCGCCAACGAGCGCTCCTACGCATGGCACATCGCCCAGGCGCTGATCGGGCACGGGGCCAGGTGCGCGTTCACGCACCTCCCGGGCGAGAAGAACGAGCGGCGGACGCGCCGCGCGGTGGAGGCGCTGGGCGTGACCGACCCGTGGCTCGTGCCGCTGGACGCGTCGAAGGACGACGAGCTGGACGCGGCCTTCTCGAAGTACGGCGAGTCGTTCGACCGCATGCACTTCCTGGTGCACTCGATCGCCTTCGCCGACCGTGAGTGGCTGGCTCCAGGGAAGTTCGCCGCCACGCCGCGCCAGGCCTACCTGAGCGCGATCGACATCTCGGCGTACACGCTCCTGGCGATGGCGCAGCGTGCGCGCCCGCTGATGGCGGCCGCCGGCGGCGGGTCGATCATGGCAATGTCCTACTACGGGGGCGAGAAGGTTGTGCCGGGGTACAACGTCATGGGCGTGGCGAAGGCCGCGCTGGAGTGCACGGCGCGCTACCTGGCGTGGGAGCTGGGCGAGCAGAAGATCCGCGTGAACATCATCTCCGGCGGGTACCTGCGGACGCTGGCGTCGTCGGCCGTCGGCGGCACCGACGAGATGAGCGCGCACGCGGCCAAACGCTCGCCGCTGCGACGGAACGTCGAGGGCTCGGACGTGGGCCAGACGGGCGCGTATCTGGCGAGCGACATGTCGGCCGGGGTGACCGGCGAGACGATCTACGTCGACTGCGGCGTGAACGTCATGGGGGTTTGATGCGGCACGACGGAACGGGGGGGGGGCGGGGGGGCGCGATCGGTGCAGTTCTGCCGTTCAGGCAGGCCTGAAGTTGGAGGGGGGTCGCGCGGCATGCCGATAGCGCAGAAATGAGCGCGTACGGTCCATCGCCGGCCGCGGGGATCCCCGGTCTCGGTCAGGCCCAGAAAGTGGGCAAGAGCGACCCCGAGAAGAAACGCCGGCAGAAGCAGCCGAAGGACGACAAGGCCGAGAAGAAACCCGCGGAGGCGGACTCCGTCGAGTTGCACGACACCGGCGCGACCGACGGGGCGACCGGGCCGACCGACGCCGAAACGCCCGCGAAGAAGAAGGGCGGAGAGCAGCGGCCCCACATCGACCTGAAGGGGTAGAGCTACGCGGCCCGGCCGAGCCGGACGTGGCGGGCGCCCGTGCGCAGACGGTCGAGCGTCGCGATGACCTCCAGCAACAGCCGATGGTCGGGGTCGTTGCCGACAAACCGCGCGGCGTAGCGCATCTCCTCGGTCAGATCGTCTCGCAGATAGGCCAGATGCTCGTGCGACGACGCGGCCCAGAGCAGGGCAAGCCCCGCGGCGATGCGTCCGAGCGTGAGCGGACCGGGCGGGCCCAGCTCCAGCTCGGAGAGGATGAACGGGAGCGGGTCGGGCACGCCGCCGTCCGAACCGACAAGCTGACGGAAGGCCTGCGTGAGCGTGCCGAGCGCCTCCGTGTCCGCGTACGCGCCGATCCGGGCCGCGCCGACCTGGAGGAGCGCTTCGGTCTCTCCACCCAGGATCCGTGAAGCAAGCTCGACGCAGCGCTGCCGGTCGTCGGCGTCGGCCGCGTCGATCTCGACGGTGGTGAGCCACGCTCCCACGGCGCGGGCCGCGGCGGAGCAGGCGCCCGGCGCGTCGGTGGCATCGTCGGACCAGTCGATCCGGAGAGTCTGGGCAAGGCGCATCATCACCAGCTCGAGGGGCCCGCCGGGCGCATCGAGCCCGCCCATGCGGGCTCTGGGGCTGAAGCGGCTGGGAGATCTGCGGCGAACCTCCGAGCGGCCCAGGAGCGCCGCGGCCTCGACGAGGCGGGCCAGCAACCGGGCCTGTCGCTCGTCGGAGAGGTCGAGGCCGCCGCACGAGACGCGGGCGGGGTCGATCCGCGCAGGGAAGACGGAGGGATAGCTGAGGGGCCGCGGCGAGTCCCAGTCGGTCCACGCGGCCGGGTGCGAGGGGTGCTCGGGAAGGAGGATCGAGAACTGGCCGGGGCGGGCCGATGCGAACGGCCCGGAGCGGACGATGGCGTCGAGCCCGAGCCTCGCCGGGTCGCCGCCCTGTCGATCGGCGCGGATTCGAGTGACCTCGAGCGACACGTCGGGGGCAAGTCTCATGAGCAGGGATTCGGTGAGCACGTCGGCGTGCCGTCTGGACATTTCCAGGCCGAGGCGGAGGCGGGCGCCGGTTCGGTGCGTGGCGGCCCGATCGGCGAGCCCGGAAGCGCGGGAGCGAGGCGACATCCCGAAGGGGATCGTGAGGACCTGCCGGACAAGCTCGACGGCATCGGTCGCCCACGGGGGAGCGCCGGCAAGAGACAGGCGGCGGAACTCGCCGCGAAGAAGCGCAGGGAGTACCGGGAGCCGCAGCCTGGCGTCGCGCGGGACAGCGCCGGTCTGCCGATTTGCGTACTCCATGCAGCCAAGGCCACCCACGACGATCCACACGCCGATGGGAAGCCCCAGCGTGGTGTCGCCCAACCAGCTCGCGCCGAGCGCATAGCTTGTGGCGGCGAGTGCGCAGGCGCCCAACAGGTAGGACGTCCGAGAACCCAGAAGTTGACCAGCGCCGGCGTTGCTGGTCGGGGTCGTCGCGGGAAAATCGTCGCGCATGGTCGATGCATCGGCCGGTGGTCGCCGCGGAATGAGCCGCCCCGTTGGAGGCGGATGCACCGTGAGCGCGGCGAGCGCGACTGCGACGCGTCGGCGGTTATCGGGGCCGCCTCGTGCCTCCAGTTGGATTCACCCGGCGGCGGAGGTGGCTCACCCTGGGCGCACCTTCGTGCCACGCTGGACGCGTATCACGGGGACAGGTGCGGCCGGCCCGGAACTCTCGACCCGGAGCGACGCGGCGAGCGCATCCAGCGGCGCACCGGCCGGGTACGAGAACGAGATCCTCACCTCGGCGCCCGGCTGCACCGGGTGCGGCGTCGGCACCGGCATGACCAGGTAGGCTGAATGCCAATCGATCGATCGACGCTCATCGACCAGGATCCCGATGATGTTCTTGGTGATGAAGCGGAGAGCCGTCAGCGTGCCCCCCGCGGAGATCGGGATCACGCCCTCCCATCGCAGGACCAGCGGGAACTCCTTCGCGTAGTCGATGGTGGCGTAGGCGACCGGATCGGCAAGCCCGACGGTCGCGGCCCCAGGTGAGAGCGGATCCTGGAACACCGGGATCGGGCAGTGGTAACCGCAGAACTCGAACGGGTGCTGGACCGGCTGCACCGCCAGGAGGGCCGCCTCGGGGATGAACCGCGGCAAGGGCGGGCCGAACCTGGCGAGGTAGTTCTTCTTGAACGCCGAGAGGACGTTCAGCTGCTTCTCCCGCAGCATGCCCGCGTGGAGCATCTCGCACAGAACAACATCGACCCGCTCCGGCGGAAGGAACGTCGATGCGTCGGCGGCGACCAGCTCGATCTTCTCGGCGCCAGCGTTCAACGGAAGTACCCGGCCGGCGAACCGGTAGAGCTCCGGGTTGCGCTCGACGTACCACACCCTGCTCGCCCGGCGCGCCGCGAGGAACGAGAGAATGCCGGTCCCGCCCCCGAGATCGACGACCTTGTCGCCGCTCCGCACGAGCGTCTCGATGGCCTCCCGGAACGCCGCCGTGCGTGCCCCGTCCATCAACATCACGTGGTGATAGTGGAGCGGGATGAACTGGCCGAGGTCGAACGACTCCGGGGACAACGCTTCGCTCATCGGAGAGCCTTTCTCCGCCCTGTCGCCGGAGCGGCGGCCACCGACGCGCGGACCTTCGCCGCGCCCGCCGGCGGTCCTACGGGCTGAACATCCTGGGCAAGGACCGAACGCGCGCTTGATCGGTCGTCAGCCGCGGAGCGAGCCGGGCCCGAGCCCGATCGGACCTGACGGCGCGGACCCGGCGGCCTGGGCTTGTTTGTTCTTGACCGCCTGAGCGACGGCCTTGGAGATCTCGACGTACTGCAGGCGGAGCTGGTACAGCACCTGCTTGAGGTGCTGCTCCTCCTGCTCGGTGAGATTCCCCTTGGTCTTCTCTTCCAGCACGCCCAGGAGCTCGATGTGGAAGCGGGCGTGATCCAGAGAGACGATGGCACGCCCGGTTTCCGGATCGGGGAACGCGCCCATGTACATCAGCGCCTGGGTCGCCAGTGAGCCGATGAGCGAGGCGAAATCGGACTGTGGCACGCCCTGATCGTCGGCCTCGGGACCGCCGCCGGGTCCGGGCTGGCCCTGGGGCGGCGCGGCCCTCTGCTTCTCCGTCGCCTTCTGCTTCTCCGCCGCCGCGAGCCGCTCTTTCTCGGCCCGCGCCTGGGATTTCCAGTCAGAGTCAACGACGATCTTGGGTGTTTCTTCGGCCATGGCGCCTCGGGGTTGATGTTCGGGAGATCGTAGGCGGGACGTTGTGAACGCGGGCTCAGTGCGATACCGTTAGCACCCATGAGCACGGACGAAAAGCAACGCCATGGCGCAGGCAGCGCCCCACGAGCCCTGGCTCTCGCGGCCTCCGCCGGCCTGGTGATCCTGGCCCAGGTCTCGTGCGCGGCGCGGCCGGGAACGCCGGTTGCATCCGGGAAACTCAAGGCCGAGGACTTCCGTGCCGCGCCAGGACCCGGGGCATCCACACCCCAGACGGTCGGGACGGCCGTGCGGGCACCGGCCGCGGTGCCGATCCACCCCAGCCAGGCCAACGAGGGCCTGCTGCCGCTTGAGGCCTTGGTCGGGCCGCCGCGGACGAACCCGCCCGGCGCGAGCACTGCCCTTGTGAGTCCGTCCGATCCCTCTGTCGCCTCGTCGGCAACGGCCCAGCCGGTCGCCACGAACGGTTCGAACGCCGTCGCGCCCGCGCCCCCCCCCACTCCCGGCGCCGGCCCGGGCCAGATGATCGACTCGCTGGTGGGACAGATCAACGGGCGCCCGGTGTACGCGTCGGAGTTCCTGGAGCCGCTGGACAAGCGGCTGGGCAACATGGTCGCCGAGCTCAACAACGACTCGGCCTGGGTGAAGGAGGCGCGGGGGATCATCATGAGGCAGCTCCGCGACCGCGTGCGCGACGAGCTGGTGCTGGCCGAGGCGCAGTCGTCTCTCTCGCCCGAGCAGCGCCACGGGCTGCTGGCGTTCATCAATCATCTCCGCGGCGAGGTCGTGAGCCAGCAGGGGGGCGGGGAAGCTGCCGTGGACGCCAACCTCCGCGACAGCGGGGGGAAGGGGCTCGACGACAAGGTCAAGGACGCCGTGCAGACGCAGCTGGTGCAGAACGAGATCCGCGTGCGGGTGGCCTCGAAGATCAACGTGTCGTGGCGGGACGTGCGGCTGGAGTACCAGCGCCGCTACGACGAGTTCAACCCGGCGCCGACCGCGGTCTTCCGCCTGATCATGGTGCCGGCGGGCAACACGACCCTTGTCGATGACGTCTCCTCCCGCCTCGGCAGGGGCGAGGCCTTCGCCGAGGTGGCGGCGGTGGAGGGGAACCTGTTCAACCGCGCCGACGGCGGGATAGCCCGGCGCACGTTCAAGGGCGAGATGGCCTCCGGCGAGTTCTTCGCCCCGGAGCTCAACGAGACCGCACGGAGGCTCGAGCCCGGGTCGACCGCCGGGCCCATCGCCTTCGGCGAGCGGAAGGCCTGGATCTCCCTGGAAACGATCGAACGCCCGCCGGGCAAGTCGCTCTACCAGGTGCAGCAGACGCTGTTCAGGGAGATCCGCGAGCGACGGATGAACGAGGAGGGCGGGCGGTACCTGGAGCGGCTGTTCACGAAAGGGAGCTACAGCAACCTCCAGAGCATGGCGGACCGCCTGGTGATGATCGCCAGCGACCGCTATCTCGCGCAGAAATGAGCGGCCGGGAGGGGCTGACCGTCAAACGCGTGGAGGCGTCGGGCGATGAGCGTGCGGGGACGTGAAGCCGTGCTGCGGGTGCTCGGGCTGCTGTGGCGGCGGTCGAGACGCGACCCGCTGGGTCCGCGGGGGGAGCGCGAGGCCGTCAGACTCCTGCGGCGCGGCGGCTACCGGGTGATCGCCCGGAATGTGCGGGTGCCCATGGGCGAGGCGGACATCGTCGCCATGGCCCCGGACCGGCGAACGTGGGTGGTGGTCGAGGTGAAGACGCGCCGAGTCGGGGACGACGGCCGGCCGGCCTCGGCCGAGCACCGCCCGCCGGAGATGAGCGTGCACGCGGAGAAGCGCCGGAAGCTCGTGGCGATCACGCGCCATCTGGCGCGGGCCAACCGGTGGAAGGCCGTGCGGATCGACGTGGTGGCGGTGGATTGGCCGGGCGAAGGGAAGCCGGTGTTGCGGCACCACGTGGGGGCGGTGGGGGTCCAGAATGCTGAGCGCGGGCGCTGAGTACGGTGCCGCGCGGCACAGCCACCCGGCGCCAAACTCTCGGTCATCCGCGTGCCGCGCGCTGCGTGGCCAGCGTTCCCCTGAACGCCATCTCCAGCTTCATCTCGGCCGCACGCTCGGGGTCGATCTTCAGGGGGAGAATCACCGAGAACATCGACCCGCGCCCAACCTCGCTCTCGAGCTGGATCTCCCCCTGAAGAACCGCGGTGAGCTCCTTGGAGATCGCCAGGCCCAGGCCGGTGCCGGGGTGCCTGCGGGTGTGCCCCCCCTCGAGCTGGCGGAACTTCTCGAAGATGATCTTCTGATCCTCCGGCGCGATGCCCGGGCCGGTGTCGAGCACGCTCACGCGGAGGCGCTCCTCGGAGCCCGGACCCTCGCTGGCTCGCCCGTGCAGGCGCTCGGCGCGGAGCGTGACGCGGGCCGGGCGGGCCGACCCGCTCCCGCCGGTCCGCGGGCGGTCGTCGGCGCCGTTGAGCCCCCCCCCAGGGGAGGGTGCCGCGCCGTCGTCGGCGGGAGGGGGGGCGGCAGCGGCGCGCGGCGCCGGGGGCTGCTGGACCCGCTCGGCGTCGGGCCCGCCGGCCCCGGTCGCTCCTGTGCCGGTGAACTTCACCGCGTTGGAGAGCAGGTTGAAGATCACCTGCTGGAACTTCTTGACATCGGTCTCGATGATGGGCAGGTCGCCCGCGACCTCCATGACGAGCTCGACGCCGTTCTTGTCGGCGACCGGCCGCATGAGCGCGACCAGCCCCTCGCACGCGTCGCGGACGTTCATGGGCTCGATGTGCAGCTCCATCCTGCCCGCCTCGGCCTTGGCCATCTCCAGCAGGCCGTTGATCATGTCCAGGAGCGACCGCCCGGAGGTGACGATGTTCTCGAGGTACCGCCGGCGCTTGGTCAGGCGCGTCGAGTCGTCCCCCGCCGCCGCCTCGCGGTCGGCCAGCTCGATGAGCAGGTCCGCGAAGCCCAGGATCGAGTTGAGCGGGGTGCGCAGCTCGTGGCTGACGCTGGCGAGGAACTCCCCCTTGAGCTTGGCCAGCTCGAACAGGGCGACGTTGCGCTCGGCCAGCTCGTTGAGCTTGAGGTCCAGCGAGGCGTTGATGGCGCGGAGCTGGTCCTGGCTCGTGGCCAGCGCCTCGACCATCTGGTTGAACGTCTCGGACAGCTCCTGGAACTCGTCCCCGGTCGAGATATCCGAGCGTGTCGCCAGGTCTCCCTCGCGGATGAGCTCGGCGGTCTCCTTCAGCTCCCGCACGGGGCTGAGGATGATCTTGGTGGTGATCAGGTAGAAGACCAGTACGGCCACGCCGCCGGCGATGAGCGCGGCCGAGAGCATGTAGGCGGTGTTGACGACGATCTGGCGCGCCGCGGCGCTGGAGGGCCGGTCGAGCACGATCATGCCGGTGAGCGCGCCCTCGGGGTTGCGCACGGCCGACGCGTGCCAGTAGCGCCGGGTTGTACCGTCCCAGTCCCATCCCCCGTCGTTGTAGTCGGCATGGTCGGGCGTGCCGGAGAGCCACGCCAGCGCATCCTTCACGAACCAATCCTCCCTGGCCCGGCGCGCGGCGTCCTCGAGCGAGAGCACGGCGATGGCCCCGCCGGCGACGGTATCGGAAGCGGGCGGCTGGCCGTCCTTCCCGGCCCTCTCGGCCCGGGTCCTCCACTCGAAGACGAGCTGGCGCGAGGCCTCGTACTGCCCCTCGTCGACGATGGAGTTCATGCGCAGCCACGGCACGGAGAGGGCCGCGACGATGATGAGGATCACCGCGGCCCCGAAGAGCAACAGGCACTTGTTGGCCAGGGACAGGCGGCGCCACATCGTAGTTGAGTGTACGCGCCACGCGGTTGAATCCCCGCTCCCGCCTAAACTTGCCGCGATGCCCGTCAGGCGGATCTACATGGAGACCTTCGGCTGCCAGATGAACGAGCTCGATTCCGAGCTCGTCTCGGGCCAGCTCCGCGCGCTGGGGTACGAGTTCACGCCCGACGCCGCCGCCGCGGACATCGTGCTGTACAACACCTGCTCGGTCCGCGAGCACGCCGAGCAGAAGGTGTGGTCCCGCCTGGGCGAACTCCGCCTGCGGAAGCTGGAGCAGCCCGGGCTGGTAGTCGGCGTGCTGGGGTGCATGGCCGAGCGGGACGGGACGGACCTGATCAGGCGCATGCCGGTGGTGGACATCCTCTGCGGGCCGGGCGAGCTGGACAAGGTGCCGGCCCTGCTGGACAACGCCGTGCGGACGAGGGCGTCGCTCGCGGCGGATGACCGTGGCAACGGACCGGCCAGATCGGCCAACCAGGTCGCGCTGCAGGGGAGCACCAGCCGGCGCAGCGCGACACTCGCCGCGGCCGAGGACAGGCTGGAGATGCTCGACCTCTCCCGCGCCGTCTCCCCCACCGACCATCGCGCCACGGCGTACGTGCGGATCACCCGCGGCTGCAACAAGTTCTGCACCTACTGCGTGGTGCCGTTCACGCGCGGCGCCGAAGTGCACCGCCCCCCCGGCCACATCGTCGACGAGTGCAGGCGCCTGGCCGACGCCGGCGTGATCGAGGTGACGCTGCTGGGGCAGACGGTGAACCATTACCGCTTCGAGCACGGCGCGGCCGTCACCGTCGGCGGGATCGTGCAGCCGCAGAAGGGCCGCTCGTACCAGGGCGGGCACCGGAGCGACCCGTTCCGGGGTGAGGCGACGACGACGTTCGCGGGCCTGCTGGCGCGAATCCACGACGAGGTGCCGACGATCAGGCGGCTGCGGTTTGTCACGAGCTACCCGCGCGACTTCGGCGACGACGTCCTGGAGGTCATCCGCGATCACCCGCGGATCTGCCGCTACCTGCACGTGCCGGGCCAGTCCGGGTCCGACCGCATCCTCAAGCTGATGAACCGCGGGTACACGGTCGGGGAGTACCTCGAGTTCCTTGACCGGGCCAGGGCGCACCTGCACCAGCCGGAGATCGGCCGCCCGCTGACCATCGCGGGCGACATCATCGTCGGTTTCCCGACGGAGACGGAGGATGACCACCGGGCGACGGCGGCGCTCCTTGAGCGGGCGAAGTACAAGAACTGCTTCATCTTCAAGTACTCGGCCCGGCCGGGGACGGTGGCGCACGAGAAGCTGACCGACGACGTGCCGGAGGAGGTCAAGCGCCGCCGGAACAACGAGCTCCTGGCCCTGCAGCAGCGGATCAGCGCCGAGGTCGGGCGGGGGTACGTCGGCAGCACGGTCGACATCCTCATCGAGGGGCTGTCGCACCGCCAGCAGAAGCGCAGCGCCGAGGCCAGAGCAAACGGGTCGTGCGCGGGCGGCGTGCCGATCACCATCGGCGGTCGGGCGCCGGGGGGGGCGGGGGGAGGGGGGCGCCACGAGGCGCCCACGGCCTGCGCGATGCCGCCCGGCGATGAGGAGCAGCCGATCGAGGCGGCGGGGCCGTCGGATCACGTGCAGTTCACCGGGCGGACCGAGGGCGACCTGATCGTCCACGTGGACCTGCCGGCCGCGGGCGACGTCGAGCCCTCATCGCTGGTGGGACGGATCGTGCCCGTGACGATCACCGGGTCGCTCCCCCTCTCGCTGATCGGCGAGCCGGCGGTTCAGCAGCTGGCTCTCTCGGCGAGGTAGAGCTCGGTCGTGTAGCGGAGGAAGACCAGGCCGGCCGTATCCACGTGCCGGTCGTACGCCGCGCGGAGCTCACGCACCAGTTCGTCGTACGCGTCGCCCTGGGTCGGGACGTACGACGAGCTCGTCGCCCTCCCGAGCAGGCCGTCCCAGTCGAGCTGCTGCGCGTACGGGAACGCGAACAAGCGGAACCCGACGAACCCCGCGTCGGCGTTGAGCCCGTTGTCGCCGGGGTGCTTGGACGCGGCCGGGTCGCCCCGGGCCGCGTGCTTCACCGCCGCGCCGTACGCCCCCGTCAGGGCATCGCCCTTGTCGTCGCGGAGATTCCACATCAGCGCGATGCGTCCGCCCGGACGGAGGATGCGGGCGAACTCGGCACGCGCCTCCTTCGGACGGAACCAATGGAACGCCTGCGCGCACAGGACGATGTGCACGGAGCGATCGGTCAGCCCGGTGGCCTCCGCGGTGCCATCCCGCCACTCGACCAGGGGGTGCGGGTCGGCCGCCTCGCGCATCGCGGCGTTGGGTTCGATCGCGATCACGCGCACGCCGCGCTCCGCGACCAGGCGCGACGAGATCCCCGTGCCGGCGCCGACATCGGCGCAGACCAGCGAGGCCGGACGGCCAAGGTCCTCCAGCACCGCGCCGAGGGCCGCCTCCGGGTACGACGGCCGGTAGCGCTTGTAGTCCTCGGCTCGGCGCGAGAACCGCCCGGTGGGGTTCCGGGCGTACAGCGGCCCGCCAGACGTCCCGCGGATGCGTGGGTCCATCGAACAACGGTAGTGCGGTCCCCGGCCCTTTGCCGCACGCGAGAAGCTCTACCCCGTGTTACCCTGCTCTTCCTGCCCCTCGATCCGCTCGCGTGCACGCCGTTTGGCCGCCAGCAGACCGGAGGTCGTCTGCTCCGGTTCAACCGGTGGTGTCTGCTCGTCGCCGGCCGGGGCTGCGCGAGGGACGGGAGGGGACCGGGACGGTGGACGGGACGCGGGCTGGGGCGCGGGCTGGGGCGCGGGCCCCGCGCCGCCGGCAGGAGAAGCTGCGCCGGCCGCGCGGGCCATCCGACGGCGCTCGGCCTGCTCTCGCACGATCCGCCGGGCGTCCTCGGTGGAGAGCATCTGCGGCCGCTCCGGTGTCTTCACCTCCGCGGCCTGGGCGACGACAACCTCACCGCCCTTCTCCCGCTCGCGGAGCGACGACAGCGTCCTGGCCGACTGCGCCCCCCGGTCCCGCATCGCCTCGGCGGTCTCGCGCCGCAGGGCCGCGCCGAACTCGCGGCTGAGCAGCCGGTCCCACGCCACGCGCCGCGTGCCGATGTCCAGCAGCAGGGCCGCCAGCGCCCACAGCGCCAGCGTCCGCCAGAGCGGCAACCGGGCCTCGCTGGGCGTGATCCCGGTGCGGTCGAAGAGCTTCACGCCCTTGCCATTGCGGATATCGAACACGCGCCCGCCGGTGGCCCGCGAGATCTCCTCGAGCAGGCCCACGTTGGAGGTCAGGCGCCGGTACTCGACGCCCGTCGCCCGCGAGGTCCCCCCGATGACGGGCGACAGCGGCCTGTTTCCCAGGCGCGGCGTGAGCGTCACCACGTAGTTCCCGGTGGACGGGGCGGGGGCGTTCCCTTCGTACACACCGGGCCCGGTCTGGCTCAGGTTCAGCGCCACTCGCTCCCCTGACGGCGTGTACACCGATGCGGGCACGCTCAGGAGGTCCAGGGGCTTCCCCTCCTTGTCCGCGGCGTCCAGCCTGATGCGCAGCGCATCGCCCACGATCTCCAGCGTCAGTTCCTGCGACCGGTCGGTCGGCGGACGAGAGATCGTGCGGGCGACCTGCGTCCACATCTGGCGGTAGCCGGGCCAGTCGATCCACTCCCGCGCCCAGCGGCTGGCGTCGGAGGTGAAGGCCGCCACTCGCCCCAGGCCGACGTTCCAGTGCGCCAGGAGCGGCTCGCCGGCGGGGTGGATCATCGCGTACGTGATCCCGGGCTCGGTCCGCGCCTGCGTGAGCACCAGCCCGCCCAGCGGGGGGATGCTCCCGTCGCCGATGCTCCCCAGGCCCTCGACCAACGGCGAGCCGGTCCCGAGCAGCACCGGCGTGAACGGGGCCTCGCGCACGAGCGGCGTACGGAGGACCCGCACCGCCTTGAGGAAGATCCGGGGCAGGATGGTCGGGTCGCTCACCTGGTAGAACTGCCCGCCGCCGCGCGCCGCCATGTCCGCCAGCGTCCGGGTATCGGCCTGGTCGCCGACGCCGATCGTCGAGACGCTGATGCCGTCGTCGTGGATCTTCGCGGCCAGGTCGGCCAGCAGCTCGGTCCCCTGAGATCGCCCGTCGGTCAGCAGGATGATGTGCCGCACGTCGGCGGTAACCCCCTTGAGCTGGCGGTACGCCGCGTCCAGTGCGGGAGGGATGTTCGTTCCGCCGTCGGAGGTAATCGAGCGGATCTTCGCGGCGGTGGCTTTGGGGTCGGAGTTCCTGGAGAGCGGCACCTCGACCGTGTAGTCGAGGTTGAAGGAGATGACGCCGACCATGTCGGTCTTGTCCAACGTCATGACGGCCAGCGCGGCCCCGTCGTTGGCGATCGATTGCTGCGTCCGCGTCGAGCCCATCACCGTGCGGTTCATCGAACCGGAGTTGTCGAGCACGAGCATGATCGCCGCGGCCGGGACGATCAGCTTCTCGGGCAGGTCGAGCTTCACGGGCAGGATGGGCTCCAGATCCGTCCCCTTCCACGCGCCGGCGCCAAAGGAGGACTTGCCGCCGATCATCACCAGCCCGCCCCCCAGCTCGCTGACGTAGCTCGCCAAGGCGGTATGAACCGGGCGCGGAAGATCGTCGGCGGGGACGTTGGCCAGGATGACCAGGTCATACCCCTGCAGCGAGAGCAGATCGCCGGGGACACCCGCCGGGGAGACAACATCCACGTCGAGCGCGGCCTCCCGCAGCGTTCGCGGCAGGATCTGACCCGGGCCCGAAGGGTCGCCCTCGCTCACGCCGTCAACAACCAGCACGCTACCGCGCCCCGGCGTGAGCGTCACGGCCTGGGCCCGGTTGTTGCTGGCGATCGTGTCGCCGACGGGCGTGAGGGTACCGTCGGCCCGACGCTGCAGGTCTGGCTCGAAGACAGCCTCGAACCGATGGATGCGACCGGCGTTGAGGGGAACGTTGATCAGCTCGACGTGCCGCCCGGGGGCGAGCGTGAGCGACCGCCCGGTGCCCGGCTCGGAACCGTTGATGTCCAGCGGCTGGCCCTCTCGAAGGAGCTGCAAAGTGCCGCGGGCCGCGGCGGCGGACTCGAGCACGACGCGCACGGTGATGACCGACTCGGCCGGCGCCTGCGGCGGGGCATCAATCGACTCGATCATCACCTCGCTCGCGACGTTGTACGCCAGCGGAGCGACGTCGATCGGCAGGCCTGCACGCACAGGCCCGGTCGCACCCTGACCGGGGGAGGGGGGGCCCGCGGAGGCAATCCGCCCGCCGACGGCCTCCCGCGCGGCCACGAGCCCGTCGCCGGCAGTCTGGTTGCCGTCGCTGAACAGCACCAGGCGCCCCGCGGCGTCGGAGGGGATCATGGCCGCGCCAAGACGGATGGCCTGGGAGATATCTGTCCCCTCGACCATCGAGATATCCAGCGGGCGATCGAGCATGTCCACGCGGGTCGGCGAGGCGATGGCCAGCGCGGCGCCGTCGAAGACGACCAGTCCGAGAAGATCGTCGGGCCCGCGATCGTGCGAGGCCTCAAGAAGAAACCGCCGCACACCCTCCAGCGCGGAGATCGGGCGACCGTCCTCGTCCCTCCCGAGACTGGCGAATCGCTGCACCGAGCCGGAGACATCCACCAGCGCCACGACGGCCAGCCGGTCGGTGTGCCTGATGGCGGTGGCGCCGGCGAGCGTGCCCGCGATCAGCGCGATGAGCAGCGTCCGCATGAGCACCGCCGACCACCGGCGCATCAGGCTCATCGCGGTGAACCACCGCAGCGCGGCCACGGCCATCGGTACGGCTAGGATCAGCAGCAGCAGCCACTGGGGTTGCTCGAATCGCAGCGTCACGGATGAATGTATCCCTCGTCGCCGCCAGGGGAAGCGTGAGACCGTAGGAGTGTGTCACGCCTATTTGTGGCCGTCGGCGTCCTTGGCGGTCTCCGGCGCCGCCGCGGGGAGGACCTTGGCGGGCAGACGGTCGAAGTACCGCTTGAGGATCTTGTCGTACCGCCCGGGCACGAGGCGGTCGTCCACGGCGCGCTGAGCGCTGTCCTTCGCACGCTGAAGAACCTGCTGAACCTGCTGGCGGGCGACGGCGGCATCCGGATCGGTCGCCGACTTCTGGTTGCTGTACCGCTCCGCGACGACTCGCTGATCGGTGGGCTGGTCGCCAGGGGGGCGATCGCCCCGCGGGCGCGCATCGACCAGATCGGTCCTCGGCGGCGTCTGATCATCCGTCGGTGCGCCCCGCCGATTCGCGCCGGGCTGGTCACCCGCGGCCGTGCCGGAGAGGTGAGCGGCGTCTTCCTGCCGCGTGTCCTGTCCGCTTGGGCCACGCTGCTTGGCATACTGCTGGGCCCAGCGTTCCAGCCGCTCGCGCTCCTCGGGCGTGGCGTTCTCGAGCATCTGCCTGGCGCGGTCACGGAGGTCGCGGGAGAGGCGCTGGTCGCGGTCGGCCTGGTCGCGCGGGTGGTCCATCTTCTCGAGCTTGTCGAGGAGATCCCCCAGCGACTTCGGGTCGGGGTTGGCCCCGTTATCGTGCGGCTCGGTCGCATCTCCCGACTTCTCGTCGGGAGCCCGGCCATCTGGCGTCGCCTGGGGACTGTCCTCCTGGCCTTCGGGGGTCGGCGTCGGGCCCGGTTGCTTCGGGTGAGAGCCGGGGGCGGAGGATCGACCCGTCGGCGACGCCTGCTCGTCCCTGGATGTAGCCCGGTCCGTTGGGGCAGCCTGATCGTTCGGGGAGCGACGGGCATCCGGCGGCTGGCCCTCCGGCGAACCCTGCTCTCCCGGCTTGGGCGCACCGCTCTTCTGGCCGCTCGGCGCCGCTTTGGGATCGGGATGTTCCCCGGCCTTCTTCCCGTTCCCCGCAGCCGTTTGCTCTGGCTTGTCGGATGTGCTCTGATCGCCGGCCTGCGGCGCCTCGCCCTTGCGCTCAGGCTCGGCCCCATCACCCGGTTTCGCACCGGGCTCAGGCTTCTGGGGTCCATTGCCGTGCTCGCCGGGCTTCCGTTTGGCCGCGTTGGGGTCGCTGGACGCCGGTGACTTGGCGACATCCCTCGGTGTTTCGCCGGACGGGGGCTGGCCCGGTGTCCCGCTCGCCTCAGGCTTGGCGGCGCCGGGATCCGTACCCGGCTTCCCCGCATCACCGGGCTTGGAATCTCCCGACGGCTTCCCGCCCGGCTGATCCTGCGGCTTGTTCAACTGATCCGTCGGCGCGCGGGGCGAGGTCGTGTCGACGGGCCGCGGGGTCGTTCCAGCCTTGTCACCCTTGGCCTCTTTCTGCCCAGCCTGCCCACCGGCCTCGGGCTGGGTCTTCTTGTCCCCCGTCGCGGTCGGCGCGGCCGCGTTGTCGCTCGGCTGCTTCTCGCCAGTCTTTGTCTGACCCTTCCCCTCGGGGCTCTGCTGCGGCGTGCCGGGAGCGCCCGAAGGGTCGCCCTGCTTCGGCCGCGGCTGCCCGGCACCGTCGGGTTTGCCCGGTTGCTCCGGCGTCGGCTGGCGGTTTGCATCGCGGGGCTGACCTTGCTTCGACGAAGACGAATCCGTCGGCCGCGGCGCATTCCCCTCTCCCGGCTTCTCCTGCGGCCGTTCCCGAGTCGTCCCGTCCTGAGGCTTCGAATCCGGCGCGGAGTTCGGCCGGCTCTTGTCCTGGGCCTTCTGCGAATCGGGCTTGGATGTCGTCTTCTCGTCGCGCGGCGCACCAACCGGCGGCTGAGCAGCCTTGTCGGGAGGCCGTGCGGCACTATCGGCGGGCTGCTCGCCGGCCGGAGACGGTGGTTGCTCGCGGAGTGCCTCGGCGGCGTCCTTGAGCGAGCGAGCCAGATCGTCGGTCTGCTCCCTGGCCTTCTCCTCGGCCTGACGCTGGGCACGGTCCTGCTGCAATCGCTCGGCCAGACGCTGCGCGGCCTCCGGGGGCACACCCAGATTCTGCATCTGCTTCTCTGCCGCCTGCGGGTCCGGCTCGGCCGCGATCTGGCTCACCTGGTTCGGCGCGAGGCCCTGGTTCTCCAGATCGCGCCGCAGATCGCGCGCAATCCCCGGGTCCGGCGGCTTGATGTGGCCTGTCCCGGCGGGCGAATCCTCGGCCTTCTCCGCTTCGACCCTCGGCAGTTGGGCCGCCTGGCTCTTCTCTTTCGCGGCCCTCTCGTCGAGCGCCGCCAGGTCTTTCGAGAGTTGCTCCAGGTCCTGCGCCAACTGCCGGCGCTCCTGCGGCGAGAGTTCGCCCAGACCGCTCATGACCGACTGCGCCGCCGCACGGGCCGCGGCGAGATCGCCTTGGCGCATCGCCCGCGTGAGGGACGACTCGGCGGGACCGGCCTCGCCCGCGGTCTGGGCGAGGCGTTTTCGGGTGGCGTCGGCCTCCATGCGGGCTGACTCGGCCTGGTCGTCGAGGCGCGAGGCGATCTTCTCGAGCGTGCGGGCGCTCTCCTGCCGCGCCGCGTCGGCGTCCTTGTGCCCGGACTGCAACTCGGACTCGAGCTGCTCGAGCGCCGCCAACTCCTTGGGCGAGGCGATCTCCGCAACATCGGAGCCCGACTTCTTCGCGAGCTCGACGGCACTGCGGACCTCCGTCGCGGCCTCGCGGCGCTGCTCCTGGGCGCGCTGCGCGAGTTCCTGCTTCCGCGGACCATCCGAGAGGACATTCCAGGTCGGCAGCAGCACGCCCCCCACCACGGCCATGGCCGTCATCACCGGCCAGGCGCCCCAGTGCCAGCGGAATCGAACGGGGATCGTCCGGCGAAGGTCAACCTTCCCGGCGGCCTCCTCCGCATCCGCGATCGCCAGCGCGATGAATGGATCCCCGCCGCGTGCGAGCGCCGGCGACGCCTCGGACCCGGCGAGCGAAATCGCGGAGGACAAGCGGTCCTTGAGCGCCAAACGTCGGTCAACCTCCGACGCGGCCCCAAGCAGCGTGCGACGGCGGGCCAGCGTGATCGCCACCGGTCCAAGGACCCCGACCAACAGCGGCCCCGCGACCGCCCACCACCACGGCACACCAAAGCCGAATGCCTTGTCGAGAGCCACCAGACCCATCGCACCCCCGGCGGCCGCGGTCAGCCACACCCCGGCCTGACCGGCCATCGCCCCCGCCACCTGCCGGGCGCGCGCCCGGTGCGCCACCCGTCTGGTACGCTCCATACCCAATGATACGACCGACATCGGAACGGGTTGAATCGGGCGGCCGATTCTCGGCGCGAATCTTCGCGATCGGCCCCGCACGAAATGCAGGCCCGTCGGGCACGCCGCTCGTCCGCCCTCGCCCGCTCGTTCGGACAGTCCCCTCCGCATGAACACCCCCACGCCCGATATCCGGTCGGTGCTCCTCCGTCTGGTTGGCGGCGGCCCGCTCTCGGAGGCCCAGGCCGAGCAGGTGTTCGAGCTGGTGCTGAGCGGCGCAGTCGACGAGTCACAGATCGCCTCGCTCCTGTCCCTCCTCGCCGCCCGCGGACCCAGCATCGACGAACTGGTCGCTGGAGCGCGGGTCATGCGCCGGCACCTTACGCCCGTGCCATTCGAAGCGACGCCCGCCGGGCCCGGGCGCACCGCCCCCGTCGTGATCGACACCTGCGGGACCGGTGGGGCGCCCAAGGCATTCAACGTTTCGACCGGCGCAGCCCTCGTGACCGCCGCGGCCGCGCCGGGGCGCGTCGCCGTCGCCAAGCACGGCGGGCGCAGCCGCACGGGACGGGGCTCGGCGGAGGTTCTCCAGCGGCTCGGGGTCAACGTGGACGCCGCGCCGACGACGCAGGCGCGCTGCCTCGCCGAGCTGGGCGTGTGCTTCTCCTTCGCCGTGAACCATCACCCGGCGATGAAACACGCCGCGGCGGTGAGACGCTCGCTCGGATTCCCGACCATCTTCAACCTCCTCGGGCCCCTGGCGAACCCGGCGCGAGCCCCGCGCCAGCTCATCGGCACCTACTCGCCCGAGGCGGCCGGGAGGCTGGCCGAGGCCCTGGCAAGGCTCGGGACCGAGCGCTCGCTGGTGGTCACCAGTCGCGACGGCATGGACGAGCTGACCACGACCGACGTGAACCTGCTCTGGTGGGTGCGGGGCGCGCAGGTCAGCGCAGAGACGCTCGATGCCTCCACGCTGGGGCTGGCCCGTGCGACCATCGACGAGCTCCGCACCGCCGATCTCGACGGCGCGGTCGCGCTTCTGCGCAGCGTGCTCGAGGGGCAAGCGGGCCCGGCGAGAGACGTCGTCGTCCTCAACGCCGGCGCAGCCCTGGCCGTGGCCGGCGCGGCCCCCGACTTCGCGACGGGTCTCACGATGGCGCGCGAGGCGATCGACGCGGGACGCGCCATCGAAATCCTCCGCGGGCTCGCCCGCCTGTCAAACGAGCCGGCCGCGCCGTAGGCGGCGCGGCCGGGTTACCTCGTTCAGGATCCCCTCGCAACGTTCAACGCCCTTCAAGCACCCCCCGCGCCAGCGACACCACCGGGGTGTCCGTATTGCTCGACGGCACCAGCCACGACGAGTGCCGCTGCGCATCCGGCCCGTCGGTCAGCGCTCCGATCCACAGCACCAGGTCGGCTTTCTCGGAAGAATCCAGCCACTTCCTCAGGGCCGTCGCCGCATCCTCGGAAGCGATCACCCGCGTCCCGAGGGCTTTGCGGAGCTCGGCCACGGCCTCGGTATGCTCCCTGGCGACATCGGGGTCCTCGGCGGCCCCCGTATCGCCCGTCAGCACGAATCCCGCGTCGGTGAGCTCCTTGAGCTGCGAGATGATCGCCTGACGCTCGGAGGCCTCGAACTTGCTCCACTCGCAGACCACCATGACCCGCTGACCGTCGGCGTGGATCCAGCTCTGGGCGATCTCCGCGGCGGTGCGGGCCGCCTCCCTCGCGTCGGCCTTGGCCTGGGCGATCTCGCGAGCCGTCCCGGACGACCACTGCGCGGCCGAAACGGGCACGGGTGGCATGGGCGGCGTGGGCACGGCGTCGCTGATCACCAGACGGCTCCGCCCCGCGCGCGAGGCGGCGGTACGAAGGACGAACGTGCCCAGCAGCACGCACACGCCCACGAACAGCAGCACCGCCACGCCGATGCCCGCGTTGAGCCCCGAGGGACTGCTCTTCTTGCGCCGGTGCATGCGCTCCTGGGCCCGCTGGCGCGCGGCGTGCGCGCGATCGCGGGCGCGCTTCAGCTGCTCGCTGGCGGAGCCCGAACCGCCCGCCCGCGGCGCGAACGCCGGCGCGGGCGCCGGCTGGCCGAACGAGACGCTCTGCACCCCGGCGGGCGCCCCCATCGGCGGCGCCACAGGAGGAGCGCCCGCCGGCGCCCTCGCGCCGGCCCCTTCAACAACGTACGAGCCCCGCCACCAATCGGTCACGTGGATCCCGGGCCGCGGACGCACGCTCTTCCCCGGCGCCGACGGCACCGGCGACCCGGCCGCCAGGGGCACGTACCCCACGCCCGCAGGCGATCCCGCCGGCGCCGCCTCCGGCCCCACGGCATTCCTCGCCGGCCCCCGGTCCCACGCGCCAACGCTCGCGGCCGCACCGAACGGCCCAAACGCCGCCGCCTGCACCCCGACGACCGCCGGCATCGGCTGGCCAGCCCCGTCGCCCCGCATGCTCGGCAGCTCAACGGGCTTCATCGCGAACGGATCGGCCGAGGCCAGCACCGCCTCCAGGTCCGCCAGCATCGCCGCGGCCGACTCGTACCGCTTGTCGTAATCCGTCATCGCGCGGCGCACCACCCACCGCACCGCCTCGGGACACGGCCGGCTGATCTGCGACAGCCCGCCGTGCGCGGGGAACGAGTTCTCGATCATCGAGTACATCACGGCGCCCGCGGCATACACGTCGAACTTCGCCCCGTCCACGTCGTTCACCTTCACGCCCTTGAGCGCCATCCGCACCATCTCCGGGTCGCGGAAGTACTCGGTGCCGTGCGTCGTCAGCGTCATCGACGAGCGCAGCGGCGTGATGAGCCCGAAGTCCACCAGGTGCGCCTGCCCGTCGTGCACGATGATGTTGTCCGGCTTCACGTCCTTGTGCCACAGCCCGCCCGCGTGGTAATGGCACAGCGTCCGCAGCAGGTCGCAGCCATACTCGAGCGTGTCGCGCAGCTCCTTCTTCGCCAGCCCGGCCCCGCCGCTCTGCGCGTGCAACCGCTGCGTCACCAGATTCAGCGACTCCCCCGGCACGTACCGCATCACGTAGTAGAAGCGGTCGTTGGTCAGGTCGTGCTCGAGGATCAGGCCCAGCCGCTTGGCGGCGTCCAGGGCGCGGTTCTCACGGACGATCTGCGGCAGGCTGCTGCCGTCGCCAAGCGAGAAGCACTTGATGACCACGCGGTCGACATCCTCGTCGCCGTTGCGCACGAAGCCCGCGAGCTTCACCGGGCTGGGCTCCGCCACGTACAGCTTGCCGCCCGAGCCGCCCCCCTGCAGCGAGCCGACGATCTTGTACCCGTCGAACTGGCCCACGCGCTTGTTGGGCCGGTCCGGGCCGGGGGCCGCCGCGACGACCTCCGGGAGCCGCTTCTCAATCCCCTCGGTCATGCACGACAGGCACAGCAGACGCGCCGGGTGGCCGATGACGATCCGGTAGCAGCACCGCCCCAGCGCTTTGAGCTCCCCCTGGATCGCCCGCCCGTAGTGCGCAGACGCGGACCACCGCCCGATCATGATGTTCCCGATCGTCAGCGGGATCAGCACCACCGTCGTGATGACCGTGCCGACAAGGTGCAGCGCATCGCCGAGCATGCCGAAGATGAACTGGAAGACGTGCCGGATGGCCCAGACGATCGCCTTCACCACCGGGACGATCAGGTACACCACGGCGATCACGCCCAGCGGGATGGCCACGAGCGCGGCCAGGATGATCAGGATTACTGCCGGAGGGTTCATCGCTTCGTCCCCTTGCTGCTCCGCGCCCCGGAGGCCTTCGCGTCACCGCCCCCTCGCCGCCGCCTCGTCCGCCCGCCTCAGCTCAAGTTGCTTGTGGTAGATATCACCGATGGCCTCGTCGAAGAGCGCGTCGTCGGCCTTTGTGGGATTCAGGTCCAGGCCATTTCGCCGCGCCTCCGCCCGCTCGTCCTCGGTGAAGCTGTACGTGGAGATGACGTCCGCCAGGCGGACCCGGAGCATCTCCCGGACCTTCGCCAGCCGCCGGCTGATCGTCGGCTCGCTCATCCCCAGCGACGAGGCGACATCCTTGCCGCTCGTCCCGTCCAGCACGCGCATCCGGTAGATCGAGAAGTCCGTGAACTCGACCTCTCGCTCCACCATGCGGATGGCCGCCTCGACCTTGGCCCGGAAGATCGCCGACTCGTACTCCTCGTCCGCTCCGGGCTCGCCCGACGCGACCATCCAGGTCTCGTCGAGCTTGGCGTTGCGCTTCGTCCCGCCGCGCTTCTGCGCCGTCCGGCGGTCCATCTCGTCCCCCAGCACGTGCTTGGCGATCGCCAGCAGCCACGTCGAGAACCGGGCCCCGCGCCCGGGGTCATAGCGGTCGATGGAGTCCGACAGCGCGGCGAGGGTCTCCTGCGACAGGTCCCGGACCGTCTCGGCCCCGATCCTCCCGCGCCCCCACTTGGCCAGCTGGGCGCGCAGCACCGGCCCGAAGGTCTCCCAGAGCTCGTACCACGCGGCCTGGTCGTTCCCTCGCAGACGGTTGATGAAGCCGGTCGTCAACGTGTTCAGCATTCCGTTCAGCCCCTTCGCTGGCCTGCGGACCCTGCCCCGATTCTTCGGCTCGCCCCCGCCTCCCGTGTCGTGACCCCTTACAAACGCCTTGTCCGCCCGACCTTGTACGACGGGCCGATATGCCCGCTGCGGATTTCTTCCAATTATGGCAGCGCCGGTTTCGGAAACCCGTGCAAGTTCCGCCCCCAGCCCAAGAAATCACAGGATTAAGGCAGGATAACGCGCGACCAGGGCCGGCGCTTCCGGCACCGGACACCGCACCCCCCAGGATTCTCTCCCCGGCATGAAAGACGCCGGATCGGTTTCCGAGTGACTTCCAGCGGACACGTCAGTCCAGCACACACTCAGGCGAAAGCCGTTTACCCCCTGGGAGGACCAAGCAATGGGATTCACGAAAACAATCGTTCGCGTCGGCGTCATCGGCGCCCTGGTCGTCGGGGCCGGGATGGTGTTCGCCCACACACCCCGCGGCCACGCGCTGTTCATGCAGGCCGGCAAGCACATCAACGCCCGCATCGACAGCAACATCACCGACCCCGTCGCCCTCCGCGTCCAGCTCCGCGACCTGGAGGCGCAGTACCCCAAGCGCATCGCCGATGTGCGCGGCGACCTGGCCGAGCTCCAGGAGCAGATGGCCCAGCTCAAGCGTGAGCAGGCCGTCAACGAGCGCGTCGTCGCCCTGGCCGACGGTGACCTGGACAAGCTCAACAGCGCCCTGGCCCAGGCCGAGGACACCTCCATCCAGCAGGTCGCCCTCGAGACGCCCCACAAGATCCTGATCGTCTTCCACGCCGACCGCCTCGAGGTCGACCAGGCCTACGGCAAGGTCTCCGAGATCACCAACACGCGCAACGCCTACTCGTCCCGCGCGGGGGATATCGAGCGCGACCTGGGCTACCTCGCCCAGCAGCAGGAGCGGCTGACGTCCCTGCTGAACAAGCTCGAGACCGAGCGCCAGCAGTTCCAGGCCCAGCTCTGGGAGCTCGACCGCCAGGTCGACGCCGTCGCCCGCAACGACCGCATGATCGAGATCATGCAGAAACGCCAGCGCTCCATCGACGAGCAGAGCCGCTACCGCGCCGCCAGCCTCGACCAGATCACCGCCCGCCTGGCCGACATCAAGGCCAAGCAGGAGGCCAAACTCGCCGGCCTCAGCGTCGAGCAGCAGCGGACCAACTACGAGGACGCCGCCAAGGCCGACCTCGACCGCGAGCTGAGCGCCCGCAGGGTCAACCAGGCCCGCACAACCCCGGTCAGGGTCCAGCCCAAGCCGACGATCATCGAGATCCGCCCCGAGGACGGCAAGAAGAAGCAGGCCACCGAGAAGGACGACGGCACACTGGCCTCTCGCAACGGGCGCTGATCGCCCCCCGCCGCCCCCGCCCTCCCGCTGGGGCTCAACGTTCCCGCTGACCGCACAAACGGTCGGCACCTTCGCACCGCCGCGGTCCTTCCTCAGGACCGCGGCGGTTTTCCTTCCCATTTTCCGAACCTCCAGGGCCTCCCGCCCCTGGCTTGATCCGCCAACCGCCCCTCTCTGTATTCTTCAAACCCCACGGAAAGTGCCCCCGAGCGACTCCCCCCCTACCTATGCTGCCTTTGTGAATTTGGCGGCCCCGTCCCAGACCCGATAATCTCTCAAGCCTTAAGACAAAAAGGGCCGAATGCTCGCCCTTCAGACGCATTCGACGGACCGAAGCGCGGGGGCGGGGGAGCGGCCCGGGCCCGGCGACACCTCCCTGAAAGCGGACCACCTTGGCTCTTCTTGATCGTCTCCTTGGATTGCTAAGCGTTGACATGGGCATCGACCTGGGTACGTGCAACACCCTGGTCGCCGTCCGCGGCGAGGGGATCGTCCTCAACGAGCCCTCGGTTGTGGCCGTGTGGAAGGGCACCAACAAGGTCCTCAAGAACGGCGAGGCCGTCGGCTGGATGGCCAAGGAGATGCTCGGCAAGACCCCCGGCACCATCACCGCCATCCGCCCCCTCAAGGACGGCGTCATCTCCGACTTCGAGATCACCGAGGCCATGCTCTCCTACTTCATCCGCAAGGTGAACGGGCGCAACCGCCTCTTCGGCCCCCGCGTCGTCATCTCCATCCCCTCCGGCATCACCGCCGTCGAGAAGCGCGCCGTCTTCGACTCCGCCGAGCGCGCCGGCGCTCGCCGCACCTACCTCATCGAGGAGCCCATCGCCGCCGCCATCGGCGCCGGCCTCCCCTTCGCCGAGCCCACCGCCTCCGCCATCGTCGACATCGGCGGCGGCACCACCGAGGTCGCCATCCTCTCCCTGGCCGATATCGCCGTCTGCGAATCCGTCCGCGTCGCCGGCGACGACATGGACGAGGCCGTCATCAACCACATGAAGAAGACCTACAACCTCATGATCGGCGAGCAGACCGCCGAGCGCATCAAGATCGACATCGGCTCCGCCGCCCCCGTCGGCGAGGAGACCTCCATGGAGGTCCGCGGCCGCGACATGATCTCCGGCCTCCCCC
This sequence comes from Phycisphaerae bacterium, assembly GCA_041485385.1. Classification (GTDB taxonomy): domain Bacteria; phylum Planctomycetota; class Phycisphaerae; order Phycisphaerales; family UBA1924; genus JBGPJM01. Next base: position 4,649 of record JBGPJM010000028.1, on the reverse strand, counting down.
GCAAAACCGTCATCACCAGCGAGGAGATCCGCGAAGCGCTCCAGGAACCGGTCAACGCCATCGTCGAGGCCGTCACCCGCACCCTCGAGCGCGCCGAGCCCGAGCTCGCCGCCGACCTGGTCGAGAACGGCATCACCCTCGCCGGCGGCGGCGCCCTCCTCCGCGGCATCGCCATCGTCCTCCAGAACGCTACCGGCCTCGATATCACCATCGCCGACGACCCCCTCACGTGCGTGGCCCGCGGCACCGCCATCTACCTCGAGCACATCGAGGAATGGAAGGGCACGCTCGAGAACGACATGGACCTCTAGAAGAAGTGCTGAGTGCGAAGTGCTAGGTGCTAAGGAGCACGACCGAGTTCGTTCCCCACTCAGCACTTGGCACTCAGTACTTCCCCCCACCCCATGCCCCGCTCGTCGCACTGGCTCAATCCCCGGTCGCTGCTGACGATCTCCACGATCGCCCTGTTCGTGCTCGCCCTGATGCCCGTGCGGTACCTCGGGTGGGTCACCTGGATCGCCGACGGCCCGGTCACTCTCTGCACGGCGCCCATCGAGCGGACGCTGGGTCTGGTGGTCAATCGATTCGTCGACCGCCGGGAGAACGACGGCGCCGACTCCACCCAGAACAACGCCCTGGTCGCGCGGGTGCAGCAACTGGAGTTTGAGCTGCTCAACCAGCAGAGCGAGAACGAGAAGCTCCGTGCCCAGGTCGCCGAGTACCAGCTCGGTCTCTCCCTCAACCCCGATGTGCCGCGCCAGCTCTTCGCGCGGATCATCGGCGGCGGGGCGGACCTGTCAGCCGGGATCATCAAGGCCAAAGCCGGGAGCAACGAGGGCGTTGAGGTCGGATCGGTGGCGGTGGTAAAGGGCGTGAACCTCGTGGGCCGGGTGGCCAGGGTCGAGTCGCGCTTCTGCTTCATCCTCCCCATCACCGAGCGCGCCTCCGGACGGATCGAGGGGCTGATCATGCTCGGCGACAAGGAGTCGGGCCCGGCGTGCTCCCTCACGCCCTCCGGGGCCGGCGCCCTGCAGGGGCCGGTGATCTACCCGGCCGACCAGCCACAGGTAATCGCCGCGATCAGACCGGGACTCCTCGTTCGTCTCGCCGACGGACGCTGGCCCGCCAGCTCGCAGATGCTGGTGCTGGGCCTCATCGATCGCGTCGACCTCGCCACGAACCAGCGCCAGATCGTCACCGTGCGCCCCGTCGTCCCCCTCGACCGCGTTCCGGAGGTCGTCCTGCGCATCCCCGCCCCGCAGCCGGCCGCCACGCCAGGAGGGAAGACCCCGCCATGAGGTGGCCCGTCGTCGCCTTCTTCGCGTACGTGCTCCTGGGCATGGAGCTGGCCGTGAAGCCCCACCTGGCGATCGGCCCTACGCGCATCGCCCCCTCGTTCATCGTCCCGTTCATCGTCTTCATCGCGATGTCCGCGCCCATGCTCCCGACGCTGTGGGTGGCGCTCGTCCTGGGCGCCGTGTTCGACCTGCTGTCGCCGCGCGGCGACGGCGCGGTGCCGGTGCTCGGGCCCTACGCCCTCGGGTACCTCATCGGGGCCTTCCTGACGTTGACCCTGCGCGGCGTGATGTTCCGCCGCAGTCCGCTGACGATGATGTTCCTGGCGGTCCTCGCGTCGCTCATCGCCGAGCTGGTGGTCGTGGGGTTCTTCACCGTGCGCTCGGTGTACACCGACTCCGGGGCCGGATGGAGCGCCGGGGCCGAGCTCCTCAAGCGCGCCCTCTCGTCGCTCTACACGCTGGCCACTGCGGGGATGCTGGGAATCGTGCTCCTGCCCATGGCCTCCCTCTTCGGTTTCCAGGATTCGCACAGCCGGCGCTCCGTGCGCCGCGGCGAGCGCCGCCCGTCCTCGACCCGTTGACCTCCCGCTACACTGGCCCCCATGCCGCACGCCATCATCTTCGACGACGGGAAGGGGAAGCTCTCTCCAATGACCGATCTGCGTGCGGCGTTCGCCCTGCGCACCGGCGCGTTGACGACGGTGGCCCGCCTCGCAAACATCTTCGGCCTCGATGAGTTCTCCCTCTTCGTCCCCGACCACCTCGCCGCCATCACCCGCGAGGCCGTCGAGCTCGACGTCAACGTGCCGCCGACGGGCACCGCCGAGGTCCTGCTGGTCAACGGGCGGTGCGCCGTGCCGCCCGTCGAGCGGATCGAGGAGCTCTCCAAGGGCGGATCGCTCGTGGAGGCCGGAACCGGCGACGTCATCGCCGCGAAGGTCGGTGCGGACCGCGCACGGGAGTTCCTCGTCGGCGGGGCGCTCGGGGGGGCGGGGACGAAGACCAGGGAGCTGCCGGCGCCGGCGCTCCTCTCCCGCCCGTGGCACTTCCGCACCTTCCGCGACGCCGCCATCGAGATCGACCTGGCGATGATGTGCGCCAAGGACCAGGACCCTCCGCAGCGGGCCGTCATGGTGCTCGGCGAGGGCGGCCTGAAGATCCGCGAAGGCGCCCGCGTCTTCCCCGGAGTGGTTCTCGACACCGAGCACGGGTCGATCTGCATCGGCGAGGGTGCCGTCGTGCGCCCGGGCTCGACGATCATCGGCCCGGCCTTCATCGGCCCGGGCGCCACCATCTCCGATCGCGCCGTCATCAAGGGCTTCACCTCCATCGGCCCCCACTGCAAGGTCGGCGGCGAGGTCGGCGGCTGCATCTTCCAGGGTTTCTCCAACAAGGTCCACGACGGCCACCTCGGCGACTCCTGGATCGGCGAATGGGTCAACCTCGGCGCCGCCACCACCAACTCCAACCTCCTCAACACCTACGACCAGGTCATCTGCCGCGCCCTCCCCGACGGGCCCAGCGAACGCACCGGCGAAATGTTCCTGGGCTGCATCCTCGGCGACCACGTCAAGACCGCCATCTCCACCCGCATCATGACCGGCGCCATCGCCGGCACCGGCACCATGTACGCCGCCACCGCGCCCATGACCGGCACCATCCCCCCCTTCTCCTGGATCACCGACGCCGGCACCCGCCGCTACCGCCTCGACAAGTTCACCCAGGTCGCCAAAACCATGATGGCCAGGCGCAAAGTCACGCCGAGCAAAGCCTACCTCGACCGCCTCGCCGCCCTCATCCCCGCCTCGATGCCTTGATGCCCCATGCCTCGATGCCTTCTTCGTATTCAACCCTTCCTCGCCCCGGGCTAGAGTTCACGCGAGCCCGGCCGTGAAGATTCACAGGAACTATCTCCCGCAAGCGATCCTGTCGGCGGTGATAGGCTGCGTGTGCATAGCCGTGGCCGCGATGGATCATCTCGCGAACGGTACATACGTCTGGCCCGCGATCATGCTGATCTTCGCGGCCCTCTTTCTCGTGCTCACGTTCAGGACAATCAAAGCCGGTCCCGCAGCCGCGCCGCCACGTTTGCGAAGAATCCTTTGGCTGTCGTTCTTCCCCTTGGCGACACTGATCGCAGCGATGGGAGCGATAGGCCAGTTCATCGACCACAAGTTCATCCTCGGCATCCTGTACGTGCCCATGGTGGTTCTCGCCCTGATGCGATCCGTGCAGGTCTTCCGCCTGAACTCCGGCGCCCCGTCACCGGGCCAACCCGGGCCATGCACCCCGCCCCCGCCCTCTCCCGGATAAGGCGCTCCCGCGGCTCCGATCGCCCGGCGGATGCTCCGTCGTGAAGCTACCATGCTTATCGCATGCATACGCATGCTCGATGAGACACGCCATGCTCGATCCATCCAACATCCGGCCCCTCTCCGATTTCCAGCGCAACGCCAAGGCCCACCTTCGCAGGCTGAAGCGGTCCGGACAGCCCGAAGTCCTGACCGTCAACGGAAGGGCCGCGGTTGTTCTGCAGGATCCCAAGGCCTATCAGGCCATGCTCGACCGGATGTGGCGGCTCGAGGAGCTGGCCGCGCTCCGGCAAGGCCTCCAGCAGTTGAAGAGCGGCAAGGGCATCCCGCTGGATCAAGCCGCCGCGACGCTCCGGGCCAGGTTCCCCCGCACAAGGCCATCGCGCAGGTCCGCATAGCGGCTCCATGCGTCGGCCCCACAGCATCATCCTCTCCCCCGGCGCCCTCGCCGACCTCGAGCAGATCGGCGCACACATCGCGCTCGATTCACCGGAACGGGCTCGAGCCTTTGTCGACACCGTACTCGATCGCATCGCGGGCCTCGCGATGCTGCCGGAGCGATTCCCCGATGCTCCGGAATCGCCCCTCGACGGCGTTCATCTCAGGCAGATGATCGTCAAACCCTACCGAGTCGTCTACGAGGTCCTCCGACGCGAAGTCCGCGTCGTCCGCGTCAGGCACGCGGCCAGATCACCGCTTCAATCCCTCGACGACGCCTGACCCTCCCAGCGGCCGTTCCGAAGGTCCAAAGCCATGCACGCCCCCCCCCGAACGGTGGAGCGCGCTTGCGCGCGCAGAAAAGGCGCGCCCGGCGCGCACAAAAGCGCCAACCTCACAATTTTCTTCTCCTTGTCCCACAAGCACTTACGCGATTTCACCCTCCGCTATTTCCCCGTTCGGGCGCGGATCCGTTGCCCAAATGGGCGTCTACCGGGAAGGCGGAGCGGAGACGCTGACGGGGCCGGAGCGTCAGGGGATCGGGGTGAGGAGGGTGGCGCGGGGTGGTCGGATCGCGTCCCGGAGCGCCGGGACGGCCGCG
>JBGPJM010000027.1:0-35327 GCA_041485385.1 Phycisphaerae bacterium | reverse complement strand
GGAAGCGGCCCGGTATCCATCGCGATCGCCGACTTCAACGGCGACGGCAGGCCCGACCTGGTCGTGACGGACTATTTCAACAACACCGTCTCCATCCTGCGGGCCGACCCCGCCCACGCCGGCGCGTTCCAGACGAGGGTCGCCTTCTCCGTGGGGAATGGTCCGTTCTTCGTCTCGGCGGGTGATTTCAACTTCGACGGCAGGCCCGACCTGGCGGTGGCAAATATCACCAGCAACAACGTCTCCATCCTCCTGGGGAACGCCAGCGGTGGGTTCGCGCCGGCGGTCAACTATTTCATCGGCCCCGGCGCCAGCCCAGACTTCGTCGCCATTGGCGATGTCAACGGCGACGGGAACCCCGACCTGGCCGTCTCGAACTACACGAGCGGCACCGTTACGTTCTTTACGGGCAATGGCAACGGCACGTTCCAGGCGGTGGTCAACCAGGTTGTAGGCACCGGCCCGTTCTGCTTCGCGCTGGCGGACCTCAACGGCGACGGCACGCCCGACCTGGCCTCGGCGAACTACGGGGGCGGCAACGTCTCCGTCCTGCTTGGAGGCAACCCCATGGCTCCGCTGTTCGGGGCCGCGGTTAGCTTTGACCTTGGCAACAACACCAACCCGACATCTGTCGCGGTGGGCGACGTCACTGCCGACGGCGTACCCGACTTGGTCGCGGCGTGCAGCGTCGGAGATGTGGGCAGAGTCGTCGGGCTGCGCGGGTACCCAAATGGCACGTTTGTGCAAGAGTTTTTCCATACTGTAGACGGCAACAACTCCTCCTCGATCGCAGTTGGAGACTTTAACGGCGACGGCAGGCTTGACCTGGTCGTGACAAACGAAGGCAGCGGCACCGTCTCCATCCTTTTATGGTGTGATGGCCCACCGTTATGCTTCTTCAGGGGCTTCGATTATCCGGTCACCTACGCCGTGGGCGCCGGTCCGACGTCCGTCGCGGTGGGCGACTTTGATGGCAACCAGTTCCTCGACCTGGCGGTGGCGAACCGCAACAGCAACACCGTTTCTATTTTGCTGGGCAACGGCAACGGTACGTTCCAGGCCGCTGTCAACTACCCAGTGCCAGTTTTCCCATCCTCCGTTGCGGTGTTGAACTTCGGTCGCGACCTGGCGGTTGCCAACTATGGCAGCGGAAACGTCTCCATCCTGCGGGGCGACGGCGAGGGCGGATTCCTCGCGGCGGTCAACTACCCCGCGGGTTTCGGCCCGCAATCCGTCGCGGTGGGTGACTTCAACGCCGACGGCAGGGACGACCTCGTCGTGGCGAACAACGGCAGCGACACGGTCTCCATTCTGCTGGGCGACGCCAACGGCACCTTCCAGGTGACGAGCCACTACCAAGTGGGCGACGGTAACCCGAACTTCCCGTCCTTCCCGTACTCTGTCGCGGTGAGCGACCTTAACGGCGACGGCAGACCCGACCTCATCACAACGAACTTGGGAAGCAACAACGTCTCCATCCTGCTGGGCAACGGCCCTCCGAATGCCGGCACGTTCCAGCCGGCGGTCAACTACGCCGTGAGCGGCGGCCCCGAGTCGGTCGCGGTGGGCGACTTCAACGCCGACGGAAGGCCCGACCTGGCCGTGGCGAACTACCTCAGCCACAACGTCTCGGTACTCTTAAACGCGAGCACCGCAAGTTACCCGGCCCCCACCATCATCCAGCAGCCGCGAGCAAGCCAGAATGTTCAGGCGGGCCAGACAGCCGGGTTCTCCGTCATCGCCGACGGGCACGGGCGCACGCTCACCTACCAATGGCGGAAGAACGGTGTGGCCATCGCCAACGGCGGACGCATTTCCGGCGCCACCTCGCCCACGCTCACCATCACCCAGACCATATCGAGCGACACCGCAACCTACGACGTGCGTGTCATCGGCCCCGGCTGTTTCGGCTCCGAACTGGTCACCACCAGCACCGCGGGGACCATCACCGTGATCGGCAACCCCGCCTGCACCGCCGACTTCAACCACGACGGCGCTGTCAACTCCCAGGACTTCTTCGATTTCCTCAACGCGTTCTTCGCCGGCTGCCCATGACGGTCGCGGTATTCCACGGGAACGTAGCCCACATCTCAGGCATCTCGGACAGCCAGCCAGTCCACGAATCGCGACCACCGCTGGAAGTCGTCACGAGGAATCGTGCACCCCTTCAGTGGCACCTCCTCGCAGAGCCCATCAAGAGCTTCGGCAACGGCCTTCGCGATCTCCGCGCTTGACTCGTATTGGCTCCCGTAGACCTTCGTCGCGCTGGCGTCGTAGACAGTGATGTCCGCCGATCGGCTTCGGCTTCGCCTGCCGGCCTCTTTTTTCAGATAGATCCCGAACTCGAAAAGACCGCGATCCACAGACAACTTGATCCACCCGACCACATCGTTGTACATCCACGGATACCACCCGTCCGGATCACGCCGCGCCACCTTTTCGGCATACTCCGGACCCCAGGCACGGGCCTTCTCCACCGCGCGGGCCCGCTTCTTCTCGAACACCTTGTGGTGTTGGGTCGCCGAGCGCCAATAGATGGGCAGATGGGCGATGTCCATTGCACTCGGTTCACTTCGCAGTGTACCGCCCCCGCGCCACCCGTCTGAACTTGCCGCTCTGCGTCAGCGCGAAGCCCACCACCGCGCCGAAGTTCTTCGCGTTGGTCTTGTAGCCGGCCCTCCGCACCGCCGCGCCCGCCTCGGCCACGGACATGGTCTTGCCCTTCAGGACCGCCGCCAAGGCGTCCGGGAGCTTCACCTTGTTCTTGGGCATCCGCCGCCCGCGCGGGGCGCCGGGGCCGCGACGGCGGCCGCCACGCCCGCCCGCTCGGGGCACGGCGCCGTTGGGCGAGCCGAGGGCCTCCAGGTCGGCACGGAGGCCGTCCAGTTCCGCGGCCAGCGCGTCGTGGTGGCGCTTGAGTTCAACGACCTGGCCGCGCCGACGGGCCAGTTCGGCGTTGAGGTCCGTCACCGAGATCCGTGCGAGCTTGCCGCCGCGACGCTTCTTCCGCTTTGCCATGGCGCCATTCTACCTGTTTCCGGAAGTCCGCGCGGCGACGGTCAGATTCTGACAAGAATCTTCGCCTACGCACGGCGATGCCCCGAACTGCCTTGCCGCGCACCTGATCGCACCGAGTGACGGAGACTCCGCGGCAGCGCCCGCGCGCGCCTTTGACTCGCGCGCGCCGGCCGTTACCTTCCCCCATGCCTCGGGCACCGCATCACGTTCACGACCGCCGCGTACGCGCCGAGGCCGCGCACGCGGACCATCCCGTTCTGCCCGCAAGGGGGTTTGGTTACGCCGGTTCCCCCGCCCGATGGGGCACAGAACACCACGTATTCGAGAACGGTCCACGCCCTGCCTTGCAGGACGGAGAGGCTGAGGCCGTGCACCACCAGATGCACCGCCAGACCGGACGCCGATTCCTCGCCGCGCGCACAAACAAACCCGGGCGCTGTCCCACCCTGACAACCCGGTCAGCGACCGTCGCGCGGAGTCTTTCGGCGTTGCTTGCGGGCAGTTTGTCGCGGATCGTCGCGCGCCGCTGTTTTTTGCGCAGGGCTGCTGCCTGAGTGACAGGGTTCGCGGGCCGGAGAGGCCGGGAACCAAAGGCAGAAAGCTAAAGGCGCAAGGCAGGGTCGCTGATAATGGGCTGGGTGCGCGCCGCCCAGTCCTCCCCCTGATCGCCTCCACCACGGGACATCACCTGCTCACGGTCGCGACCGCGAACGCGCCGATTACCGCGGCGGCGATCATCAGCACATCCATGGTTTTGAACGACTGCTTGAACTTCTGCCAGACCACGTCCTTTCCAACGTCCTCGACGAGGGCCTTGATGGCCGCACGCTTCTGGTCCCGCATCGCTTCCTGCGCCATCGGCGTCATCGCGTCCCACCGGCGCACGGCCTCGGTCCACACCTCCGGCGGGTAGTCCTGAGGTTTGTCCGCGACACCGACGGACATGCCCGGCGGCCACGCCAGCGCTCTGCCCGCCGACTCGAACTCGCCCGCCACCCCGTCGGCGATCATCATCTTGAGCATCGGGTCCGTAACCGGGATGGCCGACCCGGGCGCCACCAGGCGGTTGTGCACCGACAGGCGCACGGCCGCGTACTTTCCACCGAGCACCGCCGCCAGCGCGATGATCGCGGCGATCAGGCCGACCTTCGCGCCCGACACCCCGCCAGACGCCTTCGCGGCGCAGAAGCCGACAAGGCCGCCGATCGCGATCGCGGTCGAGGTATGGTGGAAGCTGGCGTAGTACGCCAGGGCCGCCCATCCGGCCGCGCCCAGGACCCCGCCCACGACGCCGCCCACGATCGCTCTGAGCATCGGAGTCTCCATGCCCCTCGGCGCCCGTCAGCACAGTACCCGAACTCCTGGGTCATGTCAGCCGCCTTCCGCTCAAAAAGGGTAACCCTCAGCGCCGCGCCGACGCCATGCCGCATATGGGGGAGACGCCGCGTGCCTTTCGAGAGCCGCACCTGCGATCTCGCGCAATCCGTCGGGAATCGCGGCGACGATCAGGCGGCTGGGGTGTACGCTGAGAATGGATGAAGCCATGACTCGTTGGCCGCCTTCCCCTTCGAGCCATCATGGGCCGAAGGCCGAGGAGTCGGTCATGGGATACCAGGATTCTCGGGCGAGTTGGTCCGTCGCGCGACCGCGGGCGCGGGGCAGTACGGGAATCGGCGGGCCGACGGCGCCGCCTTCCCACGCGTCGATCACGTCGGCGGCATTCTTCTATTGGGAGGAACACGGCGGCGAGGCCGTGTGCAACTGGCTGCTGTGCGAGCGGGAGTTGTCCAACGCTGACGCCGACGCGCGCGGACGAGAGTGTGTTGGCATCGGTGGGTTTGGATACGCCGGCTGAACGAGTCGCCGCGGCGCGGTGCTTCGGGGCGGGAGCGGGTGTGTTTGTCCCGCTCCGCCGAGTTGTGTTGCGCTCTCCGAACTGCGTTTCCGCTCGCACGCCGAGCGGCCGCGACGCGGCGCTTTTTTTCTCCAGCTGAGATGTGCCGGGCCGCTGGCCCCGCACCGTATCGCCGCCATTATGGATTCGGGCCGTCCTCCCGGCCCATGAGCCTGGGCGAGGGGATCCGCCACACCCGCTTCCACCCGCGGGTCGAGCAGATGTCCTTCGACGGGTCGTCGCCCGGGTCGTCGGGCTCGCCGATAACGCGGGGCAGATTCACCGTGGAACGGATCGGGCCGGTGTAGCTCGGGTCGTGCCCGCACTCGGGGCACGGGCCGCCGCGACCGGCGGCGGCCTGCTGCGTCTCCAGCCTGGCCAGACGGCGGTGCAGGGGGCTACGCGCCACGGGGCGCCCGCGGCGGGCCGCCCACGGGCCAACGTGGGCCAACGGGCGGGGCGTCGGGCGGGAGCGGCTTGGGCTGCGCCGGGCGGATGTGCATTCTGTGAACGTGTATCCGCCATCCCCCATATCCCCCATCCCACATCACCGCCCCTTCGCCCACCGGATCAACACATCCGCCACCTCCGGCCTCGAGAACTCCACCGGCGGCCGCTCCCCCTTGGCCAGCATGTCGCGCACCGCCGTGCCCGAGAGGTTCACCTGGTCCCCCTCGATCTTCGGGAATGTCTTCGGGCTCACCATCCCCTGCGCCCGCTTGCTGTACGCGGCGTGCTCGAACTTGAGGGGCTCGATCCCCATCTCCCCCGGCTCGAACTCGTCGAAGAGCTTCTGCGCGTCGTAGCTGCCGTAGTAGGTGCCCACCCCCGCATGGTCCCGCCCCACGATGAAGTGCGTGCACCCGTAGTTCTTGCGGATGATCGAGTGCAGCACGGCCTCGCGCGGCCCGGCGTACCGCATGGCGCCGGGCATGACGCTCAGCATGGTGCGCTCCGGGACGAAGTAGTTGTCGATGAGCGTGCGGTAGCACTCCATGCGGACCGCCGCGGGAACATCGCCGGGCTTGGTCTCCCCGACCAGCGGGTGGATCAGCAGGCCGTCGCAGATCTCCTGCGCCACCTTGCAGAGGTACTCGTGGGCGCGGTGGATGGGGTTGCGCGTCTGGAACGCGGCCACCGTCTTCCAGCCGCGCTGGGTGAAGCGCTCGCGGGTCTGGGCGGGCGTGAAGCGGTAGTCGAGGAAGGCCTCGGGACCGGTCGGATCGACGCAGACGGTGACGACCTCGACGGGCCCGGCGAGGCAGACGTCGCCCTCGTCAAGGACGCCCTTGACGCCCGGGTGGGCCGCGTCCTCGGTGCGGAAGACGGCCGGGATCTCCATCTTCTTGTCGTGGAGGAAGACCTCGCGCACGTCCATCACGCCTTGCAGCACGCCGCCGGGTGCATGCAGGGCGACGCGATGGCCGACCTTCGGCGGGTTGTCCTTGGCGACACTGAGCAGGATGGGGATGGGCCAGACCCATCCTCCCTTGCCGGCGCGGGCGCCGGAAGCGTCGGCCGCTTCGGCCAGGCGCATCTCCCCGCACACCCGCCCGAAATCCTTAGGCCCCATGAACCCCACCAGCGGGCTGAACGCACCGATGCCGATCATCTCCAGGTCGCACGACTGCTTCGCGCTGAGGTTCAGTCGCACCAGCCCCGCGGCCTCGCGCTTCAGCTCTGCCGCGCGATCGGGCGAGGCGACACGGTTCACGAGCGAACCACCATGAGGCGATATCAAGCCCTGCATAACGGCCTCCGCAAAGTCGATCCAAGCGATCCCGCCCCGTCGCGATCCCCTCCCTATTCCGGATTGGCACGATAGGAGCAATCTCGTATCCCCGCGTCCCCGTGTTCCCGCGTCCTCCGCCGTCACCCCGTCCCGTCGTCCGCCGTCCTCCCCTCGCCCGCGGCGAACGGGGTCGCCTCAGGGTGTTTCCGAACCACCTTGTGCCGGTGCGCGAAGAAGTCGGGGTCCTTCCGATATTCCTCCATCAGTGCGCGGGTGTACCCGCGCCCGCACTCGGGGCAGGTCCCCGACTCTCCCAGCCCCGTCAGCGAGTACCCGCAGTGGATGCAGAACGGGTCGCGGCGGGCCCGCACCACCTTCTGCACTCCCCAGGTCGCCAGCGACAGGATCACACCCCACGCGGTGATCAGGAGCTTGACCGAGAGCGGCGCCAGCAGCTTCAGGAGCGGGCTGTGCCCGAAGAGCGCCAGGAGCGGCAGCCCCAGCCCTACGACCATCGCCGGCCCCATGAGCACCCACCGCCACCCCAGCACGCGCGCCACGTCCCCCGCGTTCGGGCGCCACCACGGTATCTCGCCGAGCACGTTCGTCACCGAGCGATGGGTGTCGCCCGGCGGCCCGGGCGGGAGATCCACCGGGGAGCCCACGACCGCCGGCGGCACCACGCCACCATCGTTCTCCCGCCGCGTGCTATCCTCCCGGCCCGATTCCACAGGAGATTCCCATGAACATGCCCGTCACCACCACGTTCACCATCGAAGGTTACCGCATCAGGGAGTACCGCGGGATCGTCCGCGGCATCATCGTGCGGGCGCCCACCATTGCGCAGGGGATCGTCGGCGGCCTCAAGTCGATCATCGGCGGGCGCATCGGCGCGTACACCGAGATGTGCGAGCAGACCCGCCAGCAGGCGTACGAGTTGATGCTCGACCACGCCAAGGCCATGGGGGCCAACGCCGTCGTCGGCCTCCGCTACGACGCGGGGGAGGTCGCCTCCAAGTTCAGCGCCACCGAGGTCCTCTGCTACGGCACCGCCGTGGTCATCGAGCCGGTCTCCGCCTGAGCCGGCGCGCAAAGAAAAACCGGCGCTCGAAGGGAGCGCCGGTCGACGGAGAGCAGAGAAGAACGCGTACCTTACGGGCAGCCGGCGAAGAAGCACGTGAGGAAATCGAAGAAGTCCTGGCTGTTGGTGATGCCGTCGTTGTTGAAATCGGCCGAGCCCCCGAAGAACGACGTCAGGAAGTCGAAGAAGTCCTGCGAGTTCAGGATGCCGCTGTGGTTCCAGTCGCAGGGGCACGCCGGGGGCGGCGGGCCGACGAGCAGGTTGTCCCAGCCCATGACGTTGCCGGCCCCGCCGCCGCAGAAGAACCGCACCCCCGTCGGCAGCGCCAGCGTGGAGGCCTGCCCGCCGCCGACGAACCAGTCGACGGGCGCAGCGGTCGTGGTGGTGTTGGTCGACAGATCGGTGATGCTGACCGAGGTGATCTGGTTCATGTTGAAATCGACCGTGGTGCTGAAGCGGTACCAGTGGTTGAGCAGCAGGTTCTGCCATTCCGGGCCCGCGAAGGCGCCCGGCTGGGCGAACTGCACGCCCGCGGCGTTGTAGGGCAGGTAGCCCGCGCTCCATGCGGTGGGGTTGGTGGGATCGACCCACGTGTTCAGCTGGATGTAGGTCTTGATCATGGGGGCCGCGGTGTTCGCCTCGGGCTGCAGCGAGAAGCTGCCGAGGTTCTGGGCCGAGGGAGCGGCGCCGTTGAACAAGCCCGCGGCGTCGTACTGGATGACGGTGATGTTCCCGAACGTGATTCCCAGGCGCTCGGCGCGCGCGAAGGCGGTGCCGCCCTGGGACTTCTCGCCGAGGAACTGGGCCTGGCCGGTTGGGTTGGCGACCAGGCCGAGGATGTTCTGGTCGTAGGTCATGACCAGGCCGTCGACGCTCCCCGCGACGGCGGGGGTGTACCAGCCGTTCTGGCCGTTGATGGACACGCCTGTGCTGGACCCGCTGTAGGTCGGGCTCTCGAATCCGACGGACTGGGCCAGGGCGGCCGGCGCGCACATCGCCGCCGCGGCGACGGCGCAGAGACGAAGCCTGCGGGGGCCGGGGCCTTGCGGACGAGGATTGGGTTTGAGGTGTTGCATGCGCCGTCCTTTCTGAAAGCGGTGTACGAAATCGAACGGATGCCACTCGCGGGCCACCACCGACCTTTAACAGACACCAGGGCTCGTGTCAATGAAAAAAGGGCGATTGGGGACGGCATGGGAGACTCGGAGGGCGCTCGGGGCGGAGGGCGCCCTGCCCGGCGCAGAGCGCATTCCACGCTCGGGTACCCCGCCAATAATCCGCCCCATGTCCAACAGCCGATCCACCAACATCACCTGGCACCCCGGCAACATCACTCGCGAGGAGCGCTGGAAGGCCCTCGGGGCCCGCGGCGCCACCCTGTGGTTCACCGGCCTTTCCGCTTCGGGCAAATCCACCATCGCCTGCGCCCTCGAGCAGGCCCTGGTCAACCGCGCCCCCCCCCTCCCCGCGTACCGCCTCGACGGCGACAACATCCGGCACGGGCTCAACAAGAACCTGGGCTTCTCCGCCGCGGACCGCGCCGAGAACATCCGGCGCATCGGCGAGGTCGCCCGCCTCTTCGCCGACTCGGGCGCCATCGCCCTCACCGCGTTCATCAGCCCCTACGCGGCCGACCGCGACCAGGCGCGGAAGATCCACGAGGCCGACAACCTGCCGTTCCTGGAGGTCTTCGTCAACACGCCCATCGACGTGTGCGAGGTGCGCGATCCCAAGGGGCTGTACAAGAAGGCCCGCGCCGGCGAGCTCAAGGGGTTCACCGGCATCGACGACCCCTACGAGGCGCCGGCGAAACCCGAGCTGGTGCTGACGCCCGCGACGATGTCCGTCGAGGACTCGGTGAGCGCGTGCCTCAAGCTCCTGGTCGTCCGCGGCGTCCTGGCCAACTAGAACCCGCGGATCAACGCGGATCCGTTTTCCACCGCGTCCCTCCGCGCAAGTCCGCGGTCCGACCGGCGTTCCCTACGATCACGCATGGCCGACTACGCCCGCCTGGTTGACGCCGCCCGACACGCCGTCGCCGACGCCTCCGCCGTCACCCGCCAGGTGCAGCGCGAACTCGACACGCTCCGCGCCATTACGAAGGATGACCGGTCCCCCGTGACGATCGGCGACTTTGCCGCACAGGCCGTCATCGCCCGCGCGCTCACGCAGCGCCTCGGCCCCATCCGCATGGTCGCCGAGGAGACCTCCGACGTCCTCCGCGACGACGCCCACGCCGCACACCTCGACGCCGCCGTGGCCGCCGCGCAGGAGGTCTGGCCCGAGGCGAGTGCCGACTCGCTCCTGGCCGCCATCGATACGGGCAGGGCCGATCGCTCCAGCGCTCGCCCCGTCACCCATTCCGGTGCGCCCCCTTCCTTCTGGACGCTCGACCCCATCGACGGCACCAAGGGCTTCATCCGCGGCCACCAGTACTCCGTCTGCCTCGCCTTCATCGAGAACGGCACCCCGGCCGTCGCGGCGCTGGGGTGCCCCAACCTCTCCCGCGATTTCAACGCCCCGCTGGACCGCGCGGACGCCCAGGGCTCGCTCTACATCGCGGTCCGCGGCGACGGCGTGTTCGAGCTCCCGTGCGACGACACCGCCCACACCGCCCACCCCGTGCACATCCAGCGGCTCGACCACCGCGACACCGACGCCGTCTCCATCTGCGAGAGCGTCGAGTCCGGCCACTCCGACCAGTCCGCCACCGCCCTCATCATGCAGAGGCTTGGACCGGCCCGCGACCCCGTCCGCATCGACAGCCAGTGCAAGTACGCCGTCGTCGCCCGCGGCCAGGCCGACGCGTACCTCCGCATGCCGACGCGGAAGAGCTACGTCGAACGCATCTGGGACCACGCCGCGGGCGCCCTCATCGCCGCCGAGGCCGGTTGCGCCGTCACCGACATCCACTCTCGCCAGCTCGATTTCTCGCACGGCGCCGGCCTGGAGAAGAACCGGGGGATCGTCGTGGCCCCGCCGCGCCTGCACGGGCGCATCATCGCCGCGATCGCCGAGCTCGGCCTGGCGGTGTGAGGGATGGGGAATGGGAGGGCACTGGGCATCAGGCAGTGCCGGATGCCCAGTACCCGATGCCGTATTGTTCAAGCATGCTCCACCCCATCGTTATTGCCGCCGCGCTGGCCCTTCTCCAGCCTCAGCCCGTCGCGTCGCCCCCCCCACCGGCGCTGGCGAAGGCCCCCCCCGTCCCCGCCGCCCCCCCCGTCCCCGCCGCCCCCCCCGTCCCCGCCGCCCCCGAGACGCTCGTCGACCAGGAGCAGCTGATGGCCTCCATCAAGATGCTCCCCACCAAGCGCGCCGCCCGTGGCGACGCCGCGCACCGCGCGGGCCTCCTGCGCACGCAGGAGATCCTCATCACCAGGCTCAAGGAGATGGGGTACGAGCCCGAGCTGCACCGCGTGGATTTCCTCGGCTCCGGGCACGACGAGACGAAGCCGTACTACAACATCATCGTGGAGATCCCCGGCGTCGGCGTTGGGGGGCCGGCAGGCGTACCGGTCGGCGCGACGGCTCCCGACGCGAAGGCGCCGGGCAACACCACGAAGCCGCCGGGCGACGCCACGAAGCCCAAGGGCGGGGGCGGGGGCGGGGGCGGGGGGGGGGCAGGGACCGAGGGACCCGGACTCGGACACCCCCCCCTCCCCCCGCCCACCTTCTGTGTCCACGAGGTCCTGATCATCAGCGGCCATATCGACGCCGTCCCCAACGCCCCCGGGGCCGACGACGACGGAACCGGCGTCGCCGCGGTGCTGGAGATCGCGCGCCTGCTCAAGGACCGGCCGATGCAGCGCACGGTGCGGCTGTGCCTGTTCAATCTCGAGGAGCTGGGGCTGGTCGGCTCGACGGCGTACGTGGAGGAGATCCGGGAGCGCGTCAACTCGGGGCAGGAGAAGATCTTCGGCATGGTCTCGCTGGATGAGCTCGGGTATTTCTCCGATGCGCCGGGGAGCCAGAAGTCCCCGATCCCGCCGATCGAAGGGTTCGATCAGCCCACGGTCGCCAACTTCATCGCGATGGGCACGGTGCTGAAGCACCGCCACTTCAGCCAGGCGCTGGACAAGGCGATGCACAAGGCCGCGCCGGGGCTGAAGACCGTCGTCGTCGACTTCCTGCCCATCCCGATTCCCGACCTGATGCGCTCCGACCACGCGCCGTTCCTGGGGATCGGGGTCCCGGCAGTGATCATGTCCGATACCGCCAACTTCCGCAGCAAGCACTACCACCAGCCGACGGACACCATCGGGACGCTGGACCCCGTCCGCTTCACACTGACGGTGCGAGCCCTGGTCGGCGCCGTGCACGAACTGGCGGTGCCGGTCCCCTGACGCCCCCCCTCCCCCTCCCCCTCCCCCCCGCCGGCGGCTCACTCCTTGGGCACCGTCACGAGCATGCTCGGCGCAAGCTGGCCTGTCCGCATCGTTTTGGTCTTCACCTTGTACCCCGCCCCGTTGTACAGGTCCAGCGGGTGGCGCAGGCGCGTCTCCTGCAGGCGTGGGCTCTGCTGCGGGGGCGTGAGCGGGTCGGGTGCGGCCGTGAAATCCGTCGAATCGAAGATCCCGATCGTCACGATGCTCCGGTTGGGGCCGTGGTAGAAGAACGCGAGTTCCCCCTCGGCCCGCAGCGTCGCCGCGGCCTTCTCCGCCGCCTTGCGCGGCTCGGCCAGATCGGCCTCGGTGGCCCGGGCCAGGTCCTCGCGCCCGTACCACCCGACCTGCAGCGTGTACTGCGCCGCCTTGCCGAAGAGCTGGCGTGCCTTGCGCAGGTCGTAGTCGCTGCGGACGGCGACCTGCGCCTCGGGAGGCGGCGCGAGGAACGCCTGGAGGTACGGCGTCATGCCACCGATCTGCATCCCCTGGATCCGCGACAGGTCCGCCTTGGCACGCGGGTCGTCCGGCCCGTTATACCGCCCGTACACGATCACCGACGACGGGCCGCGCCGCTGCGCGTACGCGTCCGGTAGGCCGCCCTCGACGCGCATCCGCGCCAGCGCGATGCCCGCCGCCTTCTCGTTCCCGTCGCCGCGGAACGAGGCGATCGCGATCGCCCAGTTCGCCGGGCCCGCTGCCGGTGCGTTCGCCGTCGCCCCGCCGCCCGTGCCCGGAGCCGGCGCGGGAACCGTGCCGGTGCCGAACACTTTCGCGCCTTCTTCGCGCAACGACGGCGACGGCGCGGGTCCGCCTTGCGTAGCGCCGGTATGCCCCGCGCCCCCGCACGCGCCCAGCCAGACTCCTGCCGCGCAGACCGCCGCTGTCGGCGCGCCCGCCCTGGCCCTGGCCCACGCCCGCTGAAGCGCACTGTGCATCATCGAACCACCTATCCGGCCCGCGGCCGGCACATGCCCTCCGACGAGTCCCCCTCGCCCCGCCCCGATCGTCCCTTCCCGCCGCCGCACGAGCCGGCCTCCTCCCCTTTTTCCCGGGCTCCTCCCAAGGCCCGGGGCCCCCAGCGGTTTCCGGGCGTGTCCGGACCGTCAACTTGAGGTTACAGGAAAAGAGTCCGGACGTCCGCTCTCCCGGTTATCTCGCGCAAGTCGTTCAAATTCAAGCACTTAAACAACTTGAGCAAAACCTGTGAATGACTCAAGCCAAGCCTATGCGCCCGTCGATACAGATGTCGTAGTTTACGTGGGAGACGCCCTTGGTAGGGGCCATGAAACGCCCACGAGAACGAGCCGCTGCGAAGGAATGTGGCGGCATCCCAAGCGATGGATCGCGTCGTACAAAAACGACGGCCCGGCGGGGCCCACGTGGCCGCCACAGGGTAGGAGATCCTAAGACATGACGCAGCTCTCGCCAATCCCCAGCACCCGCGTGGGTCGCCCGGAAATATCGCTCTGCCGCGCCCCGGAGAGTACCTCCGGCGCCCTCGACAGCGAGCCCGCCAGGGCCGTGCAGTTCCAGGTTCGGCGCGCCCCCGACCAGGCGGATATTTCCGAGGCCGCCCGGCTCATCAGCAAGGACCACGAGCCCGGCATCCGCTCCGACAAGGTCTTCCAGATCCGCGCCCAGCTCGAGTCCGGCCAGTACGAGATCGACGACCACAAGCTTAACGTCGTCACCGACCACATCCTTCAGGATCTCCAGCAGCAGGCATGACCCCGTCCCCCCGGCCCCCGCGCCGTTGACATCGCCCTCGTTCCACCGCGCCGGTGACGCATCCGGTGCCGAAATGCGAAGTGGTTCTCCCAGGCCGCGCTGGGTTCGCCCGGTGCGACCTGTTGTTTCGACAAGAAGCGGGGGAAGGGCGAGAAGGCGTTGAGACCTGAAGTGGGGGAGGCGCGGGGCGTCATTCACTGAATGCCGCAAATGCCACGCGAGTTCCCTCCGCCGGCTCGGTGGGGGTCCGGAGTATTCGACGGAACCTCGCCGCAGCGCCCGCGGTACATTGCCCTGATGCTGCGCCGGGTGGCGTTGAGGCTGGCGGTGTGCCTGGTGTTGGGGGTGGTGTCGTCCATCGCCGTGGCCTGGGGGTTCAAGCTCAACTACTGGTGGTTCTCCTCTCCCTCGACGTCCTTCACCGCGCGCGACGGCGACCGGTGGTTCAACGTCCTGGCGTGGCTGGCGCCGGGGCGCCGGAGCTACACCGTCATACCGGACCCGGCGTCCGCGAGGGCTTACCCGATCCGCGTCGACTGCGAGCGCGTCGTCCGGCAGTACATCCAGGATGTGCAGCACGCCGAGTACCACCTGGCCAACGGGTACATCCTCAACCTGATCTCGACGATCTTCGAGCCGGCGGATCTCGCCGCGGCGGTCGATGGGCTGCCGGGCCTCGCCGATGAGTTCGGCGCGGCGACCGACCTTCTCGCGCGCCAGGCCGGCTTCGAGCGCACGGCCGACCGGGTCCGGCAGGTCTACCGCCGGGGCAAGGCGGCCTCGCGCGCCGTCGGGCTGGGGCGTCGCTCGGCCGTCTTGCCGGGATGGGTGCGCCGATCGGCGCCGGACGGAGTGATCTCCCAGCTGGCCACAGGGGCGTACGGCTGGCCACTGGTGTGCTTGAAGAGCGAACTGGAGACCTACTCCGCTGGCTCGACGCAGCGCGAGGTCTACAAGGGCGGGATCGTCATCGACCGGAACTGGCGGCCGAGCCCGGGCAACATGATCTGCTCCCTCCCGCTCATGCCGGTCTGCGGCGGCCTGGCGATCGACGCCGCCGCCCACGGCGCGGTCTGGGCCGGGGTGCTGCTGGTGGCGCCGGCCGTGCGCCGGCGGCGCCGCCTCCGCTCTGGCCTCTGCCCCGTCTGCCGCTACGACCTGCGGGCAGACTACATCGGCGGCTGCCCCGAATGCGGATGGGGACGCCGGATTCCCGTGAACAACCCGGTCCCGCGGGCCGGTACATAACCGGGTCGCGCCGAGCGGAGACCGATCATGTCCGCGGATCGGCGGGCCAGGCTGCGCACGCGCTCTGCCATTTCGACGGTCTTCTTCCCCCGGTCGACCGGCGCGAGTGTCCCCGTTGCCCCTCCGGGCTGGTTGGCGGCCCGTCGGCAGTTCCTGTTCCGGGCATGCGGCTTGCAACTTTCCGTGCACTCAGTTGAGCCATGTGCGGGGAGCGCGCGCACATATGGTTCTGGTTCGGAGGAACACCCATGAAGCCCGACCGCTTTACCACCCTTGCCCAGCAGGTCCTCTCCGACGCCCAGTCCGACGCTTCGTCCCGGTCCAACCCCGAGGTCACGCCGCTGCACGTCCTGGGGGCGCTCGTCGGCGACAAGTCCGGCCCTGCCTGGTCGATCATCTCGCGAGCCGGCGGCGACCCCGAGCGGATCAGCTCCATCGTCGCTTCCGAGCTCGGGCGGCTCCCCACCACCTCCTCCGGCGCCGGCAGCACCGGGCGTGCGCTCACCGATCTTCTCCAGAGGGCCGACGCCGAGGCCCGGAAGATGGGGGACGCCTACATCTCCGGCGAGCACCTGCTGCTCGCCGTGGCCGACGCGCCCGGCACCGCCAGGGAGGTCCTCTCGATCGCGGGCGGGGCCGACCGCAAGCGGCTGGAGCGCGCCATCAAGGAGGTCCGCCAGGCCTCGGGCGTCCAGAGCATCACCGACCCCGGCGCCGAGGGCACCTACGAGGCACTCAAGAAATACTCCATTGATCTCACCGAGAAGGCCCAGCAGGGCAAGCTCGACCCCGTCATCGGGCGCGACGAGGAGATCCGGCGCTGCATACAGGTCCTCTCCCGGCGCACCAAGAACAACCCCGTGCTCATCGGCGAGCCCGGCGTCGGCAAGACCGCGATCGCCGAGGGCCTGGCGCAGCGCATCGTCAGCGGGGACTGCCCCGAGGGCATGCGCGACCGGCGCATCGTCGCCCTCGACGTCGGCCAGCTCCTGGCCGGGGCCAAGTACCGCGGCGAGTTCGAGGAACGCCTCAAGGCCGTCCTCCGCGAGGTCCAGGCCTCGTCCGGGCGCATCATCCTCTTCATCGACGAGCTCCACACCGTCGTGGGCGCAGGCGCCGCCGAAGGGGCGGTCTCCGCCGGCAACCTCCTCAAGCCCGCCCTGGCAAGGGGCGAGCTGCGCTGCATCGGCGCCACCACCCTCGACGAGTACCGCAAGCATATCGAGAAGGACCCCGCCTTCGAACGTCGCTTCCAGCCCGTCTTCGTCGACCAGCCCGGCGTCCAGGAGACCGTCGCCATCCTCCGCGGGCTCAAGCCCCGCTACGAGGCCCACCACGGCGTCAGGATCCTGGACAGCGCCATCCTTGCCGCGGCCACCCTCAGCCACCGCTACATCACCGAGCGGTTCCTCCCCGACAAGGCGATCGACCTGATCGACGAGGCCGCCAGCCGCCTCCGCATCGAGAACGACTCGATGCCCACCGAGCTCGACGAGCTCCGGCGCCGCATTATGCAGCTGGAGATCGAGCGCGAGGCGCTGCGGATCGAGGCCAAGGAGGAAGGCACAGGGCACTGGGCATCAGGCAGTGCCCGACGCCCAGTGCCCGATGCCTTCCCGCTGGAGCAGATCGAGAAGGAGCTCAGCGAGCTGCAGGAAAAGAACCGGGCGCTCACGGCGCGCTGGGAGGTCGAGAAGAAGGAGCTCGACGCCGTCAAGGAGATCAAGGAGAAGATCGACGCCAAGCGCACCGAGCTCGAGCAGGCCCAGCGCCGGGGCGACCTGGAGACCGCGGCCCGCATCCAGTACGGCGAGATCAGGGAACTCGAGAAGCGCCTCGCCGCCGCCGAGAAGACCATGGACGAGCGCCTCTCGCGGGGCGACGCCATGGTGAAGGAAGAGGTCGACGCCGAGCTCATCGCCGGGATCGTCGCCGCATGGACGGGCATCCCCGTCGACCGCCTGATCGAATCCGAGCGCGACAAGCTCATCCGCATGGAGGACAACCTCTCCAAGCGAGTCGTCGGCCAGGAGGAGGCCCTCAAGGCCGTCGCCAACGCCGTCCGGCGCGCCCGCTCCGGCCTGGGCGACCCCGACCGCCCGATCGGCTCGTTCCTCTTCCTGGGCCCGACGGGCGTCGGCAAGACCGAGACGTGCAAGGCGCTGGCGGAGTTCCTGTTCGACACGGAAGAGGCGATGATCCGCGTGGACATGAGCGAGTACATGGAGAAACACTCCGTGGCCCGCCTGATCGGCGCGCCCCCCGGCTACGTCGGCTACGAGGAGGGCGGCGCCCTGACCGAGGCCATCCGCCGCCGCCCCTACGCGGTGCTGCTGCTGGACGAGATCGAGAAGGCGCACCCGGATGTGTTCAACGTGCTGCTGCAGGTGCTGGACGACGGCCGCCTCACCGACGGCCAGGGGCGGACCATCGACTTCAAGAACACCATCGTGGTGATGACCAGCAACATCGGCAGCCGCGAGATCCAGGAGATGACCGAAAGGGGCGCCGAGGACTGGGAGATCGAGGCGGCGGTGCGCGACCTGGTCCGGCGCGGCCCCGGCGTCGACCTCAAGGGAGCCGGCATGACGCCGGACGTGGAATCCGGCGAGCTGAACGCGCGCCTGCGGATGGGCATGCACGAGGGGTTCATGCGCCCGGAGCTGCTCAACCGCATCGACGAGATCGTCGTCTTCCACCAGCTCAAGCGCGAGCACATCCAGGAGATCGTCGGCATCCAGCTGCAGCGCCTGGAGAAGCGGCTGACGGACCGCAACATGAAGATCTCGCTGACGCTCGAGGCCAGGCAGCAGCTCGCCAGCGAGGGATGGGACCCCGCCTTCGGCGCCCGCCCGCTCAAGAGAACCATCCAGCAGCGCATCGAGAACCCGCTGGCGACGCGCATCCTCTCCGGCGACTTCGGCCCCGGCGCCACGGTGCTCGTGGACTACAAGGGGAAGAGCTTCACATTCGACAAGATGCGTGAGTCCTCGTCCGCTCCGGGCAAGGGCGGCCGAGCCAGGTAGCCAGGGGTCGGCAGGCTGTGCTCACGATGACCGGGGAGCAGCTACTGGCCGCGCCCCGTCCTCGCCCAGAACTCCGCCGAGGTCACCACCGGCTCAACTTCGAAGTCAACCAGGTCGCTCCAGTTGGCGATCCAGGGGTCGAGCGACTCACGATCGGGCGTTTCCATGAGCTGGCAGCAGCACGTGCCGCCCGCGGCCATCCAGCTCGCGATGTACTCCACGCGAGCCCCCTCCGGCATTATGCGCCCGTGGTGACTGAACCGCTCGCCGACCGCCGCCGGGTTGCCGTTCTTGAAACGCTCGACGACCATGAAGAGCGGCATGAACGGGTGTACGCCGCCGTGAGCAGCCCGGTTCGCGGTGCCCGCGAAGACGCGACGAGGCGGTCAACCTCTCCGCGTCCCCGCCTTCTTCCTGGTCCCCGCTTTCTTTGCGCCCGGCTTCCTCGCCGTGGTCTTCCCCGCGGGCGCCTTCGTGCGCACGCTCGCGCTCGCCCCCTTTCCCGTCGCCGCGCGCGCCTTCTCGTAGAAAGCGAGGTACGCCTTGACCGGGACGCGTCTGATGGTCTCGCCGATCACGTCGAGGGCGAGGTCGTCAAGCTTCTTGAACCGGACGCAGGCCTTGCCCATGTCCAGTTTCTTCCCGGTCTTGGCCCACTCCCTTTGGAACCAGAGCGCGAGCTCCGAGTGCCCGTAGACACACATGAGGTACAGCGACATGTGCCCCTTCTGCGACGCCAGGCCCGCGAAGGGGAGCGGCTGGCGGGGGTCGCAGTGGTAGCCGGGGGGGAAGACGCTGTGCGGCACGGCATAGCCGATCATGCCGTACTGCATGCCCTCCTCGTAGTCCTTATCGAGGTTCTTGAGGATGACCTCGCGCACGGCCTCGAGGGCCGCGCGCCGGTCGGCGGGGAGCGAGGCGAGATACTGCTGGACGGTGGCGGCCTTGCTTTGCATGATCATGAGGGTAGCTCGGAACCTCGCTGCGCCGCAAGCTCGCGGGTAGACTGCCCGATCGTGAAGGCACCCTCGCCCGACCCGTCGGCAAACACCCGCGCGTGCTCCGGAGGGTGGATCCGGCGCAGCGCCGCGGCTCTCGCTCTGGGCGTGCTGACCACCGTGGGCGTGGCGTGGCTGTTCGCCGCGGTCCCTGTGGCGAGGGACGCCGACTCGTTCCGCACGCTGCACGCCATGCGCCCGCTGGAGCCGTCGGAAGGGCGGGGCACCCTTCAGGCCGACCGCTCTTCCTGGGGCGGGTGGACCTGGTACCGCACGAGCGCCCTGGGCCTTCCGCTGCCGCCGACGGTGCCGCCGTACGGCCCCGCGCCCGAAACGGTGGTTCCCGCGTCGATGCGCCGCACGCTCCTCCCGTGGATCGACGGGCATGCGCCCTGGCCCGGCGCCAGCGTGGAGCAGCGCCGTGATCTTATCGCCTGCGGCTGGCCGCTGTCGGCGGTCTCGTGCGCCGCCACGCGCACGATCAGCGCTACGACCATCGCGGTGCCCGCTCGCCCGACGGTGATCGCCGGCTGGCGGCTCCCTCCGAAGCTCGCGCCCTATTTCCCCAACTCGACGCTCTACGGGATCGCGCTCCTTCCCACCCGCCTACTCTGGCGCGGCCTCGCCGCCGACACCCTTGTGTACGGCGCGGCGTGGGCGTCGTTGCTCGCCGCGCCGAGGGCGATCCGGAGGGCCGTCCGGCGCCGTTGCGGCAGGTGTCCGAGGTGCGGGTACGACCTGACGGGCCTCCAGCCCGGCGCGCCGTGCCCGGAATGCGGGCGTTACCAGCGGGGGTTTCACTTCGGCGATCGGCTCGTTGCGGAGGCAGGACGGTCGCTCCGGCGGCCCAAGGGATGATCGGCGTGGTATGGTGGTGCCGGGGGGCACGGCATGGCTTCCAACGACCCCACTGTCACACTCCGCGAACCGTCCCCGTCGCCGGGGGACGCGATGTTCTCGCCCGGCACGCTGCTGGGCCGGCGATTCCGCATCATCGCGCGCATCGGTCGCGGGGGGATGGGCGAGGTGTACAGGGCCGACGACCTGAAGCTGGGCACCGAGGTCGCCCTCAAGTTCCTGCCCAGGAACGTGTCGTTCGATGAGAAATGGCTCGGGCGCTTCCGCGCCGAGGTGCGTGTGGCCCGCGAGCTGTCGCACCCGAACCTCTGCCGCGTGTACGACCTGGACGATGTGGAGGTCGAGGGGGGCACGCTCCATTTCATCTCGATGGAGTACATCGACGGCGAGGACCTGGGCTCGCTGCTGCGGCGCATCGGGCGGCTCCCCAAGGACAAGGCCACGCAGGTGGCCCGCCAGCTCTGCGCCGGCCTTGCCGCCGCCCACGCCGCGGGCGTCCTGCACCGCGACCTCAAGCCGGCCAACGTCATGCTCGACGGGCGCGGCACGGCGAAGATCGCCGACTTCGGGATCGCGGGGTTTGTCGGCCAGATCGTGGGCGGGGACATCCGCTCCGGGACGCCCGAATACATGGCGCCCGAGCAGATCTCCGGGCAGGAGGTCTCGCCGCGGAGCGACCTGTATTCGCTGGGGCTGGTGCTGCACGAGCTTTTCACGGGGCACAAGGCGGGCGAGTCGGTGATCCCCGGCGTGCCGCCCACCGAGCCGGGCACACGCACCGCCTCGCAGCTCACACGACCGTCGAGCTTCGTCGACGACCTGGATCCGGCCGTCGAGCGGGTCATGCTCCAGTGCTTGGCCGACGATCCGCTCGACCGCCCGTCGTCGGCCCGAGCGGTTGCCGCGGCCCTTCCGGGAGGAGACCCGCTACAGGCCGCGCTCGAGGCCGGCGAGACTCCCTCGCCCGAGCTGGTCGCCGCGGCGGGCCCGCGCGGCACGATCTCCTACGCCAGGGCGGCGATGATCGCGGTCCCCGGAGTGCTGTCGATCCTCCTGGTGCTGGCGCTATGCGACCGCACCGAGCTGGTGAACTTCATCCCGCTCCCGCGCCCGCCGGCGGTCCTGGCCGACAAGGCGGTCGAGATGCTGCACGCCCTGGGGTACACCGAGGAGCCCCGCGGCGTGGCGCAGGCGTTCACCCTGGATTATTCGTACGTTGAAGAGATCGAGAGGAACAATAAGGGCGTTGACCGGTTCGCGGCGCTGAGGGACGGGCGTCCCTCGGTGATGCGGTTCTGGCGGCGCACCAGCCCCGGCGTCATGGCGCCGATGCGCGCGTCCGGGCGCATCCTTCCCACGGACCCTGCGCGCGACGTGCCGGGGATGACGACGCTCGAGGTGGACACGATCGGGCGCCTGCACTCGTTCATCGCCGTGCCGCCGTGCGTCGCGCCGTCGACCGCGTCCGGGCCCGGCGAGGGTGACCATGTCGGGCCTGTCGGCGTACCGGTTGTCGATTGGTCGGCGCTGTTCAAGATGGCCGACCTGGACCCCTCGCAGTTCAAGACCGTTGAGCCCGACTTCGTTCCGCCGCATTTCGCGAACAGCCGCTCCGCCTGGCAGGGCGCCTTCCCCGGGCACGCGGATCTGCCGCTGCGGGTCGAGGCGGCGTCGGTGGGTGGGCGCCCCACGTACTTCGCCCTGGTGGGCCCGTGGGCTCTGCGGGAGCGGGAGACCGGCCCCGAGCGTCAGTCAACGCGCCAGAGGATCGGCCTGGCCGCCTCGATCTCGCTGGTGATCTCCGCCCTCGTCGCGTCGATCGCCATCGCGCGCCGGAACGTCCGTCTGGGGCGGGGCGACCGGCGCGGCGCGACGCGCCTGGCCGGCGGTCTGCTGGCGCTCCACGTCGCAAGCTGGGTGCTGAGCGCGGATCACCACACCATGCCGAACATCGAGTGGCCGGCGTTCGTGCTGCACACCGGCGTGAGCCTTTTTCTTGCCGCCATGGCCTGGCTTCTCTATGTCGCGCTCGAGCCGTTCATTCGCCGGAAGAATCCCCGCCTGATCGTCTCGTGGTCGCGGCTGCTGGCGGGCAAGTGGAAGGACCCGATCGTGGGGCGCGACGTGCTGGTGGGCCTGGCGACGGGCGCCGTCTTTGTCGCCCTCATGCGCGCCACGCCGGTGGTCGAGTCCCTCTTCGGGCACGCCCCGCCGGCGCCGTACGGGCGCAGCGCCCCGATGCTCTCCAGCGACCGGATCGCGCTGGGCACGGTCCTGGTGAGCGCCCTGCTCGAGAGCCTGCTGGTGTTCTTCCTCTTCGTGTGGCTCGCCGCCCTGCTGCGCAAGGGATGGCTCGCCGGCGTGGCGTTCCTCGCCCTGTGCATGCTCGCCTTCGGCGCCCAGAGCGGCTCGAACTCGCTCGCCGTGATCTACGCCATGCAGGCCGTCGGTCTCCTGGTGCTCATACTCGTGATCACCCGCTACGGCCTGCTGACGCTGCTCGCCTTGTCGTTCACGCTCGACCTCTTCAACCTCATACCCGTCACGCGGCAGCTCGATCAGTGGTACGCCCACAGCGCGATCATCGGGCTCGGTACCCTGGCTCTTCTGGGAGGGTGGGCGTTCATGACCGCCACCCAGCAGGGGCGCGTGCACGCGGGGACGATCTTTCGGGGAGGAGGGACGGCGCACGCCTAGCTAGCTAGCGGCTCGCGTGCGCAAGGGAACGGCCCTCCCCACGCCCCGTCTACGATCCTCTGTCGAGCGTTTTCCCAAGGAGGGAGGGGGGGGAGGGGGGGGGCAGGAGACCCCCCATGCCACCACCCGCGGGCGGCACCCTCGCCGAACTCAGCTCCACCGCCCTCATCGCCGTCGTCGTCGTCGCCGTCATCGTCGTCCTCACGCTCCTCCTCCTCGTCGGCATGTACAACGCCCTCGTCCGCCGGCGCGTCGAGGCCGACAACGCCTTCAGCCAGATCGACGTCCAGCTCAAGCGACGCTACGACCTCATCCCCAACCTCGTCGAGACCGTCAAGGGCTACGCCGCCCACGAACGCAACACCCTCGAGGCCGTCATCTCCGCCCGCAACAAGGCCTCCCAGGTCCCCATCGCGGCCGTCGCCCAGCGGGCCCAGGCCGAGGGCGAGCTCACCCAGGCCCTCGGGCGCCTGCTCGCGGTCGCCGAGGCCTACCCCGACCTCAAGGCCAACGCCAACTTCTCCTCCCTCCAGGAAGAGCTCGCCAGCACCGAGAACAAGATCGGCTTCGCCCGCCAGCACTACAACGACTGCGTCGGGCTCTACGAACAGTCCCGCCAGTCGTTCCCGACGAACATCGTCGCCGGCATGTTCAACTTCAAGCCGCGCGACTACTTCAAGCTCGAAGAGCCCGCCGCACGCGAGGCCCCCAAGGTGAAGTTCACGTGAACGCCCCCGGCGGCCCAACCCACGGGGTCAGCGGCGGCGTGCGCGGCACGGGCGGCGGCCCGGGGAGTGGGGGGGTCGCCGCGGGAGGGGGGGCATCGCCGGCGCTGGATGCGGACATGCGCAAGCGCATCTCCGCCTACCCCGGCACGCTCACCTACATCGACCTCATCCGCAAGAACAAGCGGGCCAGCGCCGTCCTCATCGTCGTCATGATCCTGATGGCCGTCGCGATCGGCGGCGTCATCGCGGCCGCGCTGGTCACCTACCTGGGCGCCCGCCCCTCCGACCTGATCCCCTCGGCCATCCTCGGCTGCGTCGTCGCGCTCGTCGTCGCCGGCATCGGCTCGGTGTGGTCGTGGTTCGGCGGGTCCGCGGCCATCCTCGCCGTTTCCGGCGCCCGCGAGATCACCAAGGACCTGGACCAGGAGCTGTTCAACGTCGTCGAGGAGCTCGCCATCGCCGGCGGCATCCCCATGCCGCGCATCTACCTCATCGGCGACAGCGCCATGAACGCCTTCGCCACCGGGCGCGACCCCCAGCACGCGGCGGTGGCCATCACCGTCGGCCTGCGCTCCAAGCTCAGCCGCGACGAGCTGCAGGGCGTGCTGGCCCACGAGCTCTCGCACATCCGCCACTACGACACCCGCTTCGCCGTGCTCATGGCCACCATGGCGGGCCTGATCGTCTTCGCCTGCGACGCCTTCTGGCGCGTGCTGTGGTACGGGCGCCCGGGGCGCAGCATCGGCTCCAGCCGCGAGAAGGGCGCCGCGCCCGTGCTCATCGCGCTGTTCATCATCGCCATCGTGCTGGCGATCATCGCGCCCCTCATCGCGCGCCTTATCCAGATGGCCTACAGCCGCCGGCGCGAGTACCTCGCCGACGCCGGCTCCGTCGAGCTCACCCGCAACCCCCTGGGCCTGGCCTCCGCCCTCCAGAAGCTCGCGGTGGACGACGAGCCCCTCGTCGACACCGCCAACCGCGGCACCGCCCACATGTACATCGTCAACCCGCTCCGCAAGATGCGCGATGCCGGCCAGTCTCTGAACTCCATGTTCGTGTCCCACCCCCCGATCAAGGAGCGCATCGCCCGCCTCATGGCCCTGGCCAGGTAGCCCGGGCGCCGCGCACGAGATCAGCGTCCGCGCGCGGTGATGCGGCGGCCGCGCAGTGCGCCAGCGCCTCGATCGATCCGCCAACACAACGCCAGCCCTACTTGAAGGGCTGGAGCACCAGCAGCGCGCCGACGATCAACCCCGAGACGACAATCAGCGCCGTGATGATGACGAGACACCCCCTGGCGCTGTGCGCTTCCGGCGGCGGCTGCGCCTCCCCTTGCGTACCGACGCTCGCGCCGGAAGAACTCGACTGCCCTGCCCCTGCCCGCCCTGGACGTTCGTGCCTTGATCAGCGGTGTTCATTCGTGGAGTCTCGATGAGCGCCCGGACGCGATCAGTGCCGCCCGCGCGCAATAGGTGCGTGTCTCGATGGAGATCCGGGTGCTGCGGCACTCGGCGTGTCTGAATGTGCAGGAAGGTTGCGTCCGAGGCGGCATCGCTCCGGCGGTTTGCAACCGTTGAGGTGCGCGCGCAGCCGGCAAATCAAGGCGCCTGCGCCAATACGCCTACAGGATCCCCGCTCGCTCCGGCGGCCCGCGCTCGTTCACGCACCCGAAGCATGTCGGCGGCGGTGCGCACGCCGCGCGGTCGACCGAGCACACACCGTGTGCCGGCGGATGATCGCCGGCGCCGGCGAAAACCGGAGCCACCGGTTCCGTGCGCTGCGACGGGGCCGACCCCCGCGACTCCCGCCGCACCGCGTACAGATCTCCCTGCCCCGGCCCCGGCGCCACGCTCCGATCCCTCACCGGCTCCGGCAGGCCGAACTCACCCGCACCGGCGAACGTCGGGTCCCCTGCCAGGCACCCCACACCCCGGCTCGCGGCGCCCGCCCACGCCAGCGCCCCGGCCCACATCGCCATGCCCACCAGGCACACAAAGCGCGAGCGCGCACGCCCCGCCCCTCCGCCCGTTCTCGGGTGGGCGGCATCCGAGCTCCGTATTGGCGAGGCGCTCAAGCATGGCGGGGCGGTCATCGTACGCCCGCCCACGCCGAACCCGCCGAACCCTCTCTCACTCGTCACGCATTCCCCTTGCTCCTCCCCTCCCAGCGAGTTAGTCTTGTTCAGCCCCTACCCGCCGCAAGGAGTCGGATGATGTTCACCGCCCCCCGCGCCCGTGCGCTGCTGGCCGCGTTGCCGTTCCTCCTGCCCGCCGCGTCCGCCCTCGCGCAGTCCGACTCCTGCGCCTCCGCCACCCCCGTCACCCAGGGCGCCTACTCCGGCTCCACCGCCGCAGCCACCAACGACGGCTCCGCCGACTGCGGCTCCTCGGCCGCCTCGCCGGACCTCTGGTACCGCTTCAACTCGGCCACCGCCTGCGGCCTCCGCGTCGACCTCTGCGGCAGCGCCTACGACACCGTCCTCTCCGTCCACACCGCCTGCCCGGGCTCGCCCGCCAACCAGGTCGCCTGCAACGACGACACCGGCGGCTCGTGCGGCCTGGGCTCCACCGTCCTCTTCTCCGTCGCCGCCGGCCAGAGCTACTTCCTCCGGGTATCCGGCTTCGCCGGTGCCACCGGGGCCTTCACCCTCAACCTCAGCGCCTGCACGCCGGCCAGCCCCACCGATTCCTGCACCCTCGCCCGCACCGTCGCGCAGGGCACCGTCACCGACACCACCCTCGCCGCCACCAACGACGGCTCCGCCACCTGCGGCGCCTCCGAGTTCAGCCCCGACATCTGGTTCGCCTTCACCCCCACTGACAACTGCCCCGTCCAGGTCGAGACCTGCGGCAGCACCTTCGACACCGTCCTCTCCGTCCACACCTCCTGCCCCGGCCTCGACGCCAACCAGATCGTCTGCAACGACGACGCCTGCCCCAACTTCAACTCGCGCGTCTTCTTCAACGCCTCCGCCGGCACCCGTTACCTCCTACGCGTCGCCGGCTACAACGGCGCCACCGGCAACGTCACCCTCACCGTCCAGCAGAACTGCGCCCCGCCGGGGACCGATTCCTGCTCCGCCGCGACCGAACTCTCCCCGGGCACCGTCCAGGTCAGCACCTCCGGCGCCACCACCGACGGCGCAAGCTCCTGCGACTCCGGCGCCCCCGGCCCCGACGTGTGGTTCCGCTACACCCCCGCGGCCGACTGCTCCCTCCGCGTCAACACCTGCAACAGCTCCTTCGACACCATCCTCTCGGTCCACACCGCCTGCCCCGGCACAGCCCTCAACCAGGTCGCCTGCAACGACGACACCTGCGCCCAGGGCTCGTCGGTGCTGGTGAACGCCACCGCCGGCGCCCCCTACTACATCCGCCTCACCGGCTTCAACGGTGCCGCCGGCACCGCCCAGGTGCAACTCCGCTGCGACCCCCCGGGCACCGGCGGGCCGGATGCCTACATGGGCGAGCTGGGCGCCATGGTCCAGCTCGGGCGCCTCGGCGACACCGTCGGCTGCGCCATCGACACGCCCCTCTGCAACGCCGGCACCGACCCCCTCGACACCATCGTCAACCCCGACCCGCGCCACCCCTTCTTCGTCTTCAACATGTACCGCCTCCAGAACGGCCGCCTCGAGCAGGTCGGCCAGTCCTGGGCCAAGCACATGTTCGGCGCCGCCCAAGGGGACTTCTGCGGCTTCGGCTGCACCCCCTACCCCAACGGCAGCCACCTGGGCGTCGGCTGTTCCGACACCTACGGCGCGGCGTTCAACGGCACCCAGTCCATCATGGGCCCGCGCAGCGAGATCAACCCCTGGACCGGCGCCTTCAACTATGCGACCTCCCACATCAACGACCCCAACGCCCCGCCGCACACGGCCATCAGCCACCGCCTCCAGCTCCACGATGCCGACATCGACCCCGCCCAGCACGCCGGCGCCCTCTTCTTCGCCGACGTCTACACCGTCACCCACGACGACTCCAACCACATGAACAGCGTCTCCCACGAGCCCGTCGCCATCAACGGCGCCCCCGGTGGCGACTGGAGCTTCGACCTCTCCGGCCCCAACTCCGTCAACGGCCCCACCATCAACGCCTGGCCCGGCGCCTCGCTCACCACCATCCCGCAGACGCCCACCGCCGACGGGCGCTGCATCCTCGGCGTCAAGGTCACCGCCAACGGCAACGGCGCCTGGCACTATGAGTACGCCCTCTACAACCACGACATGGACCGCGCCGTGCAGTCCTTCTCCGTCCCCGTCGGCCCGGGCGTCACCCTCAGCAACATGGGCTTCTCCGCCGTCCGCTCCCACGACGAGCCGTTCCACAACAACCCTTGGCCCGCCGTCCGCGCCGGCGGCCGCCTCACCTGGTCCACCGACCCGTACAACGCCGGCAACTCCTCCAACCCCATCCGCTGGGGCACCATGTACAACTTCCGCTTCGACGCCACCTCCGCCCCGGCCTCCACCACCGCCATCCTCGGCCTCTACAAGCCCGGCGACCCCGCCACGCTCGCCGGTGCCACCCAGGGCCCCGTCCACTGCGCCCCGGACTTCAACGCCGACGGCCTCGTCAACTCCCAGGATTTCTTCGACTTCCTCGCCGCCTTCTTCGCCAGCAGCCCCACCGCCGACTTCAACCTCGACGGCCTCGTCAACTCCCAGGACTTCTTCGACTTCCTCACCGCGTTCTTCGCCGGCTGCTGACCGACGTTCCACATCCGACATCCCACATCCAAATTCCGCGCCCTTTCCCCCGGCGCGTACCATTCCGGCTCCGAAACGCGATCCCCGGAGCCGTCGACATGAAAGCCCTCGCCCCATCAGTCGCAATCGTCCTTGTGGCCGCCCTCTCGCTCCCAGCGATGGCCCAGCTCGTCCCCCCCGCGCCCCCCAGAACCCCCCCGTCGCCCGAGTACACGCCCCCCGCCCCGCCTCCGCCCCCGCCTCCGCCCACCGCACCCAATCCCGACGCCAAGCCCCCGGCCCCCGGCGAGCCCGAGAAGCCGCTCCCCTCACTCGTCCAGAAGGACGAGCAGGGCATGATCAGGCCGCTCAAGCTCCCCATCGAGGAGGGCGCGCTGCGGGCCCTTGACATGGACGACGCGGCACGCGCCCAGCTCGAGACCGCCCTCGCCGCCCGCCACACGGAGATCGACCGCCTGGTCTTCGAGAACATCACCCTGCTGATGGAGATCCGCGCCACCATGGCCAAGGTGACCGACACCACCGGCATCGAAGACATGACCAATACCACCAAGAAGGCCAGGACCTTCCAGCCCGGCTCTCTGCTCGACTCCCTCTCCCGCGCCGGCGCCATCTCCCCGCCCCAGAAATCCAGCGCCTCCCGGATCGCCAAGGAGTACCGCATGGCCATCCGCTCCGAGGTGACCGACAAAGTCGGCCGGAACAACATGACCGCCATGCTCGCCGCGGCCTTCAAGATGCAGGTCGACGACTTCACCGCCGAGGCCTGGCAATCCCTCGACCGACAGCTCGAGGCCGCCGCCCCGTTCCAGGAAAAACTCCTCAAGATGCTGCACCTCCCCGCCGCGCAGAGCACCGAGGTCACCAAGCGACTCGCCGGCCTGAAGTCCCCGCCCGCCGGCACGACCGCCCAGGTCCACGCCGTCGAGGTCCTCCGCGGCATCTTCTTCGACGTCCTGAACGACGATACGCGAGTGCGCCTGCTCCTGGCCGCCAACCCGAGCCTCGCCGACAAACCGCCCGCCGACAAGCCCGCGCCGGCACCGGCGCCTGCCCCGCCCAAGTAGGCCGCGCCCGCCGCGGCCTCACACCGGCGGCATCATCGGGAACAGCAGCAGATCGCGGATCGTCGGCTGCCCCGTCAGCAGGATCACCAACCGGTCGATCCGCAGCCCCACCCCGCCCGCCGGCGGCATCCCCACCTTCAGCGCATCGATGAAGTCCTGGTCGAACGTCCGGAACGTGCTCTCCTCATCGTCGATCCCCGCCAGCTGCTCGCGGAACTTGGCCTCCTGCACGTCCGGGTCGTTCAGCTCCGTGTACGCCGGGCCGATCTCCATCCCGCCGATGAACAGGTCCCACCGCTCGGCGATCGAGGGGTCCCCCTCCTTCGGCCTCGTCAGCGGCGACAGCGCCGCCGGGTAATCCATGACGAACGTCGGCCGCGCCGGGTCGATCGACTTCTCCGCTGCCTCCTCGAACAGCTCGTTCACCACCAGCACATCCGCCAGCGCCCGGCCCCCCTCGGCCGTCACCTTCAGCCCGCGCCGCTGGGCCTCCTGGCGCGCCCGCGTGGTGTCCGTCATCGGGAACCCCAGCCCCTTCCGGAACAGCTCGGCGTACGTGATCCGCTCGAACGGCGCGCCATAGTCGATCAGCCAGTCGCCGAAGGCGATCTTCAGCTCGCCCGAGTTGGGCCCGCGCTCGCCCGCCATTTCGCTCTCCTCCGCCGCCGCCCCCGCTCCCCCCGGCGCAAGCCCCCCCGGCTCGTCCTCCCGCTCCATCACCACCATCGTCGCCAGCTCGCGGATCAGCGATTCCGCCAGCTCCAGCACCGTCAGGTAGTTCCCGAACGCCTGGTACACCTCCAGCGACGTGAACTCCGGGTTGTGCGTCTTGTCCAGCCCCTCGTTGCGGAAGTTCCGGCTCACCTCGTACACCCGCGGCATACCGCCCACCAGCAGCCTCTTCAAGTACAGCTCCGGCGCGATCCGCAAAAATAGGTCCATCCCCAGCGCGTTCATGTGCGTCACGAACGGGCGCGCCGCCGCCCCGCCCGCCAGCTGCTGCAGGAGCGGCGTCTCCACCTCCAGATAGTCCCGCTCGTCCAGGAACCGCCGCACCCGCGAGACCACCCGCGACCGCGTCTTCATCACCCGCATCGTCTCCGGCGTCGCCCACAGGTCCACGTACCGCCGCCGGTACCGCTGCTCCACGTCGTGCAGGCCCGCGTGCTTCTCCGGCGGCGGCATCAGGCACTTGCTCGCCGGCTCCAGCACCTTCGCCCACACCGTGATCTCCCCCGTCCGCGTCTTCATCAGCGGGCCCGCGGCCACCACCACATCCCCCAGGTCCACCAGCTTCGCCAGCGCGAACCCTTTCTCGTCGCAGTCCTTCTTGCTCACCGCGACCTGCAGCTCCCCCGTGTCGTCCCGCAGCGTCAGCCACACCAGCCTCCCGTTGTCGCGGTGCAGCACCACCCGCCCCGCCACGCGCACGATGGGTCGCCGATCGACATACCCCGCCGCCGGCTGGCCCCCCGCCCCCCCTGCCCCCCCCGTCGTCTTCGCCGCCTCCTGCGCCAGATGGTGCGCCGCGTCCGCCGCGCCGTCGTACAACCGCCGCGCCACCGCCAGCTCGCTCAGCCCGTCCAGCCGCGCCCCATACGGCCGCAGCCCCATCGCGATAATGGCGTCCCGGTTCGCCCGGCGCTGCGCCTCCAGCCTGTGCGGCGACTGCTCCCCACTCCCACCACCACCGCCGACCGCCCCTGTCGGAGTCTCCTTGCTCATCGCCGATCGTATGACGCACACCCGCCGCGCGAGACCTTTTTCCGGGTGCCACCACTCGCGGCCCTCGTTCCTCCCTCCCCGCCTCCTCCACCCCTCCCGCTGCGCAGTGGTGCCACGGGGCCGCACAACGACGTTCACCTTCGAAGCCTCGGCCCGCCCCGGGCAAGCCGTGGGATGGGCCACCGTTCCCACTCCCGTCTCATATCACGCCTCTCCGCCCGCAGGGCGCACGATCGTTGCCCGGGGTGGCTCGGCACCCCGGGTACCGGCCTTCTCTTCCTTCCGCCCGAAGGGCGGACGAGCGCGTCGCCCCATGACACAAATCCTCTGTTCACACTCCATCTACTCTGTCCTCTCCGTGCCTCCTTTCATAATCCCTCTCCCCGGCACGCCAGCGCATGAGCGACAACTCGAACAAACCAGACCCCCGCCCCTTCACCGTCGAAGACGCCCGCGGCGTGGAGCGAGTAATCCAGGCCATGGTCCCGGGGCTCTCGGCACGCACCGACGCCGAGACCGTGCCCCGCGACGCCCTCACGCGGATCCGCCGGCGCGTCCGCGCGGGAAGGTTCGGCGTGCAGACCGCGCGCGACCAGATGATGCGCCCGCAGGTGGTCGGGTCCGTCGCCGGCTCGGCGGTGCTCATCCTGCTCCTGGTCAAGCAGTTGCCGGAGCCGTACGGCGTGCTCGTGGCCCTGGCCGCGGCGGCGCTGGCCGTCCTGCTCACCTGGCGCGGCGTGCGCTCGAGCGCGCCCGACCTGGTGAAGGACGCGTTCCTGGTCGAGCGCCGCTGCCCCGCGTGCGGGTACGACCTCTCCACGATCAAGCCCGACGGAGCCGACGGGTGCAGCGTGTGCCCGGAATGCGGCGGCGCTTGGCGCTTCCCACGCAGCCCCTGCCCGACCTGCGCGAGGGACCTGGCGGATATCACGCCGCGCGCCGACGGCAGACTCTGGTGCTCTCGCTGCCTGCGGTCATGCGCGGAAGTTGATACTGAGTGAGCGGGTGGAGACACACGGATCTCTCGCCTCACGGCCCCTCCTCTCCCTCTTCTCCGTGCTTCTCTGTGTTCTCTGTGGTGAAACCTCGGGCGAGCAGCCTACCTTCGCCCCGCCGACACCGTCAGCCGCGCCGTCATCGTCGCGTCGCACAGCGGCTTGTTCGCCCCCGGCTGGTCGATCAGGTCCTGCAGCGTCTTCTTCTCCAGCACCTCCATCGCCGCCTTGGCGACGCTGTCCATCATCCGGTGCAGCGGACACAGATTCGGCCCGTGATTAGTCAGACCCAGCGGGCAGGTCGTGATCCGCTCCAGCGGCCCCACCGCCCGCACCACGTCCAAGAGCGAGATCTGCTTCGCCGCGCGCGAAAGCTTGTACCCGCCGCCCACGCCGCGCCGGCCCGAAACCAGCTCGGCATTCGAGAGCTGCTGCAACACCTTCGCCAGGTAGTGCGACGGAACCTTCGTCTGCTCCGCAAGAATCGCCGTCGGCACCAGATCATTCGGGCTCAGCGCCAGCCACGACATCGCCCTGAGCGCATACTCGGTGGTTTGCGAAAACAACCCACTGCTCCTCGGCTCACCCACCTCACAGGCGGCATACCAACGACAGCATACCAACGAATGTTACCCGCGTGTCAGGAGATTCCGCCCCCCGATATCGGTGGTGCCACAGCCTCACTGATGACGCGGGGGATGAGCGACTGTTCCCGCCGACGCGCCCGATCGGCGAGGCGTTTTCCCTACGAGCCCGCAACGCAGTGACGGGCACGGGGGCCCCACGACGTCGCCCCCCGTCCGGTCGCAGCAGACCCGCTCACCATGCCGCGCCGCCGACGGCGGAGATCTTTCCCGACGAGCCCGGAACACAGTGACGGGGCGGGGGCCGCCCGGCATCGGCCCCCGGTCCGGTCGCAGCAGGGCCGCTGGCATGCCATCATCACCGCCGCGCCGATCCCGGAGAACGCCCCCGAGCGCGCCGAGGTCGGTCACGGGCAACCTGCGAAAAAGGCCGTCAGGAAGTCGAAGAAGTCCTGGCTGGTGATCAGACCGTCGTGGTTGACGTCGGCGGCCGGGTCGCCGGCGAAGAAGGCGTTGAGGAAGTCGAAGAAGTCCTGGGAGTTGATGGAGCCGGAGTGGTTGAAGTCGCCGGGGCAGGAGCCGAGGTAGGCGAACCACGCCTCGTACCGGCCGGCGGGGTTGCGCCCGGCGCCGACAAATGAGTGGCCGTCGGGGGTCATGCCGTTGACACCAATGCGGGTCCAGCCGGGTATGACTACGCCATTCTCGCCGAGAAAATCGATCAGCCGACGCATCCCGTGGGCGAAGTCCCAGATGAACGCCGGGCTCATGTCGGGGTCAGCGGCCCCATATGAGTT
The DNA here is from genome assembly GCA_041485385.1 of Phycisphaerae bacterium. Taxonomy (GTDB): domain Bacteria; phylum Planctomycetota; class Phycisphaerae; order Phycisphaerales; family UBA1924; genus JBGPJM01. Next base: position 2,055 of record JBGPJM010000027.1, on the reverse strand, counting down.
CCCAACAACGATCGATCCATCGGCGCTGGTAGCGCTCGCGCTGCTCTGCAGCTCGCCCCCAGGAAGAAAGCCCAATCCGAGCATTCCGGTCTGGGCAGTCCATCGGAACGCCTCCAAGCCGGAGCCCGATTGGCTCCAGCCGACGACAGTCAAACCATCGGCGGAGAGAGCACCGGCAGAGCTCCCGTAATCCCCTCCGGGCAACTCGCCGAGTCCGGACATCCCTTCACCCAGCTTCCAAATGAACGCCTCGAGTGTGAAATCGCTCGCCGACTGGGCGACCCCGACCATGGTGCCGCCATCCGGCGAGACGTCCCCGGCACCGATCGCGTCGCGATCGGTGCCCGGGATTCTGCCCAGCGACACCCAGCCCGTTTGCGCAGTCCATCGTCCGCGATAGGTCCCGCGGAGGCCAGCGATCACCGAGCCGTCGGCTGAGACGCCGGTTGCGCCATCGCAGCATCCGGCACCAAGACCAACCATGCCGGCCTCTTCAGTCCAGCGGAATGATTGCGAATACGGCGGCGCCCAGTCGGGATCACCGCTCACTCCCACCACAACGCAGCCGTCCGCCGACACGTCATAGGGATACGAAATCGCGTCAAAGCCGATCCAAGGGGCGGGCCTGCGCAGTGTTCCGAGGCTCTGCATCCCCGATGCACGTGTCCACCGGAACGCCACGCCATTGACATTCTCGGCTGTCTGAGCGTACCCGACAATGGTCGATCCGTCGGCCGAGATCGCGGTCGCTCCACTCACGGGGTGCGTTGTCGAGAGATGACCCAGCCCCTCGAATGTTGCCTGGCCTAGCTAGGGCTACGGGCGTGCCGAGCCACACAGCACCCACGGCCAACCACCTGCTCCGCTGTCTGTTGCTCATTGGCCGCTCCTCGCTTGTTTTGCGCGCCAACGGAAAGCCTCTTCGGTATGTCGCCGTCCAGCAGATTGCTCCGGCGAGGCAAGGAACAGATCAATGAACGCGTAGAGATCCTCGGCGCGGGTCAGTCCGTCGTGATCGACATCCGCCTTGCCGCCGAAGAAATCGTCCAGAAACGCTACGAAGTCCTTTGCGTCCACCTGACCGTCGCCGTCCCAATCCGGGTCTACGGAAAACGCGGGCACCACCCCCGAGACTACAAGGGCGAAGTCGATGTCGGAGTCCGGGGTGCTCGGGTCGCCCATTCTTCCCGGCGCAACACCGGCCGCCGTTTCACGAATTGTGAAGACTTGGTTCAGAACGCGCCCCCGCGCCGTTCGTCCCCGGCCTTCCTCTATGCCCCTCCGTGTTCTCTGTGGTGAAATGCCTTACCAGCGACCGCACGCAAGTTAGCACCCGGCAAAGAACGCGGCCAGGAAGTCGAAGAAATCCTGGCTTGTGACCTGGCCGTCGTGGTTGACGTCGGCGGCGGGATCGCCGGCGAAGAAGGCGTTGAGGAAGTCGAAGAAGTCTTGGGAGTTGATGGAGCTGGAGTGGTTGAAGTCGCCGGGGCAGGGACCAAGGGAGGCGAGCCACGCCTCGTACTGGCCGGCGGGGTTGCGCCCGGCGCCGACCAACGCGCGACCGCCGGGGGTTATGCCGTAGACGACCATGCGGGTCCAGCCGGGTATGGTTACGCCGTTCTCGCCGAGGAAGTCGATCAGCGGACGCATACCGTGCGCAAGATCCCAGATGAACGCCGGGCTTGCGTCGGGGTCGGTGGCGCCATACGAGTTACCAACGACGATCGATCCGTCGGCGCTGGTGGCGGTTGCCTTGCTCTCCAGCTCGGCGCCCGGGAGGAAGCCCAACCCAAGCATCCCAGTCTGGGCGGTCCACCGGAACGCCTCCGCGCCGGAGCTGGATCGGCTCCAACCGACGACCGTCGAACCGTCAGCGGAGAGAGCAGCCGCCGAGCTCCGGTACGCGCCGCCTGGCAGCTCACCGAGAGCGGTCATGCCCTCTCCCAGCTTCCAGATAAACGCCTCGACTGTGAAATCACTGGCCGATTGCGCATTACCCACCATCGCATCGCCATCGGGTGAGACGTCCGCGGCGCCGATCGCGTCACGGTCGGT
>JBGPJM010000026.1:0-35439 GCA_041485385.1 Phycisphaerae bacterium | reverse complement strand
TGCCCTGTTCGTGCTGGGGCTCTTCCTGCTCAGCCCGCGGCTGAAGGCGCTGGTATGGCAGATCACTGCGTTCACGATCGCGCACTCGATCACCCTCACGCTGACGACGTTCCACCTGGTCCCCATGCAGTCGATCGTGGTCGAGCCGGCGATCGCCGCGAGCATCGCGTTCATCGGGGTGGAGAATCTGGTGACGACGAAGGTGCACGCGTGGCGACCGGTGGTGGCGTTCGTCTTCGGGCTCGTGCACGGGATGGGCTTCGCCTCGGCCCTGAGCCAGGTGGGCCTCCCCACCGGCCAGCTCGTCGCGGGCCTGGTGGCGTTCAACGTCGGCGTCGAGTGCGGGCACATGACAACCCTCGCGGCGGCGTTCCTCCTGCTGGGGTGGTGGCGGAACAAGCCCTGGTACCGGCGACGGGTGGCCATCCCGCTGTCCCTCGTCATCGCGGCCGTCGCGCTCTTCTGGATGGTGCAGCGCCTGATGGGGCCGGGTTGATCGGTGATCCGCGAGACTGGGGGCCGGCGCCGGCGCCCGCTACCATGCCGGTCGTGAGACGAGCCGCCATTGTTGCCGCCGTGCGGACCCCGATCGGCGACCACGCCGGCGCCCTGAGCGCCTGCCGCCCCGATGATCTTGCCGCGCTGGTGCTCAGGGAGGTCGTCTCGCGTGCGGGGATCGACCCCGCGCGGATCGACGATGTGTACCTGGGGGCGGCGAATCAGGCCGGCGAGGACAACCGCAACGTCGCGCGGATGGCCGCGCTGCTGGCCGGGTTCCCGCCGTCGGTCCCGGGGTGCACGGTGAACCGGTTGTGCGCGTCGGGGCTGGAGGCGGTCAACATCGCGGCGCGGATGATCGAGTGCGGGCAGGGCGACGTGCTGGTGGCGGGGGGCGTCGAGAGCATGAGCCGCGCGCCGCTGGTGATGCCCAAGGCGGAGGCGGCGTTCTCGCGGTCGGCGCAGGTGTTCGACACCACGATCGGGTGGCGGATGACCAACCCAAGGCTTGCGGAGAAACACCCGCCCCTCTCGATGGGCGAGACGGCAGAGAACGTGGCCCGCAAGTACGGGATTCCGCGCCGGGACCAGGACGAGTTTGCGCTCTCGAGCCACCAGCGGTGGGCGAAGGCCAAGGCGGCGGGGAGGTGGGACGCGGAGATCGTGCCGGTGTCGATCCCGCAACGCAAGGGGGAGCCGGTGGTCGTGGCCACCGACGAGCATCCGCGCCCCGACACGACGCTCGAAGCGCTCGCCAGACTCCGGCCGGCGTTCGCGACCGATGCCGCGGCCACGGTGACGGCGGGGAACTCCTCGGGCATCAACGATGGGGCCGCGGCGGTGCTGCTGGTGGAGGCTGCGCTGGCCCAGCGGATGGGATTGAAGCCGCTGGCGCTGGTCGGGCCGTCGGCGACGGCGGGCGTGGACCCGGCGCTGATGGGGCTTGGGCCGGTCCCGGCGACGCGCAAGGTCCTCGAACGAGCAGGCCTGCGGCTCGAGGACATCGCCCTGGTCGAGATCAACGAGGCATTCGCCGTGCAGGTCATCGCGTGCCTGCGGGAGCTGGGCCTCGGCGTGGACGCGATCAACCCCAACGGCGGCGCGATCGCGCTGGGGCACCCGCTGGGGGCGACGGGTGCCCGGCTGGCGGTGACGATCGCGCACGAGATGTCGCGGACCGGCGCGGAGCGTGGGCTGGTGACGCTGTGCGTCGGGGTTGGGCAGGGCGTTGCGACGATCTTCGAGCGGCCTTGAAGTACCTCAGGTCTCCTGCGCTTGGGTGGGCTTGAGGGGGTGGGGGATCTCAGGCAGCCGGGGGCGGCCCTCTTCGGGTGCGGGCAGCGGTTCGACCCGAACCGCGGTCTGCAGGTAGCGGACGGCCAACTCCTGATAGTGCCGCGTCCCGGCGATCTTCCAGGCGATCTCGTCCTCGCGCAAGGGGCGGATGATCGTCGCGGGCGTGCCCGCGGCGAGCGTGCGGGGTGGCACCGCCGTGCCCGCCTTGACGAAGGCGTTGGCGGCGACAAGGGCCAGCTCGCCGACCTCGGCATCGTCCATGACCACGGCGTGGATACCGACCATGGCGCCGCGGCGGATCGTGCACCCGTGCAGGACCGCGCCGTGCCCAATGTGGGCATCCTCCTCGATGACGGTTTCGCGCCCGGGGAAGCTATGGACGATGCAGCCGTCCTGAGGTTGCTCCCGGGCAGCATGACCAGCCGCGCGATGTCGCCCCGCAGCACCGCGCCGGGCCCGACGAAGCAGCCGCGGGAGATGGTGACATCGCCGATGAGCACGGCCTCAGGGTGGACGTAGGCGCCGGGGTCAACGACGGGGGTGAGGCCCTCGAACCGGTAGGCGGGCATGGGTGCTCCTCGCGTGCAGGCGGATGGTGCCTCCCTCCGATCGGCCCGATCGATGGTACTGCCGAAAGGATGTCGATGAGCCGGTTGGCGCGTTCGGTGCGGGGGTCAGGGCGGGCGGGGGAGCGACTCGCTCAAAGGCTCGGGCCGCAGGTGCAGGCGGATGCGGTCGCCGCACTGCGGTGCGGGCAGGGAATGGCGGTCCAACGGATATCGGCGACGGCGGGAGAGAGGTAGCCGTCGCGCGCCGGCTCGGGCCGGAACAGGTCGGTGCTGAGGTACTTCTTGTTGCTGTCGGGGAGGATGGTGACGACCACGGCGTCCTCGCCGAGTTCGTCGAAGACCTTCAGGGCGCCCAAGACGTTCGCGCCCGAGGAGATGCCGACCGCCAGGCCGCTGCGCGCGAGAGCCTGGGCCATCAGGATGGCATCGCCGTCGTGGACGTCGATGACGGGGTCGAGTTCGTCGAGCTTGAGGATGCTCGGGACGAACTCGTCGGAGATGCCCTGGATGCGGTGCCGGCCGACCTTGCGCCCGGCGCGGAGCGTGGGCGACTCGGCGGGCTCGAGGGGATGAATCCGGACGTGCCGCCGGTCGCACCTGGCCCGGCCGTCGCGTGGCTCGCGGCAGCCCTCGCGGATGCGGGAGGGGTCGGTGCAGGGTGACGCCGAGCCTGCGCAGTTGACCTGGTCGGTCTCGCGGCAGCGGTTGAGGTATCGGCCGACACCCATGACCGTGCCCCCGGTGCCGACGCCGGCGACGAAGGCGTCGGCGACGAGGCCGATGGAGTCGAGCTGGCGCTCGATCTCGGGGCCGGTCGTGGCCTGGTGGGCCTGGACGTTGGCGGGGTTGGCGAACTGGTGGGGAAGGAAGACGCGCCCGCGCTCACGGGCGAACTCGTCGGCGAGCAAGATGCTGCCCCGGAAGCCGCCCTGTTCGCGCGAGACGGGCACGATCTCGGCGCCGAACGACTCGGTAAGGGCGACGCGCTCGCGGCTCATCCAGTCGGGCATGTAGATCCGCACGGGGTGGCCCAGCGCCCGAGCGAGCGCGGCGAAGGCGATGCCGGTGTTGCCGCTGGTCGCCTCGGCGATGGTGTCGCCCACGCGCAGCTCGCCGGTCTGGTAGGCCGCGCGCAGGATCCACAAGGCCATGCGGTCCTTGACCGAGCCGGTGAGGCTAAGCTGCTCGTACTTGGCGAAGATCCGGCGCGGGCTTCCGCGGAAGAAGACGCGGATCTCGACCAGCGGGGTGCGACCGATCATCGCGTCGAGGGCGTCCAGCCGTCGCAGCGCCTCGCGGCACGGCTCATCGTGTTGGGCGAGGATGGGTCCAGTGGTCGCGGTCATCGGACTTCTCCATCTGACCTTGCCGCCGGCGGGCGTGCCCGGATCAGAACCGTGTCACCGCCGCGCCGGCGGTGCCCGGGGCGGACTGTGCGGGCTGGGTGCGACGCAGGGCGGCGAGGATCTTCGCCGGAGTAATCGGCAGGTCCTTGATCCAGACGCCGGTGGCGTGGGCGATGGCGTGGGCGATCGCACCGAGGACCGGGAGCGTGGCCCCCTCGCCGATCTCCTTGGCTCCGAACGGGCCGCGGGGCTCGTAGGACTCGACCAGGCCGCTGAAGATCTCCGGGGCATCCTTGATCGTCATAATCAGGTAGCCGTGCAGGTTCGGATTGAGGATGCGGCCCTTGGCGTCGAACTGGACGTCCTCGAGGATGGTTTCGCTGGCGCTCATGACGATCGCCCCCTCGACCTGGCCGTGGACCTGCTGGGGGTTGATGGGTGTGCCGCAGTCGTGGTAGTCGGTGAAGCGCTCAACCCTGACCTTGCCGGTTTCGAGATCGACACTGACCTCGCAGGCGCAGGTGCCGAAGGAGTAGGCGGGGCTGGTCCCGACGGTGCCGCCCTTGTAGTCGCCGCCGAGACCATCGGGGGGCTTGTAGCAGCCGGTGCCGACCAGCGGGCCGTTGTCGTTGAAGTACCGACGGGCGGCCTCTTCCCAGGCAACGGTCCGGGAGTCGTCGCTCTCGGCGCAGAGGCGGCCGTCGCGGGCGCGGACGGCGGAAGGGTCGCAACTCAGCATCGCCGCGGCGTACGGGCGGACCTTCTCCAGCACGGCCGCGCCCGCGGCGGCGACGGCGTTGCCGGCCATGAGCGTGACGCGAGAGGAGTACGAGCCCAGGTCCAGCGGCGAGATGTCGCTGTCCTCGCTCCGCATGCGCAGGCGGGTGTGCGGGACGCCCATGGCCTCGGCGGCGATCTGCACGAGGATCGTGTCGCTGCCCTGCCCGATCTCCGCCGCGCCGATCATGAGCACCGCGGCCATGCCGTCCTCGGTCACACGGACGATGGCGTTGGCGTGGGGGAAGATGGATTTCTTCTGGAACTTCTCCGCCCCCCCCTTGCCCTTTTCATGCGTCATCTGCACCTGCCCGCGGTAGATGCAGTACCCCGCGCCGGAGACGAAGCCCCCGCCGGCCACGCCGATGCCCCGCCCGCTCCCCCGGGGCCAGCGCCCGCGTTTCTCCTTCCAGCCCGAGTCGCGCTCGACGGCGTCGAGCGTGGCGAGAAACTCGCAACTGCCGATCTCCAGGTCGTTAACGGTCCGGGTGTTGGGCGTCATGGCGTTGCGGCGGCGGATCTCGATGGGGTCGATGCCCAGGTCGTCGGCGACCATGTTGAGCAGGCACTCGAAGGCGAACCGGGGCTGGGGAACGCCGTGGCCCCGCATGGCGCCACAGGCGGGCTTGTTGGTCATGACGCGGTAGCCGTCGTAGCGGTAGTTGGGGATCTTGTAGAGCGTGGGGATCATGCTGCCGGCGTAGTAGGCGGTGGCCACGCCGAAGGAGGAGTACGCCCCGCCGTCGAGGTGGATCTCGCTGGTGAACGCGGTGATGCGCCCGCCCGCGTCGACACCGAGCCTGAAGCGCATGTGCTGCTTGTGCCGCCCTCGGTAATAGTGGAACATCTCCTCGCGCGTGAACACGATCTTCACCGGGCGGCCGATCCTGCGTGCCAGGACGGCGGCGCACGCCTCCAGCGGGTTCGTCGCGGCCTTGACGCCGAAGCCCCCGCCCACGCAGGGCCGGATCACGCGGATCTTGCCCAGCGGGATGTGGAAAATGTGGGCCATCATGTACTGCACGTAGTGCGGGGCCTGCGTCGCGCTGTGCAGCAGCAGCGTGCCGTCGTGCTCCCAGGTGGCGATGGCGGCCTGCGGCTCCATGGGGCACTGGTAGACGAAGTTGCCGGTGAAGGATTCCTCGCGGACCAGGTGGGAGCGCGCGAAGACGGCGTCGGTATCGCCGAAGTTGTGGGCAACGTGCGTGTTGATGTTGCGCTCGTATCGGTCATGGACGAGGGGCGCGCCGGGTTGGACTGCTTCGAGCGCATCGAGCACTGCCGGCAGCTCCTGGTATTCCACGTCGATCAGACCCAGGGCTCGCTCCGCGGTCTTCTCGTCGACGGCGGCGACGGCGGCCACGGGGTCGCCCACGTGCCGCACCTTCGTGCGGGCCAGGATCTCCTCGTCGTAGCGGGCCGGTGAGACGCCGTAGCAGGTGTTCTCGGGCACATCCGCGCCGGTGATGATGGCCAGGATGCCCGGGAGCGCCAGGGCCCTGGCGGCGTCGATCCGCACGATGCGCCCGTGGGCGATCGGGGAGAGGAGGATCTTGGCGTGGACCATGTTGTGCAGGGCGATGTCGGCGGTGTAGATCGCGCGCCCGGTGACCTTGTCGGCCGCGTCGATGCGCGGCACGGAACGGCCGACGGTGACGAGGTCCTCGGTCCGGTGGCGCGGCCCTCCGGTCTGGGTGTTCTCCGATGCCGCTCCATCGGGATGGGGGGCGCACGAACACGCCGTCGCCTTCCCGCTGTGTGCGCTCTTCTGCGCGCACGTCCCGTCCCCGCGGTAGCGGCCGCAGCGCTGCACGGCGCGGAGGATCGCGCTGTACCCGGTGCAGCGGCAGAGGTTACCCGCCAGGGCGTCCTTGATCTGCTCGGTCGTTGGATCGGGGCTCCGGGCCAGCAGGGCCATGGCCGACAGCACCATGCCGGGGGTGCAGAAGCCGCACTGGATCGCCCCTTCGTGGACGAAGGCCTTCTGGAGCGGGGTGAGTTCGTTGCCTCCGGCCACGCCCTCGATTGTCGTGATCTCCCGTCCTTCGAGCGTCGCCGCCAGCAGGAGGCAGGAGTTCATGGGCTGGCCGTCCACCAGGACGGTGCAGGCGCCGCAGTCGCCCACATCGCAGGCTTTCTTGCTGCCGGTCAGGCGCAGGTTCTCGCGGAGGACATCCAGAAGCGTGTCGCCGGCTTCGAGGGCGACGGCGCGGCCCTGTCCGTTGATTGTCAGCGTGCGTGCGAGGGCCATCGTTCATTCTCCCCGTGCGCGAGCCAGCGCGGCGGTGAGCGCTCGCCGGGTGAGAACCCGGACCAGCTCACGCCGGTAGTCGGCCGACCCGCGGACATCGCTGATCGGATCCGCCGCGGCCACGGCTGCCAAGGTGGCGTCGTCCATTCCCTGGTCCAGTGTTCGACCCACCAACGCCGCCGCAACGGCCCGCACGGGTGTGGGGATCGGCGCCACCGCTCCGAGGGCGAGGCCCGCTCGGGCGATCGCGCCGTCGCTGCCGAGCACCAGCCCCGCCGCGACGGACGCGACGGCGATGGCATTGCCGTCGCGCAGGGCGAAGCGGGCGTACGCCGCTCCGGATCGCGGGGTGGGCTCGGGCACCACGACAGCTGTCAACAACTCGCCCTCGCCAAGAAGCGTCGTTCGCGGGCCGACAAAGAACGTGTCGAGCGGCACGGTTCGCTCCCCCGTCGCGGACGCGATCACGACCGACGCACCCATCACAAGGAGGATGGGGGGCAGGTCGGCGCACGGCACGCCCCCGGCGATATTGCCGCCGACAGTGGCCATGTTGCGGACCTGCGTCGCGGCCATGTCGCGAGTGGCGTCAAGGATGGGCGCGTAGCGACCGGTGAGCAATGGCGAGCGGCTCAGTTCGCCGACCGTGGTCAGCGCGCCGATGCGGAGGCCACCGGAGGGGCGGCCATTCAAGCCGCCCCCCACTCCAGCCGGTTCGCGCCGGATGCCGCGTAGCCCGGCGATGCGGCCCAGAGAGATGATGTGCTCAGCGGCGACGCGCCGGGTCTTCAGATCGACAACAAGGTCGGTCCCACCGGCCATGACCCGGGCCTTGGGCCCGAATCGCGCGAGCATGGCCGCGGCATCTGCCAGGGTAGACGGCTCGTGGAGTGTGACGTCGGGGAGATACACGCGTGTGATTCCCTGCGGGGCAGCGATAATCAATCGAGGCGCGGGGCGCCGACGGTGTTGGCGGCACGAGCGGTGACGTGCTCGTCGCCGGTTCCGGATCGACGCGCCACGCTACTGCCTCCGAGAATGCCGCCGATGAACTGCGTGAAGACCTGGTTGGCGAGGCTGGTGGGCGAGCGTTCGCCGGCGGGGTCGTACCAGCGATAGAGCCAGTTGAGGGTGCCGAAGAGACACATGGTGGCCGCACGCCGGTCGAGGCTGGAGTCGGGGACGTGCTCGTCGATGATTCGCCCGATGATCGAGCGGGCCAGTTCGTAGTACTCGCGGCGGACCTTGAGCACCTGCTGGTACGCCTCCCCGGAGAGCGACTCCAGCTCGTGCGAGCAGACCTTGAGGGAGGCCATGTTCCCGGCGACGTACAGGACGTGGGTGCGGATGAGGGTGCGGAGTTGCTCGATGGGGTCCTCAACTCCGTACAGGCGGGCCTTCACCTCGGTGAGCAAGGCGCTGAACGCGCGGAACTGGACGAGGAAGAGCAGCCGCTCCTTGCCGTCGAGGTAGTGGTACAGGCCGGCGAGGCTGACGCCTGCCTCGCGGGCGATGGCGCGCATGGAGGCCCGCTCGTAGCCGTCGCGGGCGATGGTGCGGGTCGCGGCGGCGAGGATGGCGCTGAGGCGGTCGTCGTGGCGCGGCCCGGATCCGGCACCCTTGCGGGCGATGACGATCGCATTCCGTTCGGCCTCGAACACGCGTTCGCTTTTCCTCGAGTTCATGGCCGAATCCGGGAAACGCAGGGCCGAGCCCCACGAGCGCCGCACGGTTCGAGAGCTTGAAGCCCCTAGGCCGGCAAAGGCCCCTTGACGCCAACACAAGACAAGATTATCCTCTTTATTGTGGATAGACAAGTCGTCAATGACGATCCACAGTCAGGCGGACGAAGTTGTCCGGGGTCAGGGGAGCGTCGTCGAACGGGTGTTCGGTTTTGGGGGGTTCCGAGCGGTGGACCGCGTTGAGCATCGCCGCCCGCGAGCACGGAGGATCGACATGAGCCAGTTCCCAACCCGAGATCCGGCATCATTGGACCTGCACGAGGTGAAATACGAGAAGCGCGGCTGGGTCGCGCAGATTACCATCAGCCGGCCCCAGAACTTCAACGCGTACAGCACGCCGGCGCTGCAGGAGCTGGCGCGGGCGTTCCAGGACGCGGCATGGGACGACGGCGTCGCCGCCGTTGTGTTTACCGGCGCGGGGCACGACGCTTTCTGCACCGGCGGGGACGTGAAGGAATACCAGAAGTCGTACACGCAGCGCCCACGCGACTACTGGAAGTACATGTGCTGCTTCAAGCAGTACATCGAGTCGATCACAAACTGCTCCAAGCCGGTCATCGCGAGACTGAACGGCATGGCTGTCGGCGGCGGCAACGAGAGCCAACTGGCCTGCGACCTGGCGGTGATGGGCGAGCATGCCTTCATCGGGCAGGTCGGGACGAGCGTCGGGTCCGTGGCCTGCGGCGGCTCGACGCAGTGGCTACCGATTCACGTGGGCGACCGCAAGGCGCGGGGAATCCTGTTCCTCAACCAGCGCTACTCGGCGTTCACGTCCATGGCGATGGGGATGGTCAACGCCGTCGTGCCCACGGTCAAAGGCCCGGACGGGAACTTCGTGACGCGCTTCACGCAGGATCGAAAGTACCTCGGAGACTGGAACACGGACCCGTGGGAAGACCCGTTCGAGCGGCGCGCGACGCCCGCAGAGATCAAGAAGGCGATCAAGGGGGAGGCCGCGTACAGCATCGACTTGGCGAGGCTCGACGAAGTCGTCGCGGATTTGTGCGACCAGATTGTCAACAAGTTCTTCGAGTGCACGCGGTACACCAAGGCTCAGGTCAACTTCTGGAAGGACCTGTCCTGGCACGCGACCGCCGGCCATGCCCGCGACTGGCTCAGCGTCCACTACACCAGCCTGGAGCCGCACGAGGGCATGACGGCCTTTGTCGAGAAGCGTAAGGCTGACTACGTCGGCATGCGCCGGCGGGCGGCGGACCCCGACGGGTCCAGCGAGTTCCTGTGGGGACCGTACAGCAAGGCCTGTCCCGAGTGCGGCGTCAAGGGGCTGCCGGCATTCTTCGAGCATTGCGGCAAGTGCGGCGCGGTCCTGAGCCCGGTTCCGGCCGGCACGAGGTAGCCATTCGGATGGGACAAGAAGCCCATGGACGACCATCCACGACGAGCATTGGTAACGGGCGGGAGCAGCGGGATCGGCCGCTGCATCGCCGAGACGCTCGCGCGCGACGGGTGCGACGTGGGCATTCTGCACATCGGCGAGCCCGCGGACGGTGAAGCCGTCGTGCGACGGATCGAGGCTCTGGGGCGGCGGGGATGGGCGCGGGTGTGCGATGTGCGTGATGCCGCGGGCGTGAACGACGCGATGGGAGCTTTCATCGCCCGATTCGGTGGGCTGGAGATTCTCGTGAACAACGCCGGCATCTTCCGCGATGCGGCGATCTGGAAGATGACCGACCAGCAATGGCGCGACGTGATCGATGTGGACCTGACGGGAGCGTTCAACTGCGCCCGAGCCGCGGCCGCGGTGATGCGCGAGGGCCGGCACGGCGCGAGTTCGTCGGGGGGAGGCGCCATCGTCAACATCACGAGCATCAACGGGCTCCGCGGGAAGTTCGGCCAGACGAACTACGCAGCGGCCAAAGCGGGGCTGGTCGGCCTGACCAAGGCGCTGGCGAAGGAGCTGGCTCGGTTCAACGTGACGGTCAATGCAGTGGCCCCGGGGTTGGTCGACACGCCCGCGACGGAAGGGCTGTCGGCGGAAGCCCGCGATCGTGCCTCGGGCGAGATCCTGCTCGGCCGGATCGGACGCGCCGAGGATGTGGCGGAACTGGTCGCGTTCCTGTGCGGTGATCGGGCCCGGTTCATCACCGGCCAGGTCATCAAGGTCGACGGGGGGCAGTACATCTAGCTCGGGAGCGGACGGCACCCATGGCCACCCACGAGTTCATCCAGGTCGGCGTCGAGAGCGGGATCGCGACGGTGACGCTCAACCGTCCGCCGGTCAACGTGCTGCACATTCCGATGATGGCGGAACTCAACAGCGCGCTGGAGCCGCTGGTGGGCGCGAACCTGGCGGCGATCGTCCTGAGGGCGGAGGGGAAGGCCTTTAGCGCCGGGGTCGATGTGGCCGACCACACCGCCGAGAAGGTCGGCGACATGGTCCGCCTCTTCCACGGCATCTTCCGCCGACTGGCCGCGACGGACGCGCTGACCATCGCGGCGGTGCAGGGCGCGGCCATGGGCGGGGGATGCGAGCTGGCGTGCTTCTGCGACGTGGTGCTGGCGTCGGACAAGGCCAAGTTCGGCCAGCCGGAGGTTCAGGTCGGGGTCTTTCCGCCCGTTGCCGCGTCCGTTCTGCCCCTGCGGATCGGCCTGGCCAAAGCGGTGGAGTTGGCCGCGATCGGCGAGACCATTGCAGCCCCAGAGGCGCACCGGATCGGCCTGGTGAGCCATGTGTTCGGGGCCGAGGAGTTCGGGGCGCGCGTCGAGGCGTACCTATCCGCCATCCGGAAACTGTCACGCCCAGTCGTTCGGGCCGCCAAGAAGGCGACGATGCTCGCCGCGCGGCCGCAGATCCTGGACCACCTGGAACGGGCCGAACGGTTGTATCTAAGCGAACTGATGAGACTATCGGACACCCACGAGGGAATCGCGGCGTTCCTGGCCAAGCGAGCGCCGGTCTGGACGCACGCCTAGCGGTGTTCGGGAGCGTGAGCAGAACCGGGCGACGGGACGGATCACGAGGAATCACCGGCACGCAAGTCGAGAGGATCGAGCATGAAAGCGGCAGTATTCCACGGGCCGGAGAGGGGATTGAAGGTCGAGGAAATTCCTGTCCCGAAGATCGGGCCCGAGGAGGCGCTGGTGAAGGTGGCCGCCTGCGGCGTCTGCCACACCGACCTGCACTACATCGAGCACGGCGTGCCGACATTCAAGAAGCCGCCCATCGTGCTGGGGCACGAGGCCTCGGGGATCGTTGAGGAGGTCGGGGCGTCGGTGACGAACGTCAAGAAAGGTCAGCGGGTGTTGATCCCGGCGGTGTTGACCTGCGGCAAGTGCATGTTCTGCCGCCAGGGTCGCGAGAACATCTGCGCCGAAATGAAGATGCTCGGCAATCACTTCGACGGAGCCTACGCCGAGTACGTCGCCGTGGCGGCCAAGGACCTGCTGGACGTGCCCGCGTCGATCCCGCTGGCCGAGGCGTCGATCATCGCCGACGCGCTCTCCACGCCATACCACGCGGTGAAGAATCGGGCTCAGGTCCGGCCGGGCGACACAGTCGTCGTCTTCGGGTGCGGGGGCGTCGGTATCAACGCGGTGCAGCTGGCCGCGCTCTGCGGGGCCTACGTCATCGCGGTCGATGTCGCCGAGCGCAAGCTCGAATGGGCCGCCCAACTCGGCGCGGCCCGCACCATCAACGCCACCAAGGTCGAGAAGGTCAGCAAAGAGATCAAAAAGATCACCGGCGGCGGGGCCGACATCGTCCTGGAGGTCATCGGCAACCCCCGAACATTCGAAGAGGCGTTTGACAGTGTGCGAACCGGCGGACGCCTGGTCGCCGTCGGCTACACCAACGAGGCCGCCGCCATCGTGCCGGGCAAGATCATGTTCAAGGAGATCGAGGTGATCGGCTCGCTCGGATGCCGAATCGTCGATTATGTGCCACTGATCCGGATGGTCGAGCAGGGTCGGATCGACCTGACCAAACTGGTCACCCACCGCTTCCCCCTGGCGGAGATCCACCGCGCATTCGAGGTCATGCACGAGGGGGTGTCCCTCCGCTCGATCGTCATCCCCTGAGGTCTCGCATGTCCGCGGTCGCCGCCAAACGAGTCGAGATCGAGTCCACCCAGCGGCTCCGCGCGCTCATGCGGGACTATTTCCTCGACCTCGACGCCGCGGCCCACGACCCTGACCGACGCGTCGCCTGGTGCACCTCCGTTGGCCCATGCGAGATCCTCGTCGCCCTCGGCTTCGCCACCTACTTCCCCGAGAACCATGGCGCGCTCCTCGGCGTACGACGCCTGAGCCACGAACTCATCCCTCGCGCCGCCGGCATCGGCTACTGCGCCGAGTCCTGCTCCTACATGAACAGCGACATCGGCTGCGCGCTCGGCGGGCACAGCCCCCTGCGGGACATCTACGGCATCTCCGGTCCACCCACCCCCACCCTGCTCGCCTACAGCACGAACCAATGCCGAGAGGTGCAGGATTGGTTCAACTTCTTCGGACGGCGGCACGACGTGCCCGCCCTCGGCATCCGCCCCCCGCGGTACCTGAGCGAGGTCACGCCGGCCCACGTCGCGCTGGTACGGGACCAACTCGCGACATTCATCGGGCAGATCGAGTCCCACTTCGACCTCCGCCTCAATCCCGCCCGGCTTGAAGAGGCCGTCGATCGCTCCAGCCGCGCCAGCACGCTCTGGCGCAAGGTCCTCGACACCGCCCGCTTCCGTCCCAGCCCGCTCACGTTCTGGGACGGTGCGGTGCATATGGCGCCGGTCATCCTCATGCGCGGCTCCCATGCCGCGATCGACTACTACGAGGCGCTCCTGGCCGAGATGAACCGCCGCGCTGCCGACAGCATCGCCGCCGTCCCCGGCGAGCGATGGCGCGTGTACTGGGAGGGCATGCCCATCTGGCCTCGGCTGCGCGAACTGTCCGAGAAGTTCTTCGATCTGCGCGCCGCCGTCGTCGCCAGCACGTACTGCAACTCCTGGGCGTTCGAGCCCTACGCCGGCGGCGATCCGCTGGAGTGGATGGCCCGCACCAGCATCGAGATCTTTATCAACCGCGACGAAGAGTGGAAGGAACACTTCCTCGTGGACATGTTCGACCGCTTCGGCATCGACGGCGTCATCTTCCACAACGCCCGGACCTGTCCCAACAACACCAACTCCCGCTTCGGGATGCCCCAACGCCTGCGCGAGCGCCTGGAAATGCCGGTCCTGGTCATTGACGGTGATCTGAGCGACCTTCGGTTCTTCTCCACCGCCCAGACCATGACCAACCTCGAAGCCTTCATCGAGCAGCTCGAAGGGGGCGCCCGATGAGCGACCGGCTCTACATCGGGATCGACACCGGCTCGTCGGCGACCAAGTGCGTTGTCGTGGACGCCGCCGGCCGTCGCCTGGCCCACGCCACGGTCCCTTCCGGCTTCGACTACGCTCAGGCCGCCGATGCGGCGCTGTCCGGCGCGCTCCAGGCCCTCGGGGCCCCGCGCGACCGTATCGAACGCTGCGTGGCCACCGGGTACGGGCGCGAGCGGGTGTCGCTCGCGACGCGCCGGATCACGGAGATCACGTGCCACGCCCGCGGGGCCTTTGAGTGGTACCCGCAGGCCCGCACCATCGTCGATATCGGCGGGCAGGACACCAAGGTCATCCGTCTCAACGCCCACGGCCGCACCGCCGACTACCGCATGAACGCCAAGTGTGCCGCCGGCACGGGTACGTTCCTGGAGTCCATCGCTGTCCGCCTCGCCCTGCCCCTCTCCGAGATCGACAGCCTGGCGATGCGCTCCACCGGCCGGCTCGTGATGAACAGCTACTGCACGGTCTTTACCAGCACCGAGGTGCTCGAGCGCATCAAGGAGGGTCAGCCGAAGGAGGACATCGCGATGGGGCTGTTCCGGGCCATCGCGTCGCGCGTCGTGGAGATGATGGCCGCCCGCGACGGCGCGGTGGCCGCCACCGGCGGCGTGGTCACGCACTGTCGCGCGATGGTGAAGGCTCTGGCTGAGGTCCTCAAGACGCAGATCCTCCTCCCGCCGCTCCCGCAGCACGCCGGCGCGTTCGGGGCCGCGCTGCTGGCCATCACGCCCGAGCCGCACGAGACCGCTCCTCCGGAGGGCGGGGTGGCGTGCTCCCTGGAGGTGCTCAAGCCATGCTGAAGAACGGGCATCTGGGCGTGCATCCGCCGGGGGCTCTGGGTGTAGCGTTGTTCGTCCACGCCGGCGCGGAGTGTTTCATCGGCTGCGCGGGCGATGGCATCACGCAGGCCCTCAAAGAGGCGGCAACGCTCACGCTGGATGAAGCCGGCGTGCCGCGGGCCGTGCCGCTCAAGGGGCGGATCTTCACGAACCTCCTCGAGGCCGACGCGCAGGACGCCGTGCCCGAGGTCCTGCTGGCCTGCTGCACCCCGGCGCAGATGCCGGTTCTCACCGCGGACCTGACCCGCTTTTCCGAGAACCTCGCGGAACGTGGCCGCCTTCGGTCGGTCGAGGACGTGCGGCGAAACGAGCCCATCATCGTGGTGTTGCCCAACGGCATCCTGGCCGAGCAGACCTCGCGGACCTACCGCGACCAGCTCGCCGAGGCCGCGTTGTTAGACCGCCTGCCTGGCGTCAGCGAGGAGATGATCCAGGCGCTGACCGACCGGCTGGTCCGCGGCGTATCGCTCCAGGCCGGCGGTCGGCGGGGCAGTGGCGCGGACACGGTCTATCTCAAGCAGCCCAAGGGGTCGGTCGTCTTCGCCGGGGGGGGAGAAGCCGAGCAGGATCGCGTGGAAGCGGTGCTGGCGTTGCACGGATATCCATGCACGCGGGTGCGCGGCGTGCCGGCGTCGAGGGTCGAGTTCGACAAGGCCATGATCTCGATCGTGCTCAACGTGGGCGGACTGATCCACACGGTCCGGCCGGACGGCGAGCTGATCGACCTGCGCATGGGCGACCTGTGCGCGGATGCGTCCAAGGGTGAGTTCGTCGACGCGGTCACCCAGGCCGTGTACGCCGTCGGGCGAGCCTGCGGCGCGTACTCGGCGGCTGACCCGTACGACGCCGTGTGGGCCGAGCATCGCGGCACCATTTGCCGCTCCGCGACGCACGTGACGAGTTCCCTCAAGAGTCTTCGCGACGCGCTAGAGGCGGGCCTGGACCGTGTGGCGCTGATGCCCAACGAGGAGTGGATCCTCACGCCGCTGATCGCCTACGCCGCCAGGGCCGGGATGAAGCGCGAGGAGGATCTGTTCCGGTCGCTGGCGCGCCAGGTCCAGGAGTCCATGGCGCGGGCGATCAAGCGTCGGCAGGAGTTCGCGCGCGCCAACGGGAGCGGAGCACGCACCATGAAACTCACCGCCCAACGCAACATCGGGATCGAGCTCTTCGAGGCCGGACCCGACGACCTCGTGCTCGTCGGCACGATGCTCGATAGCGACCATCTCATCAAGCTTGAGCTGACGATTCACCTGCCCGATGAGCAGATCACCCGCAGCCGGTTGGACATGATCCGCGCGCCGTTCCCGGTCTGCCGCGAGGTCGAGGCCGTCGCGGACCGACTGGTGGGCCTGCGGGTGCAGCGCGGGGTCCTTAACGAGATCGCCGCGCGGATCGGCGGGCGCGTCGGCTGCTCACACATCAAGGAGATCGCGACCAACATCATCTACTTCGCGGCCTCGCACACCATGCTCCGGCGGGCCGGGCTTGAGCTGGTGGGGATCGATTCGACGCACATCCCGACCGAGGAGAAGTTCCGCCGCACGCGCGGCCTGCTCCGCGACTCCTGCCTGGCCTATTGCCAGACCACGCCGCTGGGCATCGACGAGCGGATCGGCATCCATCGAGTCGGGGAGGAGCACACCTGCCGGCTCCCCCTGGGCGAGACCGAGCCGTCGATCGGCGTGCTGCTCCGCGACCGGGCCCGGCGCTGGGGCGAGAAGATCTACCTGCGGCACCGCGTCGCCGACGAAGCGGCCGCCGTATCGTGGAACGGGTTCGCGCACCGGGTCTTCCAGATCGCGCGGAACCTGATCGGGCAGGGCGTGCGGCCCGGTGACCGCATCGCCGTGATCTCGGAAAACCGGGCCGAGATGTACCAGCTGGAACTGGCCGTGATGTCGGCCGGGGCGGTCTCTATCCCGGTCTTCGCCGGCTACCACGCGCCGCCGATCGCCTACGTGCTGCGGCACTCGCGGCCGCGCTTCGTCGTCGTTTCTGGCCAGCACCAGCTGGACAAGATCGAGCGCGACCGGCATCCGTGGATCGAGCGGTATTACTGCATGGACTTCGGTCCAGGCGCCTCCAGGTGGGGGGCTTTGGACTTCGCCGCGCTGACCGAGGACAGCGGGGTCCCCGCGGGGCGACTGGCGACCCGCATCGAGGCCGTCCGCCCATCCGACCTGGCGATGGTCATGTACACCTCCGGCACGACCGGCCCGCCCAAGGGTGTGCGGCTGTGCCACCGCAACCTCATTTCGCAGCAGAAGGCTCTCTCCCTTCTGTGGGATGTCGGCGAGCGAGACGTGTTCCTCAGCTATCTCCCCTGGCACCACAGCTTCGGAGGGCTGTTCGAACGGCTCATGACGCTCTACAACGGCTGCGAGGTGTGCCTGGAGGACTCGCGTGGACGACAGATCGAGCGGCTGCTGCAGAACTGGCGCCTGTTCCGACCCACCGTCTTCTTCAGCGTGCCGCGCGTGCTCGGGCAGGTCGTCGCCCAGTGCGAGGAGGACCACGCCGCTGCCGAGATCGTCTTCGGCGGGCGTCTGCGTTTCGTGTTCACCGCGGCCGCGCCCCTCCCGGCACAGGTAGAGGCCGCCTACCGCGCGCACGGCGTGCCGGTCCTGGAAGGATGGGGCCTGACGGAGACGTCGCCGTGCGTCACGGTGCGCACCGCCGAGCATCCTTGGCGCAGCGGCTACGTCGGCTTCCCGATTCCCGGCGTGTCGGTCCGCATCGACAGCGACCAGGAGATCCTCGTCAAGGGTCCCAACGTCATGGAAGGTTACCTCGACGACGAGGAGGCCACCGCCCACGTGATCGATCGCGAGGGGTGGCTGCGCACGGGTGACCTGGGCGAGTTCACCAACGACGGTCTGCGCATCCTCGGGCGCAAGGATGGAGCATTCAAGCTGACCACCGGCGAGATGGTCCACCCGCAGCGGGTCGAGACGGTCCTGGTCAACGAATCGCCCTACATCGGCACGGCCGTCGCCATCGGCAGCGGGCGCGACCATGTCGGCGTTCTCATCTTCCCGGATTTCGCCCGCCTGCGTCAGTGGGCCCGGGAGCAGGGAATCTCGGATGGCGGCAGGCTGACCGACCAGCCGGCCGTCCGCGAGTTGTTCATGGCCGAGCTGGAGCGGGTCAACCCGCTCATCGAGCCGAAGTACCAGCGCGTCCGGCGCGCCGTGCTGGCCGAGCGCGATCCGTCGCTGGAGCGCGGCGAACTGACGCCATCGTCCAAGATCGTCCGCAAGGCCGTGCTGGAGGCGTTCAAGGCGAGGGTCGAGGCGATGTTCGAGCCCCGGCCCGGCGAAGGCGTGATCGAGGCCCGCGAGGCCCAGCTACAGGGAACGTGAAACGTGTCGAAGCGGTCCTTGCCAAGCGTGGTCATCAGCGGCGTGGCTCGCACGCCGATTGGCGTCAAGTGCGGCACGCTCAGCGCCTTCTCCGCCGAGGACCTCGCCGTTCTGGCCGGCAACGAGGCGATCCGGCGCGCCGGCATCGCATGCGAGCACATCGACGCCGTCGTCGGCGCCAACGTGTACCAGTTCACCGCCCCCGGCACGCAGGATCTCTACTTCCCTCGGAATGTCGCGCTGCGCTGCGGCCTGCGCGAGGAGGTCCCGGCTCTGATGGTCCAGCGCATCTGCGGCTCCGGGCTGCAGACGCTCATCAACGCCTTCCAGCAGATCGCGCTCCCGGAGGAAGTGGATGATGCGCGGGTCGTGCTCTGCGTCGCGGGCGAGACGATGTCGCGCTGCCCGCGAATCGACCGCTCGCCACGCCGATCGACCTCCAGCTTCTGGGAGTTCGCCGACTCGCCCGGGGGCGGGGGAGGCCCGCTGGAGGACTCGATGCTCGCCTCGCTGAACCACGACCTGGCCCGGACGGGCATGATGCGGACCGCCGACGAGTACGGCGCCAAGATGGGCATCACCAGGCGGCAGTGCGACGAGTTCGCCGAACTCTCCCAGCGGCGGGCCCGCGCCGCGCGCCGAGTGAGTTGGCTCAACGGCGGCGACGCCCTTCGCGGTCTGTTCGAGATCGATGCCACCGAGCCCACCGGCCGCTCGGTATGCTTGGCCCACGACGAGTGCGTCCGTGAGACCTCTCTCGCCGTCCTGGAGACACTCCCCGGCCTGACGCCCAACAAGCTGGTCTCGCCCGGCAACGCCAGCGAGATCGCCGACGGGGCCGGCGCAGCGATGATCGCCGCGCGCGACCGGGCTGCGGACCTCGGCGTCCCCGTCCGCTGGGCGATCGCCGGGTACGGCGTCTGCGGCGTGGACCCGCGGATCATGGGGCGCGGCCCGGTCCCCGCCATCCGACAGGCTGTCGCTCGCGCCGGGATTGGCCAGGACGATGTCGGCCTGTGGGAGATCAACGAGGCGTTCGCGGCCCAGTACCTGGGCGTCGAGAAGGAGCTGGGGCTCAACCGCGAGATCACCAACGTCAACGGCGGGGCTATCGCCATCGGCCACCCGCTGGCCGCGACCGGCCTCCGCATGATCGCCGACCTGATCCATGAGATGGACCGCCGGGGCGTGCGGTACGGCTGTGCGTCCGCGTGCATCGGCGGCGGGCAGGGCGCGGCGGTGGTCATCCGTGACCTGGGGAAGGAGTGAGCGTCCATGAAGCGGGCCTTCTCATTCGGTGACAAGTCAATCGAGAGCGCCGTCCGGCGCGTGAACGCGGCCAAGCGCATCGCCGTCATCGGCGCCGGCACCATGGGCCAGGGCATCGCCATCGACCTGCTGCGCAAGACTGACTTCGAGGTCGTCCTGCTCGATGTGCGTGCCGAGGCCCTGGAGCGCGTCCGCGCGGCCCTCTCGCGCCTCTGGGGCGCGGACGTGCAGGCCGGGCGGCTCCGCACGGAGGACGCCCGGGCCCTCGAAGCCCGCACGATCTGCACGCAGTCGTACGACGACCTGCGCGCTTGCGACCTCATCTGGGAGGCCGCCACCGAGCGCGAGGACATCAAAGCGACCATCTTCCAGACTCTCGAGAAGACGGTCGATCCCGAGCGACTGGCCGCGGTCTTCTCCAATACCTCGTCGCACACCACAGGCGAGCTCGCCGTGCTGTTCAAGACCGAAGCGTTTCGCGAGAAGTTCCTCACCGTCCACGGCTACTACCCCTTCGAGGCCAACCGCCTGATCGACGTCATGCAGGGCCCCTACGCCTCGGCCGAGACGTTGGCGCTGGGCGTGGTCTTCGCCGACCAGGTCCTGGAGAAGACCGTCATCGCTCTGGCGCGCGACCACCACGGCTACCTCACCGATCCGATCTTCCAGGCCATGGGCGCGATCGTGTCGTGGGACGTCCGCACGGCCCGCGACCTTCTCTCCCTCGGCGGCGTGTGGGACCTCTTCACCGCCAACCCGTTCAGGGTGCTCGACCAGACCGGGCACATGCCATACACCGAGTCCAGCCGGCACTGCGGCCGGGCACTGCCGGCCGACGACCGCCTTCGCGCCCTCTACGCCCGAGACGGCAAGCACTACCCCGACTGGATTGCAGGCCTGGAGAAATCCGGACGAGTGGGGGTCGCGTCTCCCGGGCGGCGGGGGTTCTTCCAGTGGAGCGAGGGTGAGCGCCCGCATCCGGAGGGCGTGTTCGATCCCGCGAGCGGCGAGTACACCGCGATTGCCGAGCCCTCGCGCCGGGACTTCTGGTCGTACTACGAGGCCGCCGAGCGAGACCGACGCGCCGGCACGATCAAGAGCGCCGAATCGCTTGTCCACGTTGCCTCAGCCGCCGATGCCGGCGGGCGGGCCTTCCGGCGCTACGTCCTGCCGATCTGCCTGTACGCCCTTGACATGATCCAGGACGGGTACGCCACGCCCGGGCAGGTGAACATCTCTACCCGCGCCGGACTGCGCTTCAAGGTCGGGCTCATCGAGGTCATCGACGCCCTCATCGCGCACCTGACCATCGATGGGCTGCTCCAGCTCATCTGGCGGGCGAGGGACGAGAACGCCGACGATCCGCACCTGGTCGCCATGCTCGACACCGACGGCCGGTCCGGCCCGCGCACGGGCAAGCCCTGCCTGCTCCACGAGCTGCGGAAGCGGAACATCAACGCCCTGCTCGGCTACGGCACACATTACCGCACGCCCGTTGCGGAACTGGACCTGCATCACAGCGGCCGGGCGGTCTACAGCGGCTCATATCCCGACCTCAGGTTCGTCGAACCGTCCTCCAAGGACCGCGTGGTGACGGTCGTCTTCAACAACCCGCTGCGCGGCAACGTCTTTAACAAGGCCGTCATCGACCAGCTCACCCACGCTTTCCACCGCGCACTTGACCTGCACCGCGCCGGCAGGTGCGGAGCCGTTCTGTTCACCGCCGCAGGGACCGGCATGCGCATGCTCGGCGCAGACGCCCGCGAGTTCAACCGCGGCTGGTTCGAGCGCGACACCGGCTACGCCCCGCTCACCGAGGAGCAGGCTGGCGCGTCGAGCCGCAACGCGGTCGGACTTTTCCGGCTGATCCAGACCTGCCCTGTGCCCACCATCGGCGTATTCGGTGAGAAATGGGGGGGCGGGGCGGAGTTCACCTACTTCCTCGACCTCCGCTACGACATCAGGCTGTCCGGCCTGGTCTTCGACCCGCTGGGGCGCGCCAGCGCCTGGCAGCACAAGAACACGTACAACCAGCCCGAGATCGACTACGCCATACTGCCCGGTTTCGGCGGCCCGGGCGAGCTCCGCCGCCTGGGTCTGGGCGATTCGCTGATCTTCGAGCTTTTCGACCAGGGGATGACTGCCGATCGGGCCCACCAGGTCGGCCTTTGCAACGGCGTCTTCGACGACGAGTCCGAGGCTCTCCGGCGCGGCTACGAGCGGGCCCGACAGATGGCCAAGGACCCGCCGTATTCGAGGGCGCTATTCAAGAAGGAACTGGCCCGCGGCATCGACGACGCCGCCCTGGCTCACGAGACCGGCGAGACCTTCAACCCGAGCAAGAACCCGTACATCAGGACCGGGCTGCTCAAGCTGCTCGACCGGTCCGGCAAGATCCCGCCCACCGACTACACGGTCAACGGCGTTGAGCTGCCCGGGTGGCGCTACCCCTCGAACAACTGCCTCGCAGAGCCTACACCGCCGGAGTTTGCCGCCGGCGCCGCCCCGACCGGAGGTGCCGCATGACCGTAGTTGACGAGACCGTGCAGCAATGCCGCGACCTGCTCGACCTGCTGCCGGCCCAGGCGCTGGCCAAGGCCCGGGAGCGGCATCCGGGCATCGGGGGCTTCGCGGTCTTCCCGGTCTACGCCCCCGTGGAAATCATCCATGCGGCCGGGCTCATGCCGCTCGGGCTCTTCGGCGTCGGCAGCAAGCTCGAGATCACCCACGCCGACTCGCGCTTCCAGTCCTTCATCTGCTCGATCGCCAAGAGCACGCTGGAGCTGTTCCTCCGCGGCGAGATGACGCCGTTCGCCGGGGCCGTGTTCAGCTCGATCTGCGACGTGGCGCGCAACCTCGCCAGCGTCGCCAAGCGCAACGCGCCGGACATGTACATCGAGTACCTGCACCTTCCGCAGAACGCGGCGAGCGAGGCGACGCGGACGTATACCCGTGCGGAGTTCCGGCGTTTCCGCGACAACCTCTCCGCCCGTGTCGGCCGCCCGATCACGGACGATGCCATCCGGAGCAGCTTGGACGTGTTTAACCGCGTGCGCCGCCTCGTCCGCGCCCTGTACGAGCACCGGCGCTCCCACCCGGGCACCTTGAGCACAGGCGAGTTGTTCGCGGTTTTGCAGGCCTGCACGCGGATGATGCCAGAGGACGCGGCGGTGCTTCTGGAGGACCTGCTGAACAGCGCACGCACCCGCAAACCCCTCGCCCGCGACAGCGTCCGCGTCGTGGTGGAGGGCTCCTTCTGCGAGCAGCCGCCGATCGAACTGATCGAGGCGATCGAGTCGGCCGGGTGCCAGATCGTCGACGACGACCTCCTGGTCGGCTGGCGGCTGTTCAAGGCCGACGTGCCCACCGCGGGCGACCCGGTCGCCAACCTCGCCGACGCGTACGTCGCCGGGAGCATGTACACCTCCGTCCGCTACGACTCCGGACAACCGCGTACCGAGGGCTTGGTGCAACGAGTCCGGGCCGCCGGCGCCGACGCGGTGGTGTTCGCCGCGGCCAAGTTCTGCGAGCCGGCGCTGCTGGACTACGTCCTGTTCCGCAAGATCCTCGACGAGCGCAACATCCCCCACCTGAAGCTGGAGTTCGAGGAGAAGATGTGGACCTTCGACCGGCTGAGGACGGAGGTTGAGACCTTTACCGAATCGATGCTCTTCGACTAAGGAGCCACGCATGCCCCCCACCGGCCCCGCCGCGCCCGTCTCGCCAACCGTCTCCGCGCCCCGCAAGGTCGCCGCCGCCGCCAGGGACTACCGCGGCGTTGTCCACGACCTGTCCAAGGACGTGATGACCGGCTGGATGAACCAGCTGCAGGACGCAACGCGCAACGGAGCCCCATCGGCCTACATGATGATCAGCGGAAACTGCGTCGAGATCCTCCGCTGCTTCGACATCCTGCCGGTCTTCCCCGAGATCAACGCGCTGCAGCTGGCCATCCGCAAGAAGGCCCTGCCCTACATCCTCAAGGCCGAGGAGATCGGCTACGCCTCCGACAACTGCGCGTACGTGAAGGCCGACATGGGCTACACGCTCAGCGGCGGCGTCGGTGAGAACGGGACCATCCCCAGGCCCACGTTCATCGTCTGCAACTTCGTCGGGTGCAACGTTTACATCAAGTGGTTCGAGCAGTGCGCGGCGATGATGGACGTGCCGATCGTGATGATCGACATCCCCTTCGTCCGTGAAAATCAGCCCAGCCCCGAGGACGTGCGGTACGTCATGTCGCAGCTCGAGGAACTGATCGGCACGTGCGAGCGGCTCACCGGGAAGAAGTTCGACATCGACCGCCTCCGCGAGATCCTGGGTTACTCGGCGCGCGCGGAGGAAGGTTGGGCGCTGGCCAAGTCCCTCTGCAGGAATCGCCCGGCGCCATTCGACTGCTACTTCGACTCGATCAACATGATGGGCCCGATCAACGCCCTGCGCGGCACCAAAGATGCGGCGGATTTCTTCGACGCCGCCGTGGCCCACTACCAGAAGATGGTCGAGGAGGGTGTCGGCGCACTGGACGAAGAGAAGTTCCGCATCGTCGTCGAGGGCCCGCCACCGTACCCCTACTACCGCAACTTCCGGAACCTCTTCGAGAGGTGGAAGGCGGTCGCCGTGCAGAGCACCTACTCGACGGTGGGCGGCACGTGGGAGTTCGGCTTCCGCCACGATCCCGATCGCCCGCTCGAATCCATCGCCGAGCAGATGCTCCTGCACAACCTCTGCAACCGCACCATGATCGAGCGCTATCGCCAGATCAAGACCTACGTCGAGAGCTGGCATGCCGACGCGCTGGTGATCCACAGCGTCAAGTCCTGCCGTCTCTTTTCGGCCGGGCAGGGCGACATGCGCGAGTACTTCACCAAGGAGCTGGGCATCCCGACGCTGATGGTCGAGTCCGACCTGGAGGACCCACGCTACTACGCAGAGGCGCAGATGAAGAACCGCATCGACGCGTTCTTCGAGTCGCTCGAATACAAGCGGGTCCGCGAGGCGGCCGCCGTCTAGGACCCAGTCGCCCCGGAGACGCCCGGATCCAAGGAGCAACCCATGTCGTACGCAGCCGGAATCGATGTCGGGAGCACGCAGACCAAGGCCGTGCTGATGGATCCTTCGCGCAGCGTGGTCGCCCGCACGCTGAGCCCGACCGGGGCGAACGTCAAGCAGGCGGGGCAGAGAGCTCTGGATGCGATCCTCGCCGAGGCCGGCGTGCCGCGCGACCAGGTCGGGTACGTCGTCGGCACCGGCTATGGGCGCTACAAGATCGAAGCCGGCGACGCCCAGGTCACGGAAATCTCCTGCCATGCGCGCGGAGCCCAGATGGTCTTTCCGCTCACGCGAACCGTGATCGACATGGGCGGCCAGGACACCAAGGCCATCAAGGTCGGGCCCGAGGGCAGCGTCCTGGACTTCTGCATGAACGACAAGTGCGCGGCGGGCACGGGCCGGTTCCTCGCCGCCGCCGCGGACGTGCTGGGCCTCGGGCTCGATCAAATCGGCGACATCTCGCTCAGGGGCACCAAGCCGATCCGGCTCACCAGCGTCTGCACCGTCTTCGTCGAGTCGGACATCATGTCGTACATGGCCCAGAAGAAGAAGGTCGAGGACATCCTCGCCGGCGTACACCAGGCCATCGCCTCTCGCACCATCAGCCTCGTCCGGCGCGTCGGGGTTGAAGAGGAGGTCACATTCACCGGCGGTGTGGCGCGCAACGTCGGCATGATCAGGGCCCTCGAGGAGAAGCTGGGCACGAGGGTCAACGTCGGGCCCGACTCGCACTTCATGGGCGCCCTCGGTGCGGCCCTGTTCGCCGTGGACAAGGTGATCGCCCAGGGGACGACCGGAGCACGCGAGCCGGAGAAGTCGGTCGTGTGGTCGGACGGGCAGTAAGGGTGAATCAGAGCCCCGGCACAGTTTCATCGGGGAGAACAAGGAGCGGCAACGATGGCATTTATCGCCGGAGTCGATCTGGGCAGCGGCGCGACCAAGACGGTCATCATCGACGAGAACCGCCGCATCCTCGGCTTGGGCGTAGCCCGCAGCCAGGCGGATTTCGATGCGGTCGCGGCGAAGTCGCTGGCCGCAGCGACTGACGCCGCCGGCATCGCCCGGAAGGACCTGGACTACATCGCCGCGACGGGGCTGGGGCGGTACAGCCTCGACGACCGTGATCTCCAGATCACGGAGCTCACCTGCGCAGCCCGCGGCGCTCACGCGCTGTTCCCGGAGGCCAGGTACGTCCTGGACATGGGCGCCCAGTGCACGCGGGCGCTCTCGCTCCGGGATGGCGGGAAGGTGAAGTCGTTCCGCACGAACGAGAAGTGTGCCGCGGGGAGCGGCGGGTTCCTCGAGCGCGTCGCCAGATACCTGGAGATCAGGCTCGACGACATCGGCCGGCTTTCCATGCAGGCCGATGACCCCCAACCGATCTCCAGCGTCTGCGCCGTCCTCGCCGAGTCCGAGATTATCAACCACGTCTCCGAGGGCAAGACCATCCCCAACATTGTTCGTGGGGCGCACGAGTCCCTCGCCGAACGATCGATGAGTCAACTCAAGCTTGTCGGCCTCGACGGCCCGGTGGCGTTCATCGGCGGCGTGGCGCTCCAGCAGGGCATGGTCGAGGCCTGCCGCAGAAAACTGGGCCAGCCCGTGCTCGTCCCCGAGCACCCTCTGCACGTCGTCGCCTACGGGGCCGCGCTGCTGGGCCTCCTGCGGTATCAGAAGCGATCCGCCGCCGCGACCGTCGGTGCCTGACGGCGCTCCACGGACCAGATGCCCCTGCACGGAGCCGGCCACTTGGAAACCACCCGCGGCCTTCGCCAAGAGCACCAAGTCATCCTCAAGGTCTTGGGCTGTTTTGAGATCGCGCTGGACCGCGCACGCCAGTCCGAACGCGTCGCCCAGGAGGCCTTCGCACCGTTCGTCGAGTTCTTCCAGGGGTTTGCCGACCGCTGTCACCACTGCAAGGAGGAAGACCGGCTCTTCCCCTGTCTGGAACGCTGCGGCATGCCGCGAGACGGTGGCCCCATCGCCGTGATGATCCACGAGCACCAGCTCGGCCGCGCCCATGTCCGCGCCATCGCCGAGTGCCTGGCTGCCGCCGATGCGGGCGACGCCGCGGCCATCCGGGCCCTCCTGGACCAGGGGGAACGGTTCCTGGAACTGCTCCGCCACCACATCATGAAGGAGGATCACGTCCTGTTCGAGATGGCCGATCAGATGGTCCAGGGTGCCGAACGGATCGCCCTGACCCAGGCCTACGCCAGCGCCGAGGGCCAGGCCGGATACACCTCCACGTTCGAGGCTTGCCGACGGATCGCGCAGGACCTCATGGTCAAGTACGGTGTGCCGGCGTGACCCGCACTCGCGCGGGACGAGGGAGCCACTCGTCGGCCTCGGTGTGAGGACCATGCCGGCGTGGACAACCGCATTCACTCCGCACCCGGTCAGGAGACTCACAATGGCCAACCCGCTCTTCGACGCGTCCTCGCCCCAGCACGTCGACCTGCTCAAGACCTGCCCGATTGTGCCCGGCGCGATCGTCAGCAAGCCGCTCCTGAACCTGCCCGAGGGCAGGGTTGTTCTGTTCGCGATGGATGTCGGCCAGGAGATCAGCGAGCACCGTGCGCCTTTCGTCAGCACCGTGCAGGTCCTCGAAGGCCGCCTCCGTTTCGGCGTCGAGACCACCGAGCGAGGAATGGGCCCGCACGACTGGCTCGTCATGCCGGTCAATGCGCCGCACCGCCTAACCGCCCTCGAACCGACCCGCTTCATCTTGACGCTGTTCAAACGACCGTGAGACCGGCTCAGAGTCGCACCAGACGAGAAAGACCAACGTAGAGCGAATCAACCCAGTTCAGCCGCCGACAAGGGGGCCGCCCCGCCCGCGATCAAGGCCCCCCGTGCGGGAGACGAGGAGTCGTTCATGCCTACCACAGTCGAACCGCTGGCCGGGACTGAGGTCTTTGCGGCTTCCCCTTGCCGGGTCCACGCAACGCTGACCGATCTCGACGTGCTTGGCCAGGTGATGCCCGGCGCGGTCGCCCCCGAGCGAGTCGATGACCGGACCATCCGCTGTACCGTGCGCCCGAGTTTCTCGTTCCTGAGCGCCAACATGCGCGTAACCGTGACCCTCGCCGATTCTGCGCCCCCGAACAGCGCAACGATCCGCATGGCCGCGCAGGGGATCGGCATTAGCATGAATGTCGAATCTCGCCTTCGCATCAGCCCCGAGCAGGGCGGCGCCGCCTCTCGTCTCGACTGGGACGCACGCATCACCGAGATGAAGGGCCTCATCACCGCCGTCAGTCCCGGGTTGATCCGGGCCGCGGCGGACCAGGTCGTCCGCGCCGGCTGGAAGGCCCTCCGCCTGCGCATCGAGGCCCCGGCGCCGTAGCGTTCACGCCCGCCGCCGGCCGGCCCGGCCCGGATCATCGGAAGGCCTCGAACCCCTTGCCCAGCAGGTGCGAGGCGATCTTCAGTTTCATGATCTCGTCCGTCCCCTCATAGATCCGGCAGACGCGCACGTCCTGCAGGTGCCGCCCGGGGCGGTACATCTCTGACCACCCGCGCCCGCCGTACACCTGCACCGCCCTGTCCGCGGCGTCCCACGCCGCGTTGCTGGCGAAGAACTTCGCCTGCGCGACGCGGAAATCCGCCTCGGCGAGCAGTGTTCTGTCGGTCGGCTCGTCGTCCGAGGCCTGCTTGGCGCGGGCCGCGCGCTCGACCATGGCCTCGGTCGATGCGCGGGCAACCTCGATCATCGCGATGTGCTCTTGGACGAGCTGGTGCTTGCCGATGGGCTTGCCGTGCTGCTCCCGCGTGCGTGCGTAGCTCACCACGTCGATCAGGCAGTCCTCGATCGTGCCCAGGCACCCCGCCGCCACGGAGAGGCGCCCGGACACGAGCGTGTGCATCGCGATGCGGAAGCCCTCGCCCTCAGAGCCGAGCATATTCTCTCCCGGCACGGGGTGGTCGTGGAGCTGGAACATCCCCGTGTCCGACGTGAACATCCCCAGCTTCGCGTGCAGGGCTTCCTTCTCGAACGTCGCACCGGCGGTGTCCACGATGAACGCGCTCATGCGGCGCTCGGCCCCCGTCCTGCCCTCCGGGAACGCGAACACCACCACCGCGTCGGCGATCGTGCCGTTGGAGATCAGGTACTTCACGCCGTTGAGCAGGAACCGCTTGCCGTCGCGCCGGTAGGTCGTCGTCCCCTCCAACGGATTCGAGCCGGCATCCGGCTCCGTCAGCCCGAAGGCCAGGATGCACTCGCCCCTGCACGACCGCGCCAGGTACCGGGCTTTCTGCTCCTCGGTGCCGTAGCGCACAATCGGGTACTGGCCGATCGAGCTGTGCCCGGAAAAGAACGTCCGCACTCCACCCCCCTCGCGGTTAATTCGCGCCAGCGCGCGCGCGTATGTCAGCGCATCGGCCGCGCGTCCGCCATACTTCGCGGGCACCGCCATCCCGAGCAGGTCGTGCTTGCCGGCCAGCGAGACGATGGCCTCGTTGGGCCGGTGCTCAACGTAGCACAGCTCCTCGACGGGGCGCAACTCGGTGCAGTAGGCCGCCACGTCCGCCAGAAGCCGCGAGCTTTCATCCGAAGTCATGGCGATCAACTCCCAACGCCGGCCCGTGTCGCACGCCGTTCGCGTTCAACGACGACGACGACGGACAAACTATGGACATAATACTCCGGAATGCGCGCCGGCGTCGCGGGCTGGTCGGACGCCGAGCGCCGTCGCCGGCAAGACCCCGATGCTCGCGCCGCGGTGCCGCATGCTCCTTGACTGGCCGCCGCGTCGGACGAGGCGCGGCCCCACGCCAATCCTTCAGGCCCGCCAGGCGATCCCTTGAGGAAGCGGCTCTGCCCTCTGAGCACGGTCTGCTCGCGCATGTCCAGCGTGGCGCCGATGGCCGCGCAAGTCTCGCGCTCCTCTCGGCGGCCCGCGTACAGCTCGTCCCGCTGGGCCAAGTAGCGTGCGAGCGCGCCCTCCGGGTCGGCCCACGGCCCGAAGAAGGCGAAGCGCCCGCGAATCTTCTTGGCCCACCGGCCGGTGGCGTGCGGGAACAGCGGGGAATCGGGGTACGGCTTCACTGGTCGCTCGCTCCGCGATCGGCTACCCTGCGCCATGGTCTGGTCCTCCGACGAGATACCCCGAACGGACATGTGGTAGCGGTGTCGCAACGGGTGTCAGACGAGGTTGGCGCGGACGCGGCGAAGTCAAATCCGCTCTGGCAAGACAGACCTTTGGCGCCCGTAGCTCAGTTGGATAGAGCGGCGGTTTCCTAATGCGACGCCAGCACCGCTGGGCTTCGTGGCCAGATTCCCGAGAATCCCGTGAATTCCGCGGCTTTGGGCGCCGCCTTGTGAGAGGCGTGGTGACACCCGTTGCGTCCGTTTGTGCCCGCCTGGAGGTGTCACGGCGGGTGTCACCCGCCCCGCGGAACCCCATGGTACCCAGCCGGCTGGCGAGACCATCACCCGCAACGGTCACGACGGCGCCGCGCCCCTCATCAGACCCGGGCGTACCGGTACACGCCCTTGATGTTCTGCGAGAAGTACTGGCCCTGCGACGCGGCGCTCATGAGCGACGCGTAGACCTGCGTTGGCACGTCGAAGTACTGATAGATCACGCCGGTTCGGAACTCGACCTCGAGTACACCGGATGCCTCGTCATAGCCAACGGAGGCCAGGCTCGTTGATGAGACGGGAGTACGAGTCACGGGCGCTCCCTTCTTTTCGACCTGCCCCGAGGGGCCCAAGGCCCGGTCGATCGGGATCTGATCGTAGCGCGGTGTTTGCCGCCGCCAGAGCGTGACGACCGCTCGATAGTCCTCCGGACCACGCTCCCTGTTCCAGCCGCCGGGTCCCTCCGGCGCATCGCCCGACGTCGTCCGAGCAACGACTCGTGGGTCGCCACTGTCAGGGCGACGGTCCCGCGGCGGGGCATCAACCAGCGCCCGCATAGGCAGGCTCACCGCCTCGCCGACAACGACTGCCTCGCCCGTCCGAAGCACCGGCAACATCTCGAAGAGGCCCTTGAGATTGTCGGATGCGGCGCCGGCGACATGGCTCCGGTCGATTTCATTGGACAGCCGCATCGCTATCAACGTCCCGCACTGCGAAAGAATTGTCGGGTCGATCTCCGAAGGCCGCTGGCTCACGATCATGATGCCCACGCCGTATTTGCGCCCCTCCTTGGCGATTCGGCGCACGGCCGCCGCGGCCCCACCCGCGTTGTCCCGCCCGAGGTAAGCGTGGGCCTCCTCCAGAACGACCAGCAGGGGTCGCTCGCGGCCGCCTTCCGGCAGGTTCCGACCCCAGAACAGTGCGTCGTAGGCCACGCGGAGTACCACTCCGACGAGATCGTTCAGTACGACCGAGGGAACACCCGAAAGATCGAGGATCGTGATGGGCAGCGGCCCGCCCAACCAGCCGGCCAGGAGCGCATCCAGATCCTTCTTCGTGGAGCCGCTCGGGTCGGGCATCCAATCGCCCGGATTGAACAGGAACGCAAACCGGGGGTCCCGGAGCTTTGCCTGCATCGCCGCGAGCTGCCTCCGCAGGCCGACGCCCTCGTTGGCGCTGACGACGTGCTGTTCCTTAGGGCCAGTCGTCTTCGAGGACCGGAACACGGGCGCGACGAGGGCTTCGGCGTCGCCTAGAAGAGGCTTGTTCTGGGCGTCCGGGGCGTACGCGGGCTCCCGATCCTCTGGAGTTCCCCCCTGCTTCTGCGTCACCATCAGGTGCTCGCGGACATGCTGCCGGAACCAGAGCTGGCGAACGTTGAAAGGCACCGGACTGTCGACCGTGATCGTCTCGGCCGTGACGCCGTTGCGCGGCTGATGGTCCAAAGACTCCTTCTTGAGAGTGAGGACGAGGTCGCCGATCGTTGCGGCCTGCGTGTCGCTCAGCTCGCCAAACGACACGCGTGCAAACTCCTCGAACGTCAGTGCCCAGAAGGGCACGTGCAGCGGCTGGACCGGCTCGCGCGAATCGGGGGCGACCCGGAGCACGGAGGCGCGATCGGTCAGCGCCCGCGAATATTCGCCGTGGATGTCCAGCACCAGAATCCTGGACGAGGGGTATCGGGCCGGGTTGGAGAGCGACGCCAACATCCCGGCGACCGTGGTCGATTTCCCCGCCCCGGTTGCGCCCAGCACGGCGCTGTGCCGCGTCACCAGCTTGTTGATATCGAGGAGGGCGGGTATCGAGGGCGCACTCGCTAGGCGGCCGACCGCTACGAAATCCTGCGGCTCGCCCGGGCCGAAGATCGACTCCAGATCGGTCTCCGTGACCAGGTGCACCCGGTCCCCGATGCTCGGATGCTGGGAGACCCCCCTATGGAACTGGGAGCGATGGCGTCCCTCGCCGACCAGCTGAACCTTCAGCCAGCGATTGCCATAGGGATGGGTGTTGTCGTCCCCGCCGGGTGCCGCGCCAGCGCCGACCTGTGACACCACGCCGAAGAGGTCGATGTAGCCGATCGGGATGCGCACGAAGCCGCCAACCTGCCCGATCCGGTACACCTCGCCGTTCACGAAGCTCAAGCCGGTGACCGTCTGGTCGTCCAGCTCGACGCTGACGGTCGCGCCGCTGACGTCCTGGACAGTGCCGATGAAGGTCGGATCACCCGCCATTCGCGTCGATACCTTCCTGGTCGCGCCCTGCGATCTCGTACTCCAGGAACCTGCCCAGGCACGCGAAGTCTCCCAACAACCACGTACAGGGACCTCCTGATTCCCCCGCAGGCCGCGGCTCTGCCCTCACGGCAACACCATCGAGGAAGTGCGACGGCACGCCGCCATCCGTCCACCTGCCTTCGCGCATCCCCAGAACTGCGCCGTCCGCGGCGAGTATGTTGAGGTTGGGGCGCCGTTTGGCGCTGGCCACGGCTTCGGGGTAGGCACTACGAGCCCCGAAGAGCAGCGCAAAGCACGCGGCCGCAGCGTTGCCCGCGAGCCCCTGGAGAATGACGTCGTTCACGTGCTGGTCGGAGAACGAGTACCCGCAGGTGACCAGGATCGCCTGCCCGCCGCCAAGAAACGATCGCAACCGATCCAGCATGGCCAGATACGGCATCCGGCGGCTCTGGTCGTACTTGAGGTGGGAGGGGTGGATGAGGTGGCTCTCGCCTGCGGCGGCGGGCTCGCACCGCTCCACGTTCCCTTCGGGCGTCAGGCGCCAGTTGATCGATCCGTGGATCTTCCACATCCGGACCCAACGCGACGGCAGGGTGTCCTGCTCCATTGATGCCAGGTCGAAGAATGGGCGGTCCGTTCCCACAAAGCCGTCGAAGTAGGGCACGCGTTGCCGCTCCAGGGCCTGCTCCGTCAAGAGGTCGTAGTTGCTCGTGAAGATCTCGACGGGGTACTGCCTTGGAATGGCCCCGATCCAGCTCGCCAAGCCGTGGTACGGCGTGCCGGACTCTGGGAGCGGGCGCCTCACGGTCTCGACGATAACTCTGCAGATCTCTGCATCGAGCGCAGCGAGGCCCGTCCCTGTGAGCCCGTCGATACCCGCGGCTCCGGCGACTTCCTTCAACGCCCGCACGAAGGTCAAGAACTCCTCGATGTTCGGATCACCGTTGCCGCTGTCGACGACTCGTTTGCGGACCGCGTCGAATGCGGCGCGATAGTCCTTGGACTCGATCAGGGCGGTGTACACGAGCTTCGTCAGGCCGTCAACATCCGGGATCAACGGTTCGGACTCGTCGCCGTTGCCGATGCGGATGGACATCGGGCATCCCGCGCCGAGGAAGAACGCCACCCTGATCTTGTCCGACGTCAGCGCGCTCTGAAGGTGATCGGCTTGCCGGTACGGGTCGAACGTCGTAGCGCCGGGAGCCGGCGAGGTCAGCGGTTGTCCATCCGATCCACTCGGAGTTGGCTGGGAACCGATGGCGCCAGACAAAGACACGGCGTCGGCTGCCTCTTGTGCGGTCATTCCGGTTCCCCCAGTGAAAAGGTAGAAGCATCAGGCGCGTCTAGGGCTTGAAGCTGCACCAGCGTCTTCGTGAGCCTGATCTCGGGACCGCAGGGAGGGTAGGGAATGATCGGATCGACCACGGAAGTCTCCCGGCGGAACAAGGCAGCGCATCCGGCACGCTTGGAAGTGTACCGTCCGGTTTCATCGACCCCGCCCTTGAGCATGTCGCCACGACCATAAAGGACATCGTCGGACCAGTCCCCACCTACGACGCCGATCGCCCAGTTGTCGCGGGGAGCATCAGATCTTCACTTCTTCGAGGCCTCAGAGCGGTCTCCGGCTACCGCAGCTGGAGGAGTAGTCGAGATCAAGAGCATGCGGACGTTTGCCATTTTCCTTAAGTGACAAGTGTTGGATTGTGGGGGAGGCGGGGACCACGGTTGGAGCTGAACCAGCAGCGCGGGCGAGCCCGCCGCGCCGAGGGCTCAGCGCAGGCCGTGGCGTCGTGTGGCGCCGGGATGGAAGGCTGAACCCGCGAGCGGGCCGCCCGCAGGGGTACCCGCCAATGCTCGCCACCCGCGCCCTGCCGACGGTCCGCCGGAATCGTTCTTCTGTCACCGGTCTTGCGGGGGCCTTCCGCCGTGGTCCTGTGGGGCGGCGGGGGGGTTGGCGGGGGCGGCTGGGGGTGGTGGCGGCGGCGCTGGTGCTGGGGGGAGGTGGGGCGGCGCTCGCGGTGGTGAGCCAGATCCTGGAGATCTACGGGGCCAGCCTGACGGCGTACCTGTACACGGGCTCGACGCGGATCCAGGGGGTGCGGCCCTTGCACCTGCAGCGAGGGGTGAACATCGACGGCTCGCTGCGGGCCGCGCCGTTCTTCAGCTGGTCGCTCGCGGGGAACCCCTTCGAGGCGGGGGGAGGGGGATCGAGGGTGGGGGACGTGGTACTGGCGACGGGGACGTACAGCCCCAACGAGATCGACCTGGCGTTGCCGGCGCCGGGGATGAGCCGGTGGGTGATCGGTCGGAGCTACAACCACCGGCAGGAGACCAGCGGGGCGGCGCACCAGGACAACAACGCGCTCCAGGGGTACAACTGGGCCCAGTCCTCCCAACCGGAGCTGCGGTTCTACGACGACGCGGACAACACCAAGGACGTGCTGTACCTCGTGTACGGGGCGGACCGGTACCTGGAGTTCAATCGGACGGGGGAGAGCGCCAACGAGTTCAAGGGCAAGAACGGGGCGGCGGGGATCATCCAGTATGTGTCGGGGACGCCGGACACCTACGTGTGGTACGACCAGCTGGGGATGCGGACGTACTTCTTCGGGGGCAACACCTCCAGCGGCCGGGCGGACTGGCAGCTGTGGAAGATCGTGGACGCGGCGGGGAACACCGCGTATGTGGGGGACGCGACGACGGGGAGCACGGCGGTGAGCAGCGGGTACAACAGCGACGGGACGATCTCCAAGGCCTACGACGGGGCGGGGAGGCGGTACTGCTACACCTACACGACCGTGGGCGTCTCGCGGCTGACGCAGGTGAAGGTCGAGACGATGCTGGAGGAGGACTGGGCGGCGTGTGGCTCGGACGCGCTGGTGGCGACGGTGGACTATGCGTACTACACGGCCGACGCCGACGACCACGGCATGCGGGGGGACCTCAAGAAGGCAACCGTCACCCTGCCGCTGAGCGACCTGGTCGGGTCGCTGGTCAGGAAGAAGTACTACCGGTACTACGACGACGCGTGGTCCAACAGCGACGGGCGGCGGGGCGAGCCGCACATGCTCAAGATGGTCGTGGGGTACGAGGGGTACCGCAAGTACGACTGGGACCAGGACTCGCTGCTGGACGACGACACGCTGACGGCCAGCGACGCCAACCTCAAGCCCTACGCGGACGCGTACCTGGAGTACGTCTCGTCCGGCGACTACCGGGTGAGCAAGGCGTGGTTCAACGGCCAGTGCGGGTGCTCGGGGGGCGCCGCCGGGACCTACGAGTTCACGTACGGCCAGGCGAGCAGCTACAGCACGTACGTCGGCAACACCAGCTACGACACCGACGGGGGCTCTCCCGCGGTGGCGGTGTGGGCGACGCGGACGGTGGTGAAGCAGCCCGACGCCATCTACGCCACGCAGTACTTCGACGAGACGGGGCAGACGCTGTCGCGGGTGGCGACCGACGGGGACCCGGCGGTGAGCTACACGGACATGTGGGCCACC